>CAYMNF010000018.1:0-33300 GCA_964391735.1 uncultured Bacteroides sp. | reverse complement strand
GCCAGTTGGCGAAAGCGTTGGCCTGTTCCCAGCTCACACCCACCACGGGGTAGTCTGAGTAGCCGCCGTGTGAGAAGTACATCCTGACGTAGGGCTCGTTGTAGGCATTCTCAAAGTCGTTGACCCACGCGGTGGTGTCGGGATAGACATTGACAATGTAGGTGTTGAGGAAGTCATAGTCCCCCGTCAGTGTGCGGGAGATGGTTGAGCGTATGATCTCGCCCTCATCGTTGATGTATGCGGTGTCCTTTGAGATGGTCGGATTGGTGGTGGGCACGGGACGGTCGGTGTTGTACTCACGACGCTTGGGGTTGAGGCGGTTGCGGCGCTTGGCGGCCTCGGTGTGGTTATACACCTCATAGCGATAGTTCAGTTGCTCGGGGTCCAGCTCACGTTTGCCCGTGATTGGATTGGTTCGGTAAAGGCTCTCGATGGCGCGTTGTTCATCCTCAGAGGGATTGCGCCAGGGTATAGGCTTGTTCCAGTTGAGGTGCGGCTTTACGGGGTTACCCTCGCGGTCCTCCTCAATCTTGAACTCCTCATTGCCACCGTATGCCGGGTCGGCAAGGCGCTCACGGATAATGGAGTCGCGCACCCAAAATACAAACTGCTTGTATTCAGCGTTGGTAATCTCGGTGTCGTCCATCCAAAATGCGTCCACCGACATCCCCCGGGCATCGGCCGGAAGGTTCCATGCCGAGTCGGGACGGGATACACCGGCCTTCATGGAGCCGCGTGACACCAATACCATGCCGTACGGTGTCGGCTCTGCCCATGATGTACCGCTGACACCGGTTACCTCGCCGCCTGACGACTGGCTCCCGGCAGCACATGCACTCAGTAGCAAGGCTGCTGCCAGACTCATCAGTAATATGTTGGTCTTCTGTATCATCTGTTTCTATGCGGACGTCGGTATGCTAATACCGTTGTTACCTCTTTTATGGTTATGATGTTCTCTATTTTATATTCTCAAAAAATCAGCCCGTTGGCCCGGGGAGGGCCCTTACATGAGGCGCACACTCTTGTGCCTGTGGCGGTTCTTCTCCCCCAGATTCAGTTTCAGGTTATAGCCGGCTACAATCTCGTGGCTGCCTGAGGAGGCGCGCCCTATCTCGCTGAGCGAGTAGTCAAAGGAATAGCCCAGATAAAACCCTTTGATCTCGACACCCAACAATGCCGACACAGCGTCGTCATAGCGGTATCCGATGCCTGCTATCAAGAATTTGTTGTAGCGCACGCGGGCGGTTGCCTCAACGTTCCAAAAGGTGAAATCGCTGCGATAAATCATTGATGGCATCACTTCCCATAACGTGTTTTTTATGGGGATATTGCATCCGGCGGTAAAATAAAGGGTGCGCCGGGCATCAAAACTGAATTCTTTGATGTTTGTGCCGTCGGCTGACTCGCCACCGGTGACACCGCCGGTCTGGTTGTCACTGTCTGAGAATTTTACCGACGGTGACAGCGCATGCTTCATTGACACACCGGCATAGAACCGGGGATGGTTGTACCACAGACCCACGCCCAGGTCAAAGGATGTACCGGCAACATCGGTGTTGGGAATGGCCTCATCGGTGGCCTGGTGGTAGTCATCATCCTCAGGAATGTAGACTTTGCTACCCTTGAATGCCTGGTTGATTATGCCAGGCTCCAGACCAATTGTCCATTCACCTTTCAGGGCCTTGAACTTGTAACCTATCTGGGCACCGGCGGTGATGGTCTTGTACAGACCGGCACTCTCGGTGAAGAGGTTAATACCGGTGCCGAAGCGTTTTCCAATGAACTTGAAAGGCATATCCCCCGTGAGCACAAATGACGTGGGGGCATTGTCCACGCCGACCCACTGCAGCCTTGCCGCCCCGCGTATGCGTATGTAGTCAATCTGCCCGACAGCCGCCGGGTTGAAGTAGGTGGGTATGTCAAAGTAGTGGGTAAAGGACGGGTCGGTCTGCGCCTTTGCGAGCAAGCCACAAAGAACCGCCACAAGTGCTGTGAGTATACGGCGCAGGTGTCTCATCAGGTTATTCAAAATAGAATGTTAGCACTATCATTTTTGATTTGGCCTTGGCCAATGACTCGGTCATTATCATTTTGCCGGGGTCATCCACCAGGTCAGGACGCTTGCGCTCAAGCAGGTCGGCAAGGCCAAAGCAGAATTTTACCTCCGGACAGAATTTGAAGAACGGCAGGTAAAAGTCGCACCCGAATCCCACGGTCAGGTAGGTGTCAAAGGGCTTGAACTTAAGGAAGTCGCTGCGCTTTTTCGACACGTCAAAGGCCGGCATGACACCCCCGATAAGGTAGGGACGTGAGTTGCCCCAACGCATGGCTGAATATTTCAGCTCGATAGGCATCACAACGTAGGCACTCTTCATGTTCTGCTTCTCTTGACCACCGTTTGTGGTATCAACCATCTTGATCTCTCGGTTGCCGAAGTACATGCCGGGGGACAGTCGCACGTTAAAGTAGGTGTTGAGCCTGAAGTCCACCAGGCCGTTGACACAGAACCCCGGTGAGTAGGCCGGCTGGTCCATGAACCATGTCTGTCCGTCCTCGCCAACAAAGCCGTTGTGGGTGAAACTGGCGTCCTGGGCATGCACACCCACCGAGAACCCCAAATGCCATGCGCGATTGTCGGCATAGGGCCTGTTCATCAACTTGTCGTTGACACGGCGAGCCGATGCCGGCACTGCTGCCAGGCATAATAAAGCCGTCAGCAACAAGGCAGTCAATGGTTGGGTTATGCGCTTCATTGTTTAGTTAACGCATCACGCGCGGCGATATTGCCCGGCGGGCAAAAAAGGACGCCTCAGAATGGTTTTTTAGGCTTCAGGGCCCTGAATTCCTTGAGGTATTCGGGCACCGAGTAGGCAAGGTCAAGGAACTCCCGGCGGTGCCAGGCACGCTCGGCAAGTGCCAGCATGTTTGCCGCCAATGGCACTGTCTCTCCCTGGATTTTTACCCCCGGGGAAGCTGCCCCCCAGGCCTCAACGCTTTTTGCCGCGCCATCACCCACCGCTATGGCCTTCCCCCCGTTGGCGGTCACAATATCGTTGAGGCAACCCGGGGTTAGAATCAGAGGATGCGGGCCTTCTATGGCCTCGAGTGCCGGCGTATAGATAGCCGTGTAAACCTCCATGCGCCGGGCATCAATCATGGGTATCAACAGCTCCTCGCCGGTGAAGTCCCCGCTGAACATAGCCGTTACGGCAAGCAGCTCAAGGGTCGAGACCCCTATCAGGGGGACGTCAAGGGCGTACGCCAGACCTTTAGCCTCAGACAACCCTATGCGCAGACCGGTATAACTGCCCGGCCCCATGCTAACGCCCACGGCATCAATCTTGAGATTGTGCTCCGCAGCATGGTCAAGGCATTCTTTGATGAACCCGCTCAGCACCGTGGCATGTTGCTGGGGTTGCAGGGTATGGGGATGCAACAACACCTGCCCGTCATCGGTCAGGGCTACCGAACAGGCTGTGGTTGAGGTGTCAAGAAGCAGTAATGTGGCCATAAGGGGTGGAATTTTTTTTGCAAAGTTAGGCTATTTTCACCATTCTTATTAATTTTGTGGTGAAAAATAAGGAACTGATTACCATGCTACTTTCCATGACCGGCTTTGGAAAAGCCACAGCGCAAATACCTAACGGAAAGGTTACTGTTGAAATAAAGTCGTTAAACTCAAAGCAAGCTGACCTGTCGGTTCGGTTGCCCCACACCCTGCGCGGTGTTGAGCTTGAGGTTCGCCGTCGCTTTGCCGAGCGTCTTGGCCGCGGCAAGATTGATGTCTTCATCACCATACAACAGACAAAACATGCCGCTCACACGGTGCTGAATGTCGAGGTAATGAAGGGGTACCGCCAACAGATAGCTGAGGCAAACGCCATTATGGGACTCCCCGAACCGGCCGATTGGCACGCGCTGCTGCTGAGAATGCCCGAGGTGCTCGTCGAGGCCGAAGAGGACCATGAGGTTGACCCGGAGGTTGTTAACGGTATGCTCAGCGCCTTGGATACCGCCACAGAGTCCCTGATTGAATTTCGCAGGGCCGAGGGGGTGAAGCTTGAAGAGTTCTTTGCTGCGCGCATCAAAAAAATTGCTGACTTGCTGAGGGAAATCGAGCCGTGGGAGAGGGAGCGCGTACCCAAGATCAAGCAACGCATCGAGGAGGCCCTGGCCGAGCTGAAGCAGGTCGATGTGGACCGTGCACGCCTCGAGCAGGAGATGATATTTTACATTGAGAAACTTGACGTCACCGAGGAGAAGCAACGCCTTGCCGGGCACCTGCGCTACTTCCTCGACACCATGACCGACTCGCAATCCCAAGGGAAAAAGCTTGGGTTTATTGCCCAGGAAATCGGTCGCGAAATCAACACGTTGGGTTCAAAGAGCAACCATGTGCTTATGCAGCAACAGGTTGTGAAGATGAAGGATGAACTTGAACAAATCAAGGAGCAGGTCCTGAACGTTCTTTGACCCCCGCCTAAAGCCCTAAATCTAAATTACCGACACGAGAATGCAGCCCAAAATCGTCATATTTTCCGCGCCATCAGGCACCGGGAAAAGCACCATCATCAACAGACTCAGCAATGACCCGCAGGTACCCGAGATGAAGTTTTCGGTATCAGCAACATCCCGACCCCCGCGGGGCAACGAGCGAGATGGCGTGGAGTACCGCTTTCTCACCGCCGATGAGTTTCGCCGGCGTATAGCAGACGGCGAATTTGTTGAGTATGAGGAGGTTTACCCCGGCCGTTTCTACGGGACGCTGAAGTCTGAGATCGACCGCATACTTGAGTCCGGGCATCACTGTGTGCTGGACCTGGATGTCAAGGGGGCTTTGAATGTGAAGAAACTTTACGGGGACCGCGCTTTGGCACTGTTTATCCAACCCCCGTCAATAGATGCCCTGCGCCGGCGCCTTGAAGGTCGCAACACCGACTCAGCTGCCGACATTGAAAAGCGCCTCGAACGCGCGGGGTATGAGTTGGCTCAAGCCCCTGCTTTTGACCGTGTCGTCGTCAATGATGACCTGGAGAAGGCCGTGAAAGAGGTGGCAGACGCATGTACAACATTTCTGAAGAATGAGTGAAGAGAAACCATTGATAGGAATCCTCGGGGGGTCATTCAACCCGGTGCATATAGGGCACCTGCTGGTTGCCAAATACCTTGTTGAGTTTACCAACCTCAGTGAGGTATGGCTAACCCTGTCACCCCTTAACCCCCTAAAGGTACACTCCCTGGAGCTTATCCCCGATTTGCACCGCCTGGAGATGCTGAAGATAGCTACCCGCAATCTGCCCGGAGTGGGGGTTTGTGACCTTGAGCTGTCGCTACCGCGGCCGTCATATACCATCACAACCCTGCAAGCCCTTCATAAGCGCTATCCCCGTCGGCGTTTCAAGCCGATTATTGGCAGTGACAACCTGCGCATCTTTGAGCAATGGCGCGCCTATGACAAGATTCTTGGGGATTACGGTCTTATTGTTTATCCCCGGCCGGGATATCCTGTGCCGACGGTTCTGGACCTTAACATCAAGGTGGTCAATGCCCCGTTGTCATCGCTGAGCTCAACGTTCCTGCGCAAGGCCATAGCTCAGGGCAAGGATGTCGACATCTTTATGCCCCCGGGGGTGGCCGAGTATATCAGGGAGCATAATCTATATCAATTGCAATGACAAACAATCAGCTTACATTTATTGCCTTAGCCAACGAGTATTGTGCTTTGGTTGAGAACGCACCCCAATCAACCCCGGCAGCGTTCACCAACGAGGCCGTGCGCCTTTTGCCGCGCCTGTACATAACCGCTGACGGTCTGTTGCGCACCATCCGTGAGGCCGGCGAGGATGTCGAGGCGTATATCCCGGCAGCCCTTGATGAGGACTATTACAACTCGGTGCGTTTGGGCATTGAGACCCTCTACGGCCCTGATGATACCTTCCTTGAGGTTTTTGAACAGGACATGAAGTACAGCGACACCCCTATCGGTGCTTCAATAGCTGAACATCTGGCTGATATTTTTCAGGAGATGTATAATTTTCTTGAGGGTGTGCGTGATGCTCCCGACGAACTTGCCGGTGAGTTCTTTGCCGCTGTAACCGATGACTTTGAGCAGTTCTGGTCACAAAGGCTTGTCAACGTCATGCGTCCGCTCAATGCCCTCCACTTCTCCCTTACCGAAGAGGAGTAAATCCCATCAGGGTATCACAGCGTCCAGGGGATGTAAGGGAAGTCGCTGGGCATGCGCCAGTCTCCACGGGGCGACAGGCACACGCTGCCAACCTTAGGCCCGTCGGGCAAACATGAGCGTTTAAACTGTTGAGTAAAGAACCGACGGTTGAAGGTGTTAAGCCACCGCTCCAACTCCTCGGTGCTGTATTGGTCGGCACTGAATGCTTTACGGGCAAGCTTTAGGATTGTCTCAGGCGCGCGACCATAACGCAGGGTGTGATACAGAAAGAAGTCATGCAGCTCATAGGGCCCCACAATGTGCTCAGTTTTCTGAGCAATGGTGCCGTCCTGCTCGGCCGGGAGCAATTCAGGGGACACAGGGGTGTCGATAATGTCGTTGAGGACATCGTGCAGTTCCTCATCAGGGGTGTGTTGGGCAAACCATTGCACTAACCATTTCACCAAGGTTTTTGGCACGCCGGCGTTGACGGCGTACATTGACATGTGATCTCCGTTATAGGTTGCCCAACCCAGGGCCAATTCAGACAAATCGCCCGTGCCAACCACTATGCCGTTATACTTGTTGGCCAGATCCATCAACAGCAGGGTGCGTTGCCGTGCCTGTGAATTTTCGTATGTAACATCGTGCAAATCAGGGTCTTGGCCAATATCTTTAAAATGTTGTTCAACAGCCGGGACAATTGAAATCTCTTTCGCCGTCACCCCAAGGCACTCCATCAGCTTCACGGCATTGTGGTGGGTGCGCCCCGTTGTTCCGAAACCGGGCATCGTCACGCCCAAAATATTTTCAGGGGGCAGCCCGCACTTGTTGAATGCTCTCGCCGTTACGAGCAGTGCCAGGGTTGAGTCAAGGCCGCCGCTAATCCCGATAACGGCATGTGAGCAGCCGATAGCCTCAAGGCGCCGTGCCAACCCTGAGGATTGAATCTCAATAATCTCTCCGCAACGTTTGTCTTTGTCGGCATTGTCAGCCGGGACAAAGGGGTGAGAATTAACTTTGCGGAAAAGCAGATCATCAGAGCCCGAGTTGTCACCGGCGGGGGAGGGTAGGGGGCGTATGCCGTTACGTTCACGGCAATCGTTAAAGGTGGTTAGGTGCATGCGGTCTCGCCTCAGGGCCTCCACATCGATGTCAGCAATGGCCCGGGCGTTCCCTGATGGTTGCCACCTGGGACTCTCGGCCAGCATACTCCCGTTCTCGGCAATCATGGCTTTGGGGTCAAACACCAGGTCGGTTGTTGACTCGCCGGCCCCGGCCGAGGAGTAGGCATAGGCGCACACAAGCCTGGCCGATTGGCTGCGTATCAGGTCGCACAGATAGTCATGCTTGCCAATGAGGTCATTTGAGGCCGAAAGATTACAAATAATCTCGGCCCCCGACAGGGCCATGGCGGTGGAGGGGGGCAGGGGTACCCACAGGTCCTCACAGATCTCTATCCCCACCCAGGCACCTTTCACGTCAAACACGCCGTTGGGGGTGAGGGTGTATCTCTTTCCGCCAATCACAACCTCCAGGGGCTCGGAAGGAGCCGGGGCAAACCACCGGCGCTCATAGAACTCATTGTAATTGGGTATATAGCTCTTTGCCGTGATGTGTACCGTGCCTTGGTCAATAAGTGCAGCGGCATTATACAACGCCGTTTGGGTGCGCACGGGCAACCCCACAATGAAGGCGGTAGTCAACGAACGGGAGGCCTCAACAAGCCTGTTGAAACCCTGCTCGGCATCATCCAACAAACGTCGGTTATGGAAAAGGTCTGCAGCGGTGTATCCCGTCAGGCACAACTCAGGGAAAACGGCAAGCTCAACGTGCATTGAGTTTAGCCCCTTGAGGGTGCTCAAAATGGTGTCTACACAATTGTTTACATCGCCCGCCAGCTGCTTGGGCGACACTGCGGCTATTCGCATAAAACCGTCTCTCATATATACCCGTATTTTGGTTGTCGGCGTGTGCCGATTGTCTCGCTGCAAATTTCGCAATTATTGCCGTAATATGGTAATGAACTCAAAAATATTTGTTATTTTTGCCCAAAATATAACCTAAACGGATCACAATGAAATTCAACGTTTCAAAAAAGGCGCTCTACCCGCTGTTGTCATCGGTGAGCAAAATAATAAATTCAAAAAATGCCCTGGAAATTCTCAACAATTTCAAACTCACGCTTGAGGGGGATTTGCTTACCGTTACAGCCTCGGATGGGGAGAATTTTCTTGAGGGCCGTTTGCGGGTACAGGAGCCTGAGGGTGACGGCTGCGTGTGTGTTGACGCACGCAAGATTGTTGACCTGCTCAAGGAGTTCCCCGATGTAGGGCTGGACATCAGTGCCGACCCTGAAACCTCTGGCGAGGTTAAGATTCACTACTCGATGGGCGACTTCAAGATCGCCGGGTTTGACGGCGCCGAGTTCCCGTTGTCTGACCCGGTTGACGGGCAAGAGCAGCCCCTTAGCTTTGATGTAGACATGGAGCGCATAACCAAGGTTGCCGACTACACATCGTTTGCCGCCGGTGTCGAGCAGTTGCGCCCGCACATTATGGGTGTTTATTGGGATATAAAGCCTGACAAGGTGGTCTTTGTGTCAACCGACACACGCAAGCTCGTAAGGTTTATTGACGAAACAATTCAGCCCGGGGGCGAAACCGCATTCCTGTTGCCGGTAAAGTCTATGACGGTGCTGAAAACTGCTTTTGAACACAAGGGTAACCTGAACGTTTCTGTTGGCGAGCGCGGGGTCGTATTCAAGAGCGAGACATTCACCTTCACCTCACGCTTCCTGAAGGCTGCTTATCCCGACTATAACCGCGTTATCCCTGACAACAATCCCTACCACATGACCATCAACCGCGGAGCCCTGCAAAGCTCCCTGCGCCGTGTGGGTGCTTGCTGCGAGGGTACTAACGGACTGGTACGCTTCAAGTTTACCCCCGAGTTGCTGATACTCAAGGCTACCGAGAATCAATTGAACTCAAGTGCTGAGGACTCAATTCCTTGCAGCTATGAAGGACGTGAACTGGTGGTGGGCTTCTCAGCACCATACGTCGGCGAGATTCTGTCATCACTCAGTACCCCTGAGGTTGAATTAGCTATCAGTGACCCCTCACGCCCCGGCGTCTTCAGTCCCGGCGAACAGCAACCCCAAACCAACCTGGTTATGGTTCTGATGCCGATGTTGGTAAACGAATTTTAAGGTCTCGGTAACGCAAGAAAATGGCTACACTGTCACTACAAAGGCCGATAATATTTTTTGACCTTGAAACAACAGGTACCAATGTGCTCACAGACCGCATTGTAGAGCTTTCATACCTGAAGATTTTTCCCGACGGAAGCGAGGAGAGCCGTACGCGGCGCCTCAACCCCGAGCGTCCTATCCCCGCTGATGCCACAGCCGTGCACCATATCACCGATGCCGATGTGGCCGGGTGTGCTACCTTCAGGGATGTTGCCCACAGCCTGAAGTCAATTTTTGAGGGATGCGACATTGCGGGCTTCAACTCAAACCGCTTTGATGTGCCCATCCTTGACCAGGAGTTCAGGCGCGCGCAAATCAATTTTGACTTCTCGAAGGTCAAGTTCGTTGACGTGCAAACCATTTTTCATAAAAAGGAGCAACGTACCCTGGTGGCCGCCTATCGCTTCTACTGCAACAAGGACCTGGAGGAGGCTCATTCAGCCATGGCTGACACGCGCGCAACGTATGAGGTCCTTCTGGCGCAACTTGACCGTTACGGCGACTTGCCCACCGACATTGACGGCCTCAGTGAGTTCTCGTCACAGAAGAAGAATGTTGACTTCATGGGCCGACTGATATACGATGACCAGGGACGCGAAATTATCAACTTCGGTAAGTACAAGGGTAAACCTGCATTGCAGGTTCTGCATGACGACCCCTCTTACCTGTCATGGATAAGGAGGGGCGACTTCCCGCAAAATACCAAAGATGCCTTTGAGCGTATCGCCATGCGCATAAAGGCTGCAAAAACTCAGAGATGAGCAAGAAATCGCCACTTGAGGGCCTACACATAGTCCTGGGGATAACCGGCAGCATCGCCGCCTATAAAGCTGCGGCCCTGACACGCCTGTTGGTAAAGGCGGGTGCTGAGGTGCAGGTTATAATGACCCCGGCAGCAAAAGAGTTTATCACCCCGGTGACATTGGCCACCCTGTCGGGGAACGGCGTCATCAGCGAGTTCTTCACCGCCAACACCGGTGAATGGCACAGCCATGTAAGCCTGGGGCTGTGGGCCGATGCAATGGTAATAGCCCCGGCAACAGCATCAACAATTGCCAAAATGGCTAACGGGGTTGCCGACAATATGCTCGTTACCAGCTACCTGTCTGCCCGCGCACCGGTATTTGTTGCGCCCGCTATGGATTTTGACATGATGCAACACCCCACTACCGTTGCAAACATTGAGCGGCTGAGGGGGTTCGGCAACATAATAATCGAGCCCGCAGAGGGTGAACTGGCCAGCCACCTTGTGGGGAAAGGGCGCATGGAGGAACCTGAAAAGATTCTTGAAGTCCTTGAAGATTTTTTTTCGGGCGATAAACCCCTCGCCGGCAAAAAGATACTGATAACGGCCGGCCCGACGCATGAGCCTGTTGATGCCGTGCGGTTCCTTGGCAATAACTCCTCCGGGAAAATGGGATATGCCATTGCCGAGGAGGCTGCAAGGCGCGGCGCGCACGTCACACTGGTAAGCGGCCCGGTGGCACTGAAGGCGCAACCTACTGATATCGATGTCGTACCGGTTACCACAGCATTGCAGATGAAGCAGGCCTGTGAGGAGGCGTTTGTCAACGCCGATGTGGCAATAATGTCGGCAGCGGTGGCTGACTACCGCCCCGCTACATGCTGCGACAGTAAAATAAAACGGGAGGAGGGCACGTTAACTTCAATACAACTTGTTGAGAATCCCGACATCGCCGCCGGACTCGGTAAAGTTAAACGCAATGACCAGGTGCTGATAGGTTTCGCTCTTGAAACAGATGATTTGCTGAAGAACGGCGAGAAGAAACTCAAGGCCAAGAATCTGGACTTCATAGTGCTGAACAACGCCTCAGAACCCGGGGCCGGTTTCAATACCGACACCAATCACATAGCCATCCTGGATTCTACAGGCCATTTGCAGCAGTTCCCCCTTAAGCCCAAAACCGGCGTGGCGTGTGATATCCTTGACAGGTTGCAGACTATTTTAGCCAACCGATGATATATGACAAGGCGTATCACCACTTTTGCAGCAGCTGTTATTCTGGCATTCCTGAACACCGTGTGTGCCCAGGAGCTGAACTGTATGGTTGAGGTCAATGCTCAACAGGTCAACGGGTACCAGTCAACGTTCTCAACCTTGCAGGAGGCCCTGACCGAGTACATGAATACCACAAAATTCTCAGAGGCGCAGATAGCCCCAAATGAGAAGATTGACTGTAAACTGTTCCTGACGGTAAAGTCATACGAGGACAACACCGTAAAAGGTGATTTACAGATACAGTACACCCGGCCGGTGTATAACAGCTCATACGCCAGCACCGTCCTTAACTTCAAGGACACAAAGATTGACTTCAGCTATCAGGAGGGTGAACCGCTGAACTTCTCACACACCGACCATGAGAGCCAGCTCACGGCTATTCTCAACTTCTACGCCTATATGATTCTGGCCATGGACTTTGACACCTTCTCGCCACGCGGCGGTCAACCGTTTTGGGATCGTGTAGGACAGATTGTGCGCCTGGCCCAATCCTCAGGGGATATCGGTTGGAAGGCTTTTGACGACCCTCGTAACCGCGCTGGCATTCTGGCAGCTTTTACCGACCCCTCAACCCAGATCTTCCGGGATATGCTGTATCAGTATCACAGGCAGGGACTTGACCAAATGGCCCTAAGTCCCGACAAGGGGAGGGCACAAATCACCGAGAGCCTTGAGACATTGAAAAAGATTTATGACGTTGCCCCAATGTCGGTGGCTTTAACCATCTTCAGGGATGCCAAACTCGATGAAATGGTCAACCTGTATACCAAGGGCACGCAGGCTGAACGTGACCGGGTGGTTGAGCTCTTCTCAACGCTGTATCCCACTGACCACCAGCGCATTGACCAGATTAAGAAAGGAGTTAACAAGTGATTGAGACACTGCACATCAGCAATTATGCGCTTATCGACCGACTGGATGTTGAGTTGCCGGCCGGATTCAGCGCGCTGACAGGTGAGACCGGTGCCGGCAAGTCAATTATTATCGGCGCATTGGGACTGCTGTTGGGCGGACGTGCTGAGGCGCGTGTTGTGCGCGACCCCTCGCAAAAGTCGGTTGTCGAGGCCACCTTTACCGGTATTGCTGATGATGTAGCGCTGCAACAGGTATTCAAGCAACATGACCTGGATTGGGATGCCGAGAGGTGTGTCGTGCGTCGTGAGGTAAAGACCTCCGGCGGTGACAACGGCCGTTCGCGCGCCTTTATCAATGACACACCCGTTTCGGTGGCTTGTTTACGGGATGTTGGGATGCGCCTTGTTGATATCCACTCGCAGAACAATAGCCGCCTGTTGCAGGAGGAGGCATTCCAGATTTCTCTGCTTGACGCTATCGCTGACCACAACGAGGCGCTTGAACAGTACCGACAAGCATATACCCTTCTAAAGAAGAACCTTGCACGGTATCGCCGGGCAAGCAAGGAGGCGGCTGAAAACCGAAAGGCTGAGGACTCCCTGCGACGCATCGTGGAGGAGCTGACGCAGTTGAAGCCCGTTGAGGGGGAGTTCTCGCAGCTTGAGCATGAGCAGAGAAAACTCTCAGACGTTGTATACTTGCGCACACATGCTTCTGAGGCTGCCCATGCCCTTGATGGCTCAGCCGGCGCTATCAGCGCCCTTCGTAGCGCCCTGCAGGCTGTTGAGCACATTGCGGGCTCAATGGATAATGACGAAAATATCCCGCAGCGCCTGGAGTCGGCCTTGGTTGACGTGGAGGATGTGTTGGCTACCATAAAGCAGTTTGAGGATGAACTTGAAGACAATCCGCGGTACCTGCAGTATGTTGAGGAGCGTATTGACACCTACAATCAACTTGCGCGGGAACTGTCAACTACTCCCGACGGGCTTGCTGAGTGCCTGGTAAAGATGCAGGCGAGGCTTGACGGAATAGTGAACAGCGAGGCCGTGTTGGCAAAGTTGAGGGCCGAGGTGCGTACGGCTAAAGAGGCCGCAGTGGAAGCCGCCGCTGTCCTCACCAACAATCGAAAAGAGGCCTCGCAGTTCTTCAAAAAGGAAATTTTAGGCAACTGTAGGCCGCCCGGCATGCCCAATCTGGCCGTGGAGATAGCCATGGAGCCTACCGACCTTGGGCCCGCGGGTGCTGATAAGGTTACCTTCATGTTCGCATTCAACAAATCCCAGACCCCGATGCCTGTTGGCGGAACCGCGTCCGGCGGCGAAATATCGCGCCTGATGCTTTCCATCAAGGCAATTGTGGCTGACCGCATGAATTTGCCGGTAATGATCTTTGACGAGATTGACACCGGTGTGTCGGGGAGCATTGCGGCAGGGATGGGGCAGATGATGCGCCGGATTGCCGCGCATGGCGACACACAGGTTTTGGCCATAACACATCTGCCGCAGGTCGCTGCATCGGCGTTGACGCATTTCAAGGTATACAAGACCGACACCGAGACCACTACTCTAACCTCAATCGAGCGCCTTGATGATGCCCGGCGCGTTGAGGAGCTGGCTCTGATGCTGTCAGGGCGCAGGGGGGATGATGCAGCCATGGCGGCTGCCCGCTCGCTTTTACAAAACGGTATAGAATAAAATTCAGGAAAAATACATTACTATGGAATCAACTGACTATATATATGGTGCCCGAGCCGTCATTGAGGCTATTGAGGCCGGTCGTGAGATAGACAAAATACTTATTAGCCGGGATGTGCACTCTGACCTTATCAGTGAGTTGATTGCCAAGGCCCGTGAGGCTGACGTGGTTGTACGCCGTGTCCCTGCCGAGGCCGTTAATCGTGTGACACGCCGCAATCACCAGGGGGTGGTGGCATTTCTGTCAGCCATAACATATCATCGTCTTGAAAACCTTGTGCCCGAACTGTATGAGGCCGGTATGTTACCGTTCCTGGTGGTGCTTGATGGTATAACAGATGTGCGCAATCTCGGTGCCATAGCACGTACAGCCGAGTGTGCCGGCGCCGATGCCATTGTTATTCCGCGCCTGGGCAGCGCATCGGTTGGAGCAGACGCCGTCAAGACCTCAGCCGGCGCTCTCAATCACATACCGGTGTGCCGTGAGAGGGACATACCTTGGGTAATTCGCTTCCTGAAGGACAACGGATACAAGGTTGTGGCTGTTACCGAGAAGACCGACATAAATTACACCACTGTTGATTACACCGGTCCCACTGCGTTGGTTATGGGGTCTGAGGACACCGGGCTTTCTCCCGAGGCATTACGCCTGTGTGACACCCGGGTAGCAATACCGATGTTCGGGAAGATAGGCTCACTCAATGTATCAGTAGCCGCCGGGGTTGCGATATATGAGGTTGTGCGTCAGCGTCTCGACGCTAACCTTGAGGTTATCTGAACCGGTACTGGCCCTTTCCCTTTGTGCAGGGACGGCTAATGCACTTGCCGGGACAGATGTGGTAACATGCCATGCAGGTTGTGCATTTTGCGCCGAACACCGGCCCGTTCTCTGTCATGGTGATATTGCCCACCGGGCAAGCCTTGGCACAACTTCCGCACCGCGTGCATCGTTCGTTGACCCTGAAACATTTTGGGGACATCAACAGGGCATTGAATATCGGGTTCAGCACCTTTGTCTTGAAAGCCGGGAAGGCTCCCGGCACGACGTCATCGCCTGCTTTTTGCGCCGCAATTGCCTTGGCAATCTCCTGAACTCGCCCGGGCATCGCGTCTAATTTTCCTTTTTCAACAGCCGGGGAGTCAACATCAAAACCCGGCAGATTGACGTATGTGTTCGGCATCCTTACCGAGTAAGCACTGCGTGCCTCCAGCCCTTGCTTATGCAATGCATTGCGCCACATCGCCGGGGCACGGCCCACATCATCGCCACAGGTCAGCACCAGCCAATGCGGCGCATCCTGTGCTGCAGTCCCGATAACTTTCATTCCCGCGAAAGGACCCGGCCATTGTCCAATAGCCTCGGTGACCACGTGCGGGAGACCCCAAGCATGGACCGGGGTAACCCAGATTATCCGCCGGGAATGGTCAAGGTGTTTGTCAAGCAAGCGGGCTACTGCCGCTGAGTTGCCGGTGCCGCTGAAGCAGATTATCATCTGATGGTAACCTGGGTGGCTCCGAAGCCGTATTGCCTGAATGAGGCATCCTGAACGTCGGTGCCCTTGTAGCGGTGCTTCAGTTCCTTCATCAGGGCATTGCGCAGGATTCCCTCTCCCTTCCCGTGGATAAAGACTATTTTGCGACCTTTATTCTTCAGCTCAGCATCCATCACGCGCCTGAACTCGTCAACCTGCGTGTTCAGGATGTCGGCATTTGACATGCCGCGCGTGTTGTCAAGCAGCTCGTTGATGTGGAGGTCTACCTCCAATATTCCATCCACCTCACGTACATTGGGGTGGCCGGTCTTGGGTTGCCGTTTGTTAATGGGGCGCACTTTGGGTCGATCCTCGGTGTACTTGCGGCGCAACTCTTGCAGGTCATTGCGGTTAGAGGGTGCCGGGGCGTTGGCTGCAAGGTCGGCCTTGACAAGCTCAAATGCTAACACGGGCACATCAAAATAGCGGTTTTCCTTGAAGCAGTGCAGCTTGAAGAACTTGGTGAGGTCAGGCTTAAACTCCATTGCCACAGGCCTTTTCAGGGTGAAGGTTTTCCCCTGCTTATAAGCCATGCACTGGAATGCGATATGCTCATAGCCGGCAATATCCCCGCGCTTAACCTCGTCAAGGTCCAACAGTGTATTGGGCTCGATGACATCGTGGGAGCGGAGCGTCCACTCCGTCTCCTCGCCACGGCGAGTCAGCAACAAAAAGTCTATAAAATAATTTGAGTCATTGACCAGAATTGAGTAGAAATCGGTGGTAGAAATCTGCTTGATGTCCACCGGCTCAAATGCCAACATCAGATTCAGCTTCTCGTTGCCCGGTTCCTCTTTAACCGGTTCGGCCACCGCCTCACGCTGCGGGTTAACGGCAGGGGAGGGGACCGACTCGGCGGGTTTAGCCTTGGGGGTATCGGCCACGGCCCTGAAAGTTGTCTTTGGGGGCTGGTCACCCTTACGGGCTACCACCACACATTCTTTTATCAAAACAGGGGTCTCAAAGCCGTCCTCGTCAACGTAAGCCATTTGACCGTCAAGGCGCACTACGCGGCCCCCGCCGGTTGAGTTGAGAAAGCGTACGGTGTCACCCGGTTGTATTGTTGATGCCATCTCTTTTATTCGTTATTATACAGTTTTTCGCGGGCAGCGGCAACACGCTCATCGGTGATGTAGTCATCATACTGCATCAATTTGTCAATTATGCCGTTGGGAGTAATCTCGATTATGCGGTTTGCAACCGTTTGTATAAACTCATGGTCATGGCTTGACATCAGTATGTTTCCTTTGAAGCCTTGCAGGGTGTTGTTGAATGCCTGGATTGACTCCAGATCAAGGTGGTTTGTGGGGGAGTCAAGCACCAGGGTATTGGCGTCAGTCATCATCATGCGGGCTATCATGCAGCGCATCTTTTCGCCACCCGACAGCACTGAAGCCTTTTTCAGAACCTCCTCGCCTGAGAACAGCATCTTGCCCAAAAATCCCTTTATATAAATTTCGCTGGTGTCCTTGCTCCACTGCCCCAACCAGTCGACAAGGTTGAGGTCGGTGTTGAAGAACTCAAGGTTGTCCAGCGGCAGATAGGCGGTGGTGATGGTTTGGCCCCACTCGTATGTGCCGGCATCCGGTTTGCGACGGCCGTTGATGATCTCAAAGAAAGCGGTCATGGCACGCGGGTCACGGCTCAGGAATGCTATCTTGTCCCATTTTTCAACCTGGAAGTTCATATCCTTGAAGAGGACATCACCCTCAGGGGAGTATGCCGTGAGGCCTTTTACCTCAAGAATCTTGTTGCCGGGCTCACGCTCAGGGGTGAAGATGATGCCCGGGTAGCGGCGGCTTGACGGCTTAATCTCCTCAATGTTCAGCTTTTCAAGCATCTTTTTGCGCGAGGTGGTCTGCTTTGATTTGGCCACGTTGGCTGAGAAACGTTGTATGAACTCAAGCAGCTCCTTACGTTTCTCCTCAGCCTTCTTGTTTGCTTGTTGCTGCTGGCGCAGGGCTAACTGCGAGGACTCATACCAGAAGGAGTAGTTGCCGGCAAACAGTGATATTTTGTTGTAGTCGATATCAAGGGTGTTGGTTGAGACAGCGTCAAGAAAGTGGCGGTCATGGCTCACAACCAATACAGTGTTCTCAAAGTTTGCCAGGTAATTCTCAAGCCACGCCACCGTCTCAAGGTCAAGGTCATTGGTGGGCTCATCCAAAAGCAGGTTGTCAGGATTGCCAAACAGGGCCTTGGCAAGGAGCACACGCACCTTTTCCTTACCGCTGAGGTCACGCATCATCAGCCCATGCTTATCCTCCTTGATTCCCAGGCCGCTGAGAAGGGCCGCCGCGTCGCTCTCGGCGTTCCACCCCTCAAGCTCGGCAAATTTGTCCTCCAACTCTGATGCCCGTATGCCATCCTCATCCGTGAAGTCCTCTTTGGCATAGAGGGCGTTTTTCTCCTGTATGATGTCCCACAGCTGGGAGTGACCCATTATTACGGTATCAAGCACGGTATAGTCGTCAAACTTGAAGTGGTCCTGCTCAAGGACACTCAGTCGCTCGCCGGGGCCCAGGGTCACCGTGCCGTGCGTGGGCGACAGCTCACCGCTGAGGATGCGCATCAATGTTGATTTACCGGCACCGTTGGCACCGATAATGCCATAGCAGTTGCCGGGTGTGAACGTCAGGTTTACATCCTGAAAAAGTACGCGTTTGCCAAACTGTTGTCCCAGATTGTTTACTGAAATCATACCTTGCTATTCCTTCAAAAAAAATCTACAAAATTTTTGCAAAGGTAGTGAAAATTTCCGTAAACGTTGAGGGGCTGCCCAACTGCCCGTTATACACGCATTGTACGGGGAGGGGAATCAACTGCCGTCATCCCGGTTGCGTGAGTCATCATCGCTGCGAAACGCAAGTTTCAGAATCAGGACGATGATGCCGCAGACTATCAGGAATGCCGCCCCGGCAATAATCAGGTAGAATAGTTTCAGGACTATCCCCACCACTATTATCAGCAGCCACAACCACCAAAGGTCTTTAAGGATGTGGATGAAGGAGTCAAAGCGCCCGCGCCGGCCTCCTCTGTTGTCGTCTTGTGCCATATTCACTTTTTTCTTTATAACACTTTGGGGCGCTGAAATGTGCTGGCGGGTATTTAGAAAAACTCTCAGGATTGAAAAAATTGGTCATTTTTGGAACATTTTGGGCAAAAATCAGACATCTGCGCGTTGAGATTCACCTTTTGTACATTGACAATTTAAAATTAATGTTACCTTTGCAAGTCGGTAAAGTACCCTCTCTTTTTCGTGAGGGAGTAACCAAAATTGATAAGTAATAAATAAACAAGAGTCACAAAAAGCTTGCCCCGTCAAAAACGGCAGGCTTGCTCAGAGTGGTAAGAAAAGATAAAGTATGAAAAGAAAAGTTATGCAACTGAAAGCAATGAAGAATGCAGGACTTGTAATGGCCTTTTCCTCGCTTGTTGTGTTAAGCTCATGCTCAAAGAAGGATGACAATGCCGCGGCGATGGCAGCTGCCGCACAACAGGCCCCGGCTATTGCCGTGATGACAATTGCAACGGGCGATGCCGAGAGCCAAAACACCTTCCCGTGCACCATCAAGGGTAAAACCGATGTGGCTGTGCGCCCCCAGGTCTCAGGATTCATCACCGAGGTGTGTGTCGATGAGGGTCAGCAGGTGGTAAAGGGGCAAGTGCTCTTCCGCCTCGACCAGGTGCAATACCAAGCCGCCCTTGAGTCTGCCCAGGCTGCTGTGGCTCAGGCACAGGCAAATGTAAACGCTGCAAAAACATCGGTAGCAAACGCCCAACTGGTGGCTGACACCAAGAAGTCGCTGTATGAGAAGAACATCATAGCCCAGTTTGAATACACCACTGCCGAGAACCAGCTGCAATTGGCCAAGGCCTCACTGGCACAGGCACAAGCCGGTTTGGCACAGGCCCAGGCCGGGGTTGTGAATGCCAAGAAGAATCTGTCATATACCGTGGTGACTGCCCCATGTGACGGGGTCGTTGGTGAGATTCCCAACCGTGTGGGATCATTGGCAAGCCCCTCAAGCACACAGCCCCTTACCACAGTGAGCCAGAACGGCCAGGTATACGCATACTTCTCGCTTACCGAGAAAGACCTTCTGCAAATGACCGACAACGGTAGCCGTTCGGTACAGGCCGCTATCAACGCCATGCCTGAGGTTGAGCTGCGTCTGGCCGACGGGTACATGTACCCCGAGCTTGGCAAGGTGTCAACCATCTCAGGTGTGCTCGACACCAGCACCGGTGCCGCAAGCGTCAGGGCTCTGTTCCCCAACCCCAGCGGATTGTTGCGCTCAGGTGCTACCGGCCAGATTATTATCCCGCGTGACCGCACCAACGTTATCGTTATCCCGCAGAAAGCGACCTACGAGCTGCAGGACCGCAAGTTTGTCTTTGTTGTTGACCAGGATAACAAAGTAAAATCTGTACCCATTGATGTTACAGCCAATTCTGACGGCATGACCTACGTGGTGAATGAGGGCCTTACCCCCGGACAGCGCATCGTCATCGAGGGCGTGGGCAACGCCATCCAGGATGGTATGACTATTAAACCTGTTGAGGGCGGTGCCGCTTCAAGCCCCGCAAAATAACATATCGTCAACATCAGTGAGTAACACGCAGAAAAGCTAACAAGCAACTCGTTTACAAGCAATGAAACTTGATACATTTATAAAAAGGCCGGTGCTGTCAACGGTGATATCTATTTTCATCGTTCTTTTGGGTATTATCGGCCTGGTGACACTGCCGGTGACGCAGTATCCCGATATAGCCCCTCCCACCATCTCGGTGACCACCACCTACACGGGTGCCAATGCACAGGCCGTGCTGAACTCAGTTATCGCGCCCCTTGAGGAGTCAATCAACGGTGCCGAGGGTATGACATATATGGAGTCAACGGCCACCAACACCGGCTCGGCTACCATCAATGTGTATTTTGAGCAGGGGTTTGACCCCGACATGGCCGCTGTGGATGTGCAGAACCGCGTGGCCAAGGCGCAGAACCTGCTGCCCGCCGAGGTTACGCAGGTGGGCGTGCTGACCTCCAAGCGTCAGACATCAATGCTGTTGGGTATCACCGTCTATGACGTTGAGAACAAGTATGACCAAAAGTTCATTGAGAACTATGTACAGATAAACATCCGTCCCCAGTTGCAGCGCGTATCGGGTGTGGGCGATGTTATGGCTATGGGTGCCGACTATTCAATGCGTATCTGGCTGAAGCCTGAGGTTATGGCCCAGTACAAGTTGATGCCTACCGATGTCGCAGCCGCCCTGGCTGAGCAAAATATCGAGGCCGCCCCCGGTGCCTTTGGCGAGCAGGGTAATCAGACATTCCAGTATGTGATGAAGTACAAAGGACGTCTGGTTGAGACCGAGGAGTTTGAGGATATCGTTATCCGTGCCAATGCCAATGGCGAGGTGCTCCGACTGAAGGATGTTGCTGATATCGAGTTGGGACGCGTTACATACGGCTTTGCCGGTAAATATAACGGCCACACAGCATGTACCGCCATCGTGTTCCAGACCCCCGGCTCCAACGCTACCGAGGTTATCAACTCATGTCTGAAGTATGTTGACCAATTGAAGAAGACTTTGCCCCCGGGCCTGGAGGTTGCCGTGCCCATGAACAACAATGACTTCCTCTACGCGTCAATCAACCATGTGTTGCAGACTCTGCTTGAGGCCTTTATTCTGGTGTTCCTGGTTACCTTCCTCTTCCTGCAGGATATGCGTTCAACGCTTATCCCCGCAATCGCCATCCCCGTGGCATTGGTGGGTACATTCTTCTTCATGAAGCTTATCGGGTTCTCCATCAACCTCATCACCCTGTCGGCTTTGGTGCTGGCGATTGCTATCGTTGTGGATGATGCCATTGTGGTGGTGGAGGCCGTGCATGCCAAACTGGATGTCGGGTACAAGAGCGCCCGCAAGGCGTCAATCGATGCCATGAACGAGATTGGCGGCGCCATCGTGTCCATTACCCTGGTAATGATGCTGGTGTTTATCCCCGTGTCATTTATGCCCGGCACATCAGGTGTGTTCTATCGTCAGTTCGGTCTCACCATGGCTATTGCCATCGGTTTGTCGGCATTGAACGCTTTGACGCTGTCACCCGCCCTTTGTGCCGTCTTCCTAAAGCCCCATAAGAAGGAGGGTGAGGAGGAGGCCTCTCTCGGTGAACGCATGGGCACCGCCTACAAGGCTGCCGGACAGGCAATGGGCGGCAAACTGCGCGGATTAATCACCGGCCGTTTCTTCCCCCTGATTGTATTTGCTTTGATTGTTGTAACCGTCACCATGATGGTGCTCGGGTGGTTCGGTTTTGAAGACGTCGCCAAAGGCGTTATTGCCTGCGTGGTTGGTGTACTGACCCTTTTTGGGTTGTTCACCGACTCTTTCAAGCGTGCTTTCAACAACACCTTCAATGCCGTTACCCGCGGGTATGAAAAGCTGAACAGGCTGTTTACCAATAAGAAACTCCGCTACTTCTCTTTAGTGGTAGTCGGCGTTGCGGTGGGTATCCTGGTATGGTTGATGAACATCACCCCCACCGGATTGGTACCCAATGAGGACACCGGTACACTGTTTGTGATGGTTGATATGCCCCCGGGCACATCACAGGAACGTACTATCGCCACCATGGATAAGGTTGACGGTATTATCGCACAGGTGCCTGAGGTGCAGAGCCGCACCATGATTGCCGGTTACAGCTTTATCGCCGGCCAGGGTGCTACATATGGTACTTTCATCGTAAAACTCAAGAACTGGGAGCTGCGTGAGAAGACCGCCGATATGGTCCTCGGCCAGTTATACCAGATGATGAGCGTTATCAAGGACGGACGTGTGCTGATGTTCGCTCCGCCTATGATTACCGGTTACTCAGCCACCAACGGTTTCGAGCTGAAGATGCAGGACAAGACCGGTGGTGACATCAATAAATTCTTCGGTATTGTCCAGAATTTCCTGGGCACGCTTAACCAACAGCCCGAGATTCAGGTTGCTTACACAACCTTCAACCCCACTTTCCCCCAATATCAGGTTGATATCGATGCTGCCAAAGCCAAACAGGCAGGTTTGTCGCCCCAGCTTATCCTTAGCACCTTGCAGGGATATTATGGCGGTATGTACGTCAGCAACTTTAACCGTTTCGGTAAGTTGTATCGTGTAATGATGCAGGCCAGCCCCGAGGCGCGTGTCAGCCCCGAGACCTTGTCGTCAATCAAGATACGCAACGGAAACGAGATGGCGTCAATCAGCAATTTTGTAACGCTGAAGCGCGTCTATGGCCCTGACTTGATGAACCGATTCAACATGTTCCAGTCTATCTCGGTTACCGGTAACCCGGCTCCCGGATACTCCTCGGGCCAGGCATTGGCAGCCATTGAAAGGGTAGCCAACGAGACGCTGCCTCAGGGATACGGCTTTGAGTACGCCGGTATGACGCGTGAGGAGAGCCAGTCTTCCGGCGGCCAGACGGCAATGATCTTCGGCCTGTGCTTGCTGTTCGTATACCTGTTGCTCTCGGCACAGTATGAAAGTTACGTACTGCCCTTTGCCGTTATCCTTTCAATCCCCTTCGGATTGATGGGCTCATTTATCTTCGCAAAGATTTTTGATGTCTCGAATAACATCTACCTGCAGATTGCATTGATTATGCTTATCGGTCTGTTGGCCAAGAATGCTATTCTGATTGTAGAGTTCGCGCTTGAACGCCGCAGAACCGGTATGTCAATTGTCAACGCTGCCATACAGGGTGCCGGAGCGCGCTTGCGTCCTATCCTTATGACCTCTCTGGCACTTATCGTCGGTCTGTTGCCCATGATGTTCGCCCATGGTGTAGGTGCCAACGGTAACCGCGCCCTTGGTGTCGGCTCGGTCGGCGGTATGCTTATTGGTATGATTCTCCAGATTTTTGTGGTGCCCGCACTCTTCGTAATCTTTGAAATGATTCAGGAAAAGATTTCGCCCATTGAGTGGGATGACACCAAGAATGAGGGCATGGAGAACGAGATAGAACAATATTCACATTGACAGATAAATTGATTGCCACAAGCATGAAAGCTAATAAGATAATAGTAATGGTAGCCGCCGGGCTGTGCATGTCGATGCTCAGCGGTTGCCATATTTACAAAAAATATGATTTGGCCTCTGAGGAGAACGCCTTGGTGCAGGAGTATAACCGGGCTTTGCAGCAACCTGAGGACTCAACGGCTATCGGCAACCTTGACTGGCGCACGGTATTCACTGACCCGATGCTGCAGGACCTCATAGGGCAGGCCCTTGACAACAACACCAACCTTGAGCAAAGTCGCCTGAATGTTGAGATGGCACATGCTCAACTCAACGGTGCCAAACTCAGCTACCTCCCCTCACTGGCCTTCGCTCCCCAGGGCAATGCAAGCAAGTTCTTTATGGATAATGCCTCATGGGGCAAGACATATACCTTGCCGTTGGCCGCAAACTGGGAGGTTGATATTTTTGCGAAACTGCTTAACAGCAAGCGTGGTGCCCAGATCAACTATGAGCGCTCACAGGCTTACGAGCAGGCGGTACGCAGCCAGATAATCGCGGCCGTGGCCCGTTGCTATTACACAATCTCAACGTTAGAGAGTCAGTTGCAACTGAGCCGTCAGACCGCTGACCTGTGGAAGGAGAACGTGCAGGTAATGACCGACCTCAAGGAAGCCGGCCGTGTTACCCAGGCTGCTGTGGTGCAGAGCCAGGCACAATATTGCAGCATTCTGGCCCAGATAACTGATATTGAGCAGGGGCTTGTACAGGCCAACAACTCAATGTCGCTGCTGTTGAACGTGATGCCCCAAAAGTGGAGTATACAGCCCAATGCCACCCTCAACATGCCCGTTCAGTACGGTGCCGGGGTGCCTATGCGTGAATTGGCCTCGCGTCCCGACATAAAGGCTGCCGAGCTGGGTCTGGCTGCAGCATACTATTCAACCAACAGTGCCCGTGCCGCTTTCTACCCCTCATTCAACATCACGGGCAACGGCGGTTTCACCAACCAGGTAGGTTCTGCAATCCTCAACCCCGGCAAGTGGTTCCTGGCCTTAGGCGCGTCGCTGACAGCACCCTTGTTTATGCGTGGTCAGCTCACCACAAACCTCAAGGTTGCCAAACTGCAGCAACAAGGTGCGTTGCTCAGCTTTGAGAATACTGTGCTGAGCGCAGCTGCAGATGTGTCAAACGCCATCACCACATACACCAAGACGACTGAGAAGATGCAGTACCTCACCGAGCAGGTGCAGAATCTTCAACAAGCCCTTGACATCAACCGCGAGTTGTTGGCCCTTGGTGGTTACAACACCACATATCTTGAGGTCCTCACCGCACAACAATCGCTGTTGGCAGCCCAGATGGGCGAGATAACTTGCCGTCAAGACCAGGCAGCAGCCATCATCAACCTTTATCAAAACCTCGGCGGCGGCCGAAAATAATATCTCTTACCTATGATAAGCCCACTCTCTCAGATTGACCCGGGTGCAAAACTCGGCAAGAACGTAAAGATTCATCCCTTTGTCGTTATAGACGACAACGTTGAGATAGGTGACGATTGTGAGATAATGCCATTCACCCACATTGTCAGCGGCACCAAGATGGGCCGCAACAACAGGGTGTTTGAGGGTTGCATAATCGGTGCCGACCCCCAGGACTTCAGGTGGACCGGCGAGGATACGCATTGTTTCATCGGTGACAACAATGTTATTCGTGAGCATTGTATCATCAACCGCGGTATTCGTCGGCAGGGTGGAACACGTATCGACAATGGCGTCTTTGTGATGGCACAAAGCCACATCGGCCACGACTCATGGATCAAGGATGATGTTGTGCTGGGCAACGGGGTCTCCATTGCCGGGGACACCGAGGTTGGCAAGCACACCATTTTGTCATCGCGCGTTGTGCTGCATGAGAACACACGTGTCGGCGACTGGGTGCTGGTAAAGGGCGGTTGCCGCATCGGCAGCAACGTCCCCCCGTACACCATTTTTGCCCACAACCCCGTTGAATTCCTGGGCGCCAACGCCGTGATAATGCGTCGCAAAGGGTTCACCGATGAGGATATCCAAAGGGCCGCAACATGTTACCGCCATCTTTATCAAACTCAAACCTCGGTCTTCAATGCCGTTAAACGCATCACCGAGGATATTGAGGATTGCGAGCTGCGTGTAAACATCCTTGAGTTTATTGACCGGTGCGGGAATAGGTTGGTAGCCATCCCCAGCGAGCTCAACGGATAATTAGAAGTACCCGACGCCACAAAGGTGTTTATTCATCCGTCGGGAAGACAGGTGCCACAATGGACACCGGTCTTCCCGATTGCTATAAATTGTCGTCTAATGTGTCGGTTAGGTTAAATATTGTTAAGGATGTTTTGCCAATCGCAGCAAAATGCGTACCTTTGTGCAAGTTTTTCATGGTATTAGATTTAAGGTAAGAAAGTTATTCGTCGAGACGACGAGTAATTTTTTTTATTTATACCCGCCAACTCGCTGAAAATGAAGTCATAAATTGACTGATGCCCCCACGGAAAAATACCTCCTCGATACTTTTTTGTGTCCTCATGCAGAAAATACTTTATATTTGTACCTACCCACTTTGGGGTCAATAAATAATTTTGAGGTATCTGTTATGGCACGCAAGATATATGGACTGATCGGCAACCCCTTGGGGCATAGCTACTCCGCGCAGTTTTTCAACGACTTTTTCAAAAGTAATGATATAGATGCCGAATATCGTAATTTTGAGCTTGAGGATATCGGTGAATTGATTGAACTTATTGCTGAATACCCTGACCTTGCCGGTCTAAATGTTACGATTCCTTTCAAACAACAGATTATTCCATACCTAAACTCTCTAAGCCCTTTGGCTGAGAGGGTAGGGGCGGTCAATGTGGTAAAGATTGAGTACCCCTCCGATGAAGATAATGATTTTATCCTGAAGGGTTTCAATACCGATGTGGCCGGATTTGTCGGCAGCGTACGCCCCTTTGTGGGTGACCTTCCTGAAACTCGGCCATTAGCCTTGGTGTTCGGAACGGGAGGAGCGGCAAAAGCAATTTGCGAAGGGGCCCATGAATTGGGTTTCACACCACGCAAGGTGAGTCGCTCGCCCCGCGGTGAAATCGTTGGATACGATGATGTCAATGCTCAATTATTGACAAGGGTAGGGCTTCTGGCCAACGCAACCCCGGTTGGGATGTGGCCTGATGTGGATAGTTGTCTGCCAATTCCTTACAACGATATTCTGCCCGGAACAATATGTTTTGATGCCGTTTATAATCCCGAAAAGACCCTCTTTCTGCAAAGGTGTGCCGGGGCCGGGGGTGTTGATGTAGGGGGTATGCAGATGCTCAAGCTCCAGGCCATGGAGGCATGGAGGATTTGGAACGACACAACCAACTGACACAGCTCGGGTGCCTGACAATGCCATAAAGCAGCCCCGGGGAGGTGCCAATACACCTTTGTCAATGATGCCCCTGCTACCGCTGACATTGGCGGTGGGCGCAGGCATGGTCGTAGCGCATTTCTGGGGGTTCGGCCTATATTGTGCGTTGATTGCAGGGATTTTTTTGATATTATGCGGTGTGTTCGGGCTTGCCCACAAAATTGTTGTGGGAATCTTAGGCATTGGGATAGGGTGTATATTGGGCACTGCTGCCGAGCCGGTTGCTTGTCCGGTGCCATACGGGGAGAAGTATTTCTGCAGTGGAACTGTGGAAACTGCCCGTGAGCAAAGTCGGGGACAAAGTTTGCTGCTGAGGATTGATAGTATTAATTACACCCCGGTGACCCCATTTTTGGTATCAGCGTTGTATGATGATACCGAGAATATAATTGACCCGGGCCAACGTATATGTTTCGATGAACTGTTGGCTTCTCCACGGCCCGCAATTGATTTCCCTGACCAAATTGATTATGACTCATTGTCGTTGTCAAAAGGCATCGTGGCCAAAACTTTTCTAACAAAACAGGCTGTCAGATATGTGTCACCTGACGCAGGCTTTCTGTCCGCTATGAAAAGACAGCGAGGCAAACTGAAAAACATCCTGGCTAAAACTGATGTCAACTATGATACATGGAGCTTTCTGTGCGCAACACTTGCCGGGGACTCCTCAGCTTTGGACCCCGATGAGCGGGCACAGTTCAGCCGAGCCGGGTTGGCTCATATCTTGGCACTCAGTGGGTTGCATGTCGGCATCATCGCTATGCTCTTCTCCCTCTTGCTTTTGCCATTGCGGTTTCTTGTCGGAAGGCGTGGCAAAGCACTTATTCTGATACTTGTAATCTGGGGCTATGCAGCCATGACGGGATTATCAACATCGGTTGTGCGCGCGGCCATAATGATAACCGTGGCCCTGTTGGCCGTGTGGGGCAACCTTAGGCACTCCGCACCAAATGCTCTTTGTGTGGCTGCCCTCCTCATCGCACTGTTTGGCCCCGCCCAGGTCTTCACCCTCGGCTTTGCCCTCTCTTTCCTTGCTGTGGCCGGGATATTGATATTCGCGCGGCACCTCAGTGTGAATCCCCGCATGTCTGCATGGGTTCGGTATCCTACCGGCGTGTTTGCCGCCACCTTGGGGGCTACATTGTTGACGGCACCGGTTGTGGCGTACTGTTTCCATACTTTCCCTACAGCCTTTTTGCTCTCAAATTTTTTAGCCGGGCCATTGCTTTTCCTATTGGTTGCCGGGGGTGCCGTGATGGCCCTTTTGGCTTCTGTAGGGGTATCCTTTCCATGGCTCGCCGATGCATTGAATAGAGTGTATGCCCTGTTGCAAGACATCACCCATGCCATTGCAGGGTGGAAATACTCAGGGGTTGATTCAATATATATGCATCCGCTCATGCCCTGGCTCCTTTTGGGGGCCCTTGCGTTGCTTGCCCTGTTTCTTAGATATCGCAAAAAGCATCTATTGGCCGGTGTGGGCGCCGTGCTGGCCCTATGCATAGTGATTGCCGTTACCGAGCCGGCCCTTGCTGAGCAGGGGGATTATTTTTTGAGGAGATCAGACCATACGGGATTGCTTCTGCATCGGGGAGATTCCCTATGGTATTATACCACTCTTAAAGGGCAAGCCGCAGAGGTAGCCCTTGCTGATGTGCAACGGCGCGCCCGCGATTTTGTCGGCCGGCGTAAGATAGTGTCTGTGAGCCTCTTACCCGACACATGCCGCAAGCCCGGTATAATGAGTCGCGGCCCATTGGTTCAGATTGCTGATGTCACATACTGGTTTGATGCCGGTTTGGCTGATAAGGAGCATGCCGTTCCGGGAAAAATTAACTGTTATGTGGCCTGCAAGGGAGGCCCAAAAGATGTTGTCGCACAGGCGCAAAAGGTCGGGGCCGACTCGGTGTTGCTGTCAAGCGATCTCAGTCGCCAAAAACGCGACCGCCTAAAGCGAGAATTGCAGCAGAGCGGTATCCCGTTCCGCTCAATAGAATAAAGGCATACGGCTGTGGGCGCTATTAATGAATTAGTGAAAGTTTTTTCCAAAAGTTTCCAAAACTTAGAGAAAAAATTTTGAATAAGTAGAAAGAATTTCTAACTTTGCGAGAGCATTATGAACGCCGTTGAGGCAACCGGATACCATAAAAACACCGAAAAAGGGTAAGAAGAAGTAATGATTACCTGTTAGTGAGGCTGTTTTTCAGGGGCTTGCTGCTGAAGTGGAGAGAATTAATGCTTCCGTGCCCGTGTATTTAACGGGCCGAGCAGGCGTTTAACGCCGCCATGATGCCACAATTTCCCGGGGACAAAAGCTGCCACCCCGGGCTTACGTCAGCCTCCGGATGTCAATCATGCTCCGGTACTGCATTTGCCAGGACAACAATAAAAAATCTTATAACTAAATTATCTAATCTAAAAAAGTAACTTTCAAGACAAAATTATGGAAGCTCCCAAAACCACTCCCGTACGTCCCGCCGCTCCAAAGGCCCCCAAACCCGTTAAGGAGGGCAGCAACGTAAAAGGCATCCGCAACGCCTTTTGGGTAATTTTGGCATGCTGCGTTGTAGCAGTTTTGCTGTTTATATTCTGGTTCGGTGCCGATATGCACTTTGAAGAAGGCCATCCCAAAAACCTGTGGGGTACCATCTATAAGGGTGGATTTATCGTGCCTATCCTTCAGACCCTCTTCCTTACCGTTATCGTGATCTCAGTTGAGCGTTGGATCGCCCTCTCATCAGCTAAGGGTAAAGGCTCAATCACCAAGTTTGTTGCCGACATCAAAGCTTGCCTCAAGAAGAACGACTTTGCTCGCGCCCAGGAGCTCTGCAAAGCTCAGCAGGGTACTGTAGCCGCTGTTGTATCAGCAGCCCTCAAGAGCTACAAAGAGATGGAGGAGAACACCGAGCTCACCAAAGAGCAGAAACTCGCTACCCTGCAGAAGGCCGTTGAGGAGGCTACCGCCCTTGAGATGCCCTCACTGCAGCAGAACCTGCCCATCGTGGCAACCCTCACCACCCTCGGTACTCTCGTCGGTCTTCTCGGTACTGTAATGGGTATGATCAAATCATTCCAGGCTCTGGCACAGAGTGGTGCTCCTGACTCAACCGAGTTGTCAACCGGTATCTCTGAGGCTCTTATCAACACCGCCTTCGGTATTGCAACCGGTGCCTTCGCTGTAATCTCTTACAACTACTACACCAACAAAATCGACAACCTGACATACGCCATCGACGAGATTGGCTACTCAATTGTCCAAACATTTGCTTCGACCCACTAATCACCGTTGCAAAACAGATTAAACCCTAAACCAAGCAACATAAGTGACCTATGGGAAAAGTAAAGATTAAAAGAAAAAGCACACTTATCGACATGACCGCGATGAGTGATGTGACCGTTCTTTTGCTTACTTTCTTCATGTTGACATCAACCTTCTTGCAGAAAGAGCCTGTGACGGTGATCACCCCGTCATCTGTTTCTGAGGAGAAAGTTCCGGTGTCAGACTTGGCCACAGTGCTTGTCAGCCCCAACGGCAAGGTGTTCTTGTCAATACTCGGTGATGCAGATCCTGAGTCAAAAGACACCTTCGGCAGCGAGGCCGTGCGTAAAAGCATCGCCATGGCCGCCATCGCCGACTGGAATGACACCCACTCACAGAAAGTAACATTGACCGAGGCACAGCTCAACGCCTTCTCAAAGATGAACATGTTCGGCGTTCCCTTCCAGGTTCTCCCCAAGTTCCTGGCCATGAAACAGACCGAGCAAGACAAGTTCATGCAGCAGATCGACAGCCCCCAGGTTGGTATCCCCGTTAGCCCGGATGCCACCGTTGAAAACCCCGACCAATTCTCAATTTGGTTGAAGGCTATCCGCAAAGTCACTGCTGACAACGAGACATTCAAGTCTGCTATTAAAAGCGGTGAGGGTATCACCGTTAAGGCTGACCGTGGAACCCCCTATCAGGCGATCCACCCGGTGCTTAACGACCTGCAGAACCTCAAGCTCAACCGCTTCACAATTATGACCGCACTTAAAACCGCTGAAGATTAATAGATATGGCACAGATAGAACAATCAGACGGCGGAAAGAAAAAGAAAGGCGCGCAGAAGAAGATGCACATCCATGTGGACTTCACCCCCATGGTTGACATGAACATGCTTCTGATTACCTTCTTTATGCTCTGTACCACCATGATTAAGAGCCAGACGCTCTCAATCACGTTGCCCTCGAACGAACCCACCGAGGAGAGTGAAAAGACCGAAGCCAAGGAGAGTGAAGGTATAACACTGATAGTTGACGTAGCACGTGACGCCCAAGGCAACGCCATTAAGGACTCAAACGGCAAACCCGTCAAGAACGTGGTATACTATTACTTTGGTAAACCTTGGGACGGTGTAAACGGCCCCAACCCTGTGAAACAGGAGGAGTTTCTTGGCGACGAAAACCACTTGCAGCGCGGTATCCGCAAAATCTTGCATGACCGCAACAAGGAGGTTCTTCGTCAGATTGACGAACTGAAGGCAAAATGGAAAGATAACGGTTTCTCAAAGAACAAAGCCGTTAACGACTCCCTGTACCAGGATGCTGCCAAAAAGGTACGTAACGATGAGAAAATCGAGCGTCCCGTTGTCGTTATCAAAGCTACCCCCGAGGCTACTTGGGAAAGCCTGATCAGCGCACTCGACGAGATGCAGATCAACCAAATCGCTCGCTACCAGATTGACCAGCTTACCGACGCCGACAAGTATATGATGATCAATTATCTGGCATCCCATCCCTCAAAGTGATGGTCTGCATCAATTGTTTAACCTTTTAAAAGAAAGATTGCAAAATGGCAAAGGATGTAGATCTTCAATCGAAAGAGTGGCGTGAGTTGGTGTTTGAAGGCAAGAATAAGGATTTCGGCGCATACGAGATGCGCAAAAATTCTGCTCGCCGTCACAACATGGCCATGATAGCCGTTGTAATCATCCTCATTGTTTTGGCTGCCCTCGCCATCTTGGTGAACACCGTGATCACCAAAGTTGAGGCCCGCCCTGAGGATGAGAACGAGCAAATGCTGGTTGACCTCTCAGATGCTAACGATACCCCTGAAGAGGAGGACCCTGTTTATGTACAGCCCCAAGAGGAGGTTGCACTCCCCGAGGAGGTACTTAACACCGTAAAGATGACCGAGATCAAGTTCGTTGAGGACAACCTGGTGAAGGAACCGCCCAAGAGCCAGGACGAAATCAAGGAGACTGAGACCGCCGTCGGTAACACCACATTTGACCAGGGTACCGATGAGTGGAAAGAGGACATCAAAGAGAAGAAAGCTGACCTGAAGGTTACCGAGGCTCCTGTTATCAAAGAGCAACCCAAACCTGTTGAAGAGAATAAAGTCTTCACCCACGTTGAGCAGATGCCTGCCTTCCCCGGTGGTGATGCCGCTCTGCTACAATACCTCAGCAGCCACATCAGGTATCCGCAGGATGCCGCTGATGACGGTATCGAGGGACAGGTTGTAGTTCGCTTCGTGGTGACGAAGACCGGTAAGGTAGGTGAGGTTCAAGTATTGCGTGGTAAGCACCCGTCACTTGACAAGGAGGCTGCCCGCGTGGTTAAGACCCTCCCCAACTTCACCCCCGGTAAGATGAACGGTAACACCGTGAACGTTTGGTACACACTTCCCGTTCGTTTCAAGCTCGCTAAGTAACACTACTTAACCATACTCAAAACGGCCGCGTCAAATCAATTGTCGCGGCCGTTTTGTTTGCCCCGCGCAAAATGAAGTTTACCGCGCACCTACGTTTGGGATTATCACTAAAGATATAAGTTTTTTTATTTCAATTGTTTAATGAGCTCGTGTTTGCCGTGTCCCACCATTCGCAGTAAACAAACTGCAGTATAAACCATTGACCTCCAGAATTTTACTCATCCAATGATACTACCCGAACGTAGTGACGCACTAGTACGGGTAAAGTTCGACCAATAAATTGGTCGTTTTCTTTCTTTAATGTTTTCCGTGGGTTTCACCCACGGCTACGATATTCAACAGCTACGCGGTTGAATTGTCGGCCGATGGAGCGTACGAGAGCTCACCACGTAGTGGTGCAAGACCGTAGCCGTGGGTGAAACCCACGGAAAACATTAACGTATGCGCTACGACCAAATTATTGGTCGAATAATACACGTATTTCGCAGGAACACACCGAAATTCATACCGGGCTTGCCGGCATTTTCCGGGGCGGACGGCGGACGCACGAGCCGTGGGTCCCTACGTTTGGGTAGTACCTAAGGAGAGTAAAATGTTGCAAATCAATGTGTAACGT
>CAYMNF010000017.1:0-33466 GCA_964391735.1 uncultured Bacteroides sp. | reverse complement strand
AATTTAGGGCAATTTCTTTTCCCATGCAACATCTCCCCACAAAACCTCTGCACAAACGCCGAGTGACACGGGGGGAGGGGTTATCTGAGAAATGCCATGTTGCACACGGAAATCATGTGCCGGGCTTATCGAATGACGCTCAACTGCGAAAAGGCGGAATAGGATAAGTCATATTACCTTACGATATGCTTAAGTAAGAGACCTCCCATACGACACTTTCCAGAATCCACTGACGCTATAAGATTTTTAGCCTGCTAAACTTATCAACTAAGTTTATTACTCATGCCGTTACGGTTTTAGAGAGGCCAACGGAATGACTTTTACACCATCATTACGTGTATAGGACATTTTACCTCCTGTCAAAATAATCATCAGATCCGGCTCTCGCAGAGGCACCTGTTTTTCTGTTACATTCTTCTCTCTTATTAAATCTCTGATTTTTAGTAGATGTTCTGCTCCTTTATCAATTTCCATACTTCCAAGCTTGCACTCTATTAGAGCATATCTACCATCAGGGAGATGCAGCACTATATCAGCCTCAAGCCCATAACGGTCACGATAATAAGACACATGTGTATTCATATCTATAGTATATGCCTTCAAATCGCGGATACACATCTGCTCAAAGATGAATCCAAAAGTTTTGAGTTGAGTCTTTAATGCGTCAGGAGTAAGTCCAAGAGCAGCCACTGCGATGGATGGGTCGCAGAATCCTCGTTTGGGAGCACTACGTATGGCTGTTTTGCTGCGAATGGCCGGACTCCATGCGTCAATATCTTGTATGACAAAAAGTTTTTCAAGGGCTGTAATATAATCATCGAATCTATCCATACTACAACTTATGTTCTGCGACGCCACTACATCTTCAAGCATTGAAGTTTTTTTTGCGATTGTTGATATATTTCTTGCATAAGACTTAAGGATTTGTTTTGCTAAATTTTCATTGCGCCTGATCTTGTCAACTCTCGAAATGTCTTCTGAACATACGCTGTTCAGGTAATTGCGTGAGATGAGTAGTTTGGCAGATTCTGTTTTGCACTTCAATGCGGCAGGCCATCCACCTCGGCACGCTGCAAAGATCAAGTTCTCCACTGTCATTGTAGACTTTTTACCGTCAATATCGTAATCCGGATTATTGAATAATTCGGCAATGGAAATTTCTCCTGTGGATTCCTGCGACTCCCATAGGCTCATTGGTAGCATTTTCATTTTTACGATACGCCCAGTGCCGGAGTGTTTCGTTTTCCCTTTATCAATGCTATTTGAACCGGTAAGGATGAACTGTCCCGGCACATCTCTTTTGTCAACCATAGTACGAACTGCATCCCATAATACAGGTGCATCTTGCCACTCGTCTATCAGACGTGGTGTTTCTCCTTGTAGCAGCAGGGAAGGCTTGGAATTAGCAGTGAGCATATACTCTTCCTGCATATCCGGGTCTTGCATCCGGATTACACTGCGAGCCAGTTGTTCCGCTGTAGTGGTCTTACCACACCATTTGGGTCCTTCAATCAGAACCGCACCAAAAGCCTCTAATAAGTCTCTCAAAAGCTCGTCTGCGGTTCTATTTAGATATTTCATTTGCTATTTTTGCGCAAAGTTACAATACTACAATGATTTAAGCAAAATAATCGGTGTTTTTGTGGCAAAATAATCGGCGTTTTTGTGGTAAAATAATCGGTGTTTTTGCGGTAATTATTCTGGAATTTTATAAATAAAGTTGAAATAATTTGGCTAATAACCTGGTAGTATCAAATTTTAGGGCAATTTCTTTTCCCATGCAACATCTCCCCACAAAACCTCTGCACAAACGCCGAGTGACACGGGGGGAGGGGTTATCTGAGAAATGCCATGTTGCACACGGAAATCATGTGCCGGGCTTATCGAATGACGCTCAACTGCGAAAAGGCGGAATAGGATAAGTCATATTACCTTACGATATGCTTAAGTAAGAGACCTCCCATACGACACTTTCCAGAATCCACTGACGCTATAAGATTTTTAGCCTGCTAAACTTATCAACTAAGTTTATTACTCATGCCGTTACGGTTTTAGAGAGGCCAACGGAATGACTTTTACACCATCATTACGTGTATAGGACATTTTACCTCCTGTCAAAATAATCATCAGATCCGGCTCTCGCAGAGGCACCTGTTTTTCTGTTACATTCTTCTCTCTTATTAAATCTCTGATTTTTAGTAGATGTTCTGCTCCTTTATCAATTTCCATACTTCCAAGCTTGCACTCTATTAGAGCATATCTACCATCAGGGAGATGCAGCACTATATCAGCCTCAAGCCCATAACGGTCACGATAATAAGACACATGTGTATTCATATCTATAGTATATGCCTTCAAATCGCGGATACACATCTGCTCAAAGATGAATCCAAAAGTTTTGAGTTGAGTCTTTAATGCGTCAGGAGTAAGTCCAAGAGCAGCCACTGCGATGGATGGGTCGCAGAATCCTCGTTTGGGAGCACTACGTATGGCTGTTTTGCTGCGAATGGCCGGACTCCATGCGTCAATATCTTGTATGACAAAAAGTTTTTCAAGGGCTGTAATATAATCATCGAATCTATCCATACTACAACTTATGTTCTGCGACGCCACTACATCTTCAAGCATTGAAGTTTTTTTTGCGATTGTTGATATATTTCTTGCATAAGACTTAAGGATTTGTTTTGCTAAATTTTCATTGCGCCTGATCTTGTCAACTCTCGAAATGTCTTCTGAACATACGCTGTTCAGGTAATTGCGTGAGATGAGTAGTTTGGCAGATTCTGTTTTGCACTTCAATGCGGCAGGCCATCCACCTCGGCACGCTGCAAAGATCAAGTTCTCCACTGTCATTGTAGACTTTTTACCGTCAATATCGTAATCCGGATTATTGAATAATTCGGCAATGGAAATTTCTCCTGTGGATTCCTGCGACTCCCATAGGCTCATTGGTAGCATTTTCATTTTTACGATACGCCCAGTGCCGGAGTGTTTCGTTTTCCCTTTATCAATGCTATTTGAACCGGTAAGGATGAACTGTCCCGGCACATCTCTTTTGTCAACCATAGTACGAACTGCATCCCATAATACAGGTGCATCTTGCCACTCGTCTATCAGACGTGGTGTTTCTCCTTGTAGCAGCAGGGAAGGCTTGGAATTAGCAGTGAGCATATACTCTTCCTGCATATCCGGGTCTTGCATCCGGATTACACTGCGAGCCAGTTGTTCCGCTGTAGTGGTCTTACCACACCATTTGGGTCCTTCAATCAGAACCGCACCAAAAGCCTCTAATAAGTCTCTCAAAAGCTCGTCTGCGGTTCTATTTAGATATTTCATTTGCTATTTTTGCGCAAAGTTACAATACTACAATGATTTAAGCAAAATAATCGGTGTTTTTGTGGCAAAATAATCGGCGTTTTTGTGGTAAAATAATCGGTGTTTTTGCGGTAATTATTCTGGAATTTTATAAATAAAGTTGAAATAATTTGGCTAATAACCTGGTAGTATCAAATTTTAGGGCAATTTCTTTTCCCATGCAACAACTCCCCACAAAACCTCTGCACAAACGCCGACATAAACCATATCAAAAGGGTATGGTTGTCAGTTGAGGCCGAATGCCCTTCTGATCACTTCCCCCGACGGTTGAATCGTTCTTGAATATACTCTTTATACCCGATATAGTAGCCCACTCCCCCAATGGCGACAAACAGTATTGCCAACACGCCGGCACAGCCGCGCATCAGCACAAGGCCCTGCCACGGCAAGGAATCCTTCAGGAAGATAGTGGCCATAAGCAGAAGAGTGATGCATGCGGCGAGTCCGAACATCAGATATTTCCAGACCCGGTATTTTGGATGCCTGAACCACTTATTGATACTGTCGCGTTCCCTGAGGTATCTATTCATTTGCCCTAAAGGTACAAATTTTTGACTTGTCCCCTACCCTTATTGGTGTATTGACGTGCAAATGTCGGGAACAGAGTGGCAATCCTCCGTCCCCGACATTTGGCGTATTCTAAAATGACAGACTTATTTCTTACCGAAGAGGCCGCCCACGGCACCCTTTATTTCGTCAACAATACCCTCGGCCTTTCCGTCGCCGTCAAGATCCTTGAGGTGACTTTTTACGGCGGCCAAAATGTCGCCACCCTTGCTCAGGTCGACTTTCTTCAGGGCCTCTTCAACTTTTGCTTTATCAAACTTTGAGCCCAATTGCTCCTTCAAAGTACCGAGTACATTCTGCAAATCCATAGTCACGAGTTTTTAAGAATTAAACAAATTTATATTAATATAACCCGCGACGGTACAAAAAAGTTGCATACAGCATGGAGAGCCTCCCCGGGCATCCGTGCTGTATGCAACTTAGATTGTTAGTGGGACTCAGAAACGCTCTGACATATCCTCAAGGGAGTCCAGCTCGTCGTCGTTGAACTCAGAGGAGCCGTAGAAGTCATCATCCAGGTCCATATCGGCCGATGTTTCCTCAACAGCACCGTTGAGGTCAGCCAACGGGTCGCCAAACTGTGCCGGGGGACAACCGCGGCTCATCGATACCTCAGGCTCGGGCAGATATTTACCGGCCTCGGCCTTCTTCAGTTCCATAAAGAATGAACGGTCACAGAAGTAATCAAATGTAAAAAGCAGCCGCTGCCCGGTGTCCTCGATAAAGTCAGTAAGGGGAGTCTCCTCCATCAGATAGACTTCCTGGTCGGGGTCAGCGCCCATGTCCTCGCGCGTGATTTCCTCACCCTTCTCCCACTCACGGGTGGTGATGAAGAATGAGCTCATGCCCTCTTTGTCAAAGTCCACGGAATCGAGCACGGCATCGTGCAGCTGAAGGAAAGTGCAATCGGCGTCAATGCGTATTTCGCGCATGAAGTCGGGATCCTCGTCTGATGCCAGTCTGAAAGTAAATATCATGGCAGAAGTCTGTTACTGATTGAAGAAAACTATTTTATCACGCTCTGTTTATCCCGGTAAGGATTATACGTATTGAGCAAAGTCAACGTTGCGCATATCGCCGGACTTGTTGAACTCTGAGTGGAATGCCAGGGCGGCCTCGATGCGGTGAGGTGTTTGGCCGGCACGTCCTATCTTCAGGTAGTCACGCAGCAGCGGGCGATATATCGGGTTGGCAGCGTTTTCAATGATTTCATGAGCGCGCTCCAGGGGGTCCTTACCGCGCAGGTCGGCAATACCTTGGTCGGTAATAATGATATCAACCGAGTGCTCGTTGTGGTCGACGTGGCTAACCATGGGCACGATGTTTGATATGGCCCCGGCCTTGGTGATTGACGGGCATGAGAAGATGCTGATGTAGCCGTTCCTTGTGAAGTCACCTGAACCGCCGATACCGTTCATCATCTTGATACCGGTAACCTGGCTTGAGTTTACGTTGCCAAAGATGTCAGCCTCAATGGCGGTGTTCATGGCAATAACGCCCAGGCGGCGTATCACCTCGGGGTTATTTGAGATTTCGGCCGGGCGAATGGCTATCTTGTCACGGAAGAAGTCAAGGTGCTTGAACAGGTCATCCTCAGCCTCGTTTGAGATTGTGCAGGCACATGTTGAGGCGAATTTGCAACGACCCTCCTTCATGAGTGCCAGCACGGCATCCTGGATAACCTCGGTGTACATCTCAAAGGCGGGGATAACCTTGCTCTCGCTCAGGCCGTAAAGCACGGCATTGGCCACGTTGCCGACACCGCTCTGTATGGGCAGGAAGCTGGCGGGGATGCGGCCGGCCTTAACCTCGCTCTCAAGGAATGAGCACACGTTGTGTCCGATGCGCAATGTGGTGTCATCCAGGGCCGAGAAACTGCTCACACCGTCATAGTCGTTGCTCATGACAACGCCGGCAATCTTGGCCGGGTCAAGTTTTACGGTTGTCGAGCCGATGCGGTCTGACGGTTTGTAAATGGGTATCTCACGACGATAGGGGGGATCCAGAGGCATGTACAGGTCATGCAGCCCGATGAAGTCCGAGGGTATCTTCTCATTGAGCTCCAGGATAAACTTCTTGGCCTTCACAGCCCATGTGGGGACGTTTCCGGCACCGGTTCCCAACACAATCTCACCATTATCCTTGATGTCGCAAACCTCAATGATGGCCCAATCCATGTCACCATAGAATCCGTTGCGAAATTTCTGTGCAAGCTCTGAGAGGTGCAGGTCAAAGTAATGTGCGTCATGCGCATTGATGCGTTTGCGCAGGTCCGGCATATTTTGGTATGGTGTGCGACGGTTGATTGCGTTTGCACGGGCCAGGGCACCGTCAGCGCGATTGCTGGTTGACGCCCCGGTGAAGAGGTTCAGTTTATACTCCCGACCTTCAGCATGCTCCTTTTCAGCTCGTTCGGCAAGGGCTTCAGGCACGACCTTGGGCGAACCTGAGGCTGTAAAGCCTGAAAAACCGACAATGGCATCATGGGGAATGAGCTCGGCTGCCTCCTGAGGGGTGAGAATGGGAAATTTCATTGCGAAATGTATTGATTGTAGGTATTGAAAGTTTAAGGTTTTATGCGCCGCAAAGCTACACAAAAGTTTTGAACTTTCCAACATCAGTACTCCCCTATCCTACACCCTAACCACCGCGCAACACGGCTATTTTTTTCGCATATTTTTTCAAGAAAGATTTGGAGGTTTGAACCTTTGCCATTATCTTTGCGTTATAGAAACAAAGGCCGGGGAGCCGGCACAACAACGATACCACTTGACATATTGGCAAAGATAAACCCACATCAAAGTTGATTGGGAAACTCATCAAATCTATACAAATTCCGAGACAAGCTTAGTCTATCAATGGCGGGCCACGGCGTTCGCTTGCAAGAGGACGCGATGCATCAAGCATCCGGTGGATTACAAAGATTGGCGAGCTCTCAAATCCTGTCTATCGGAGTTTCATCGCATCCTTTGGTGTGGACCCTTAAAAAAGCGACTGTGTTAACGTTGACACAGTCGCTTTTTTGTTTTAGGTGGTTGCGGTTGGCGTGCGAAAACCCCTCCGGCCCCACCTCAGAAGGTAAAGCCGGCTGACAGGTTGGCGCGCTGGGCTGTGCGGTGCGCCCCCGAGAAGTTTTTACGCAGCCCCCAGTCATACTCTGCGGCAACGTAGACACGCGGTGTCAGATACCAGAAAAGGTTGGCACATGCAAACATGCCGTATTTATACTCATCAGGCGTCATCGGGTGCTCGGGCAGAAATCGCGTTTCACTAACCGATGCCGTGGCAAAGATCGTTGGGCGGAAGTTGTACTGAACCCCCGCACACCAGCCAAAGGAGGTGGGAGCATATAGGTATCCCGTGCGCAAGGGGTCGCCCACAAGGTCGTACCCCCCACCGTAGCGCAGGTCTCCACCCATATTCGCATATCCCCGGCCATAGTTAAAGGTGAGGTAGGTGGTGAGTTTGTCAAGGGGTTTTGCTACCGAGCTCAGCAACATTCCCCAGCCGGTGATGTTTTTGTTGGTTGATGTTGTGAGGTCACGGTACGCCAGTGTGCGCACAATACCGCTGAGGCGCACGTGCTGTCCCCGCGCCCATTGATATTGTACCAAGGCTGCAAAATCGGGTAGCCAAGATGAGACGGCTGAGGTGTTGCGATTGTCTGCCACGATGGCTGTCTCAGGGGTCTCCACTGACACCCCGACGCTCCACCTATTTTTAAAGGTGGGCATGTAGCGTGCCAAGACAGTGGTTACAGACAGTTTGTTGTTGACACCTGCGGCATCAACCACCGGGGGTAACGCCGCGGGGTCTGAGAATGTTGACGAGGCATATCCCACGGTGAAATCGCGAAACATGGCGTATGCCTTTTTGAGTTTGAAGTCACGGCCCTGATAGCCCGTGAAGTCAGCCTCAACATATAGTTGATAGTTACCCAATACCATGTTATGTCCCATAGCCCTGAAGAACAGGTAGGTCCCCGAGGGGGTGGTGTTGAAGTTGCGCATATTGGCCGGATTTGCCGGAATGGGGATAAGCATCGGTGAGAAGGCGTTCCCGGGGATTGCACCGTCCCAACCATAGAATGCACGCAAGCGTACACCTCCACCAATTCCCAAAGCCAGATTTGCCTCCTTACTCATGAACATAAAGTATGGGGCATCCGGGTCCTGAAAATTGCGGAACTGGTCATAATAGAACTCTAAAATCTTACTGCGGATTGAATCGGCATCAAGTCTGCGAGCCCCCTCCGTCTCAGGTTTTCCGTCGATATAAATGATTTTTGTTGAGGCCGCCTTCATTCTGTTCAGCGAGTCAATGCTGCTTTGAGCAGGCAACTGAGCCGATGCGCACAGGGACAGCGCCAACACTATGCCAAATAAATATTTTCTCATAAAAAATCCTTGCATTTGTTAGTTGAAACTAAATAGGCCTCCCCGTTACAAATACCGGTTGTCGATGACTTCAAAATGCTTGTCAAGGGTGAATACCCACGGTTTGCCTGTGGGAACCTCCAAAGCCATCACCTGCTCGGGGGTCATATGCAACAGCATCATTGCCATTGCCCTGATTGAGTTGCCGTGTGCAACCACCATCACCGTATCGAGGTGTTCGAGCCGTGGGGCAATTACCTCCTCCCAGCATGGACGCACCCTCTCAATAGCATCTTTCAGGGACTCGGTCAGTGGCAGGCGGTCAAGGGGTACCGAGGCGTACATCTCCTCCTTACCGGGCCACCGGGGGTCATCAACAGTGAGTGCCGGAGGCGCAACATCGTAGCTCCGGCGCCAGATGTGTACTTGCTCATCACCATATTTTTTTGCAGTATCCTCTTTGTTGAGCCCCTGCAGGGCACCGTAGTGTCGCTCGTTCAAATGCCAATCCTTTATCACCGGCACCCACTCACGTTGCATCTCTGCGGCAGCAATTTGCAATGTATGTATTGCACGACGCAGGTATGAGGTGAAGTAGAATTCGGGCTTTAGGTGATTGTCGGCAATGAGACGGCCGGCTTGGCGAGCCTCCTGTCGCCCCTGTTCCGAAAGTTCAACATCGGTCCACCCGGTGAAACGATTTTCAAGATTCCATTGGCTCTGTCCGTGCCTCAGAAAGATTATTTTGCTCATACTTTGAACGACTTTGTTGTGTTTTCGGGAGTAAAGATAACCAAATTTGGCTTTGCAGGGGGATGAGAAAATGGCGGGGCTGATGTTAAAATATGTTAATATGCGTATTTTTGACACACAAAATTTGCCTGCGTCAAAATAACGCATTACCTTTGCGTCAAAATAACACAACAAACCTTTAAACCCTCCCAAAATTATGACAACAGTTTTCAATCTCATTATCCTGGACGAGTCCGGCTCAATGTCTGGTGTAACCAATGCAACCATCTCGGGGTGCAACGAGATAATAGAGACAGCCGCTGCCTCAGCACGCAAAAACGCCGCCACTCAACGTCAGTTAGTAAGCATCTATGCCTTTCAGAGCGGAGGTAGCCGCCCGTCGCGATACATTGTCAAGAACGAGAGTCCCGACAAAGTGAAAAAGATTACAACCCGCGAATATGTCCCCGGGGGATGCACCCCGCTGTTGGACGCTGTGGGTGAAACGATGTCTGAGCTGCTAACGGTAGCACAGACACATGAGGATGCCGTGGGGATTGTGACCATCATTACCGACGGTTATGAGAACTCGTCGGTCCACTATAATTGGCAAAAGGTCGCAGCGCTGATCTCACAAGCCAAGGAGTTGGGTTGGACGGTAAACATTATCGGGGCAAACATTGACGTCGAGGCCATGGGCCGCAGCCTGAAAGTTGACAACGTGATGAGTTTCAAACAGGACGATGCCGGCACCCGGGCAATGTTTACTGACCTGACCGGGTCTATTGAGAGCCGCAACGCTGAATATTGCGCCGAGCCCCAAGAAATGAGCCGTAGCGAGCGTATTGCCCACCGCAAAAAACTCTCGAAAAACTTCTTTAAAAAGTAAGAGCCCGGCAGGGGTCTAAAAACCTGCGTTTGCAAAAAAATTTGTAGGGTTACTGTGAAATCCCTACATTTGCAACAAACTTTGCGCAATGAAACCGGGGGAACTGCAGCAACGCCTGTCAGCACTGACACACAAGGCTGAGCTTGTAGCCCGCAAGTTTCAGGCGGCCGAGGCCCTGAGCCACAAAAACGCTCAGCGCATACGGCAACTGGAGCTGACGGTTGAGGAGCGTGACGCCGAGATAACGGCGCTGAAAGAGCGCATTGGATATCTCGAGGCCACGTTGGCAGTGGCCGGCCAGGGAGAAAACGTGGCCGAGACACGCCGCCTGTTGCAAAGTTTTGTGCGGGATATAGACCGGTGTATATCAGACCTGACGGCTTCACCACTTCCCGTGGACACCCACGCCAACACCTGATATGGACCAAAAACATAACATCACCATCCGGCTCGGCAACCGGTACAGCCAAACCCTCAAAGCCGTCACGGCCAACGAGGAGGAGATTGTAAGACAAGCCGAACGGGGCGTGAACGAACTGTGGGGAACGTGGTGCAAACGTTTTCCCGGCAAGACCCCTGAGGAGGTTATGGCCCTTGTGGCCTATCGTTTTGCCGAGCTGTATTACAGCTGCCTTGACGACATCAACCGGGGTTTGGCCGACATAGAAAATGCCGGGCAACAGCTTGACGACATTTTGTTGAGCATGGATGCCCCCGGGCCCACCGAGCCATAGTACACCGGCTGCAGAGGCAGCCGCTGAAAAATAGGAAAATAAGAATCCCGCACCCGCGTGTGTCGGCAGCCCCTCAAGGGGGCCTCAAGCCGCCATACCACGGGTGCGTATTTTATTAAATTTCAACGCTTTAATAACCAAAAACATATCAACCTGACTGCAAAATAATCAACAAACAAAAAACACCTACCATAAATGGATACAACATTAATAATCTTCATAGCAGTGATTGTTGCTGCCCTGGTGGGCGTTGCCGGCACAATCATTTTGCAGCGCATGACCGGGCGCAGCAAGGCAAGGGTAATCATTGAGGATGCCAAACGTGAGGCCGAAATGCTCAAGGAGAAGAAACTGCATGAGGCGCGTGAGGAGGAACTGCGCATCACCAAGGATGCCGAACGGCAGGCCGACAAGCGCCTTGACCGCGTGAAACAGGAGGAGAACCGCCTGAAACAGCGCCAACAGCAACTCAACCAGCAGCAAAGCGAGAATGCGCGTGCACGCAACGACATCGAGAACCGCAGCAAACAGCTTGAGCAGCGGCAAGCGGCCCTTGACGAGCGCACACATGAGATTGACCAGCTTGAGGTTGCTGCCCGCGAAAACCTTGAGCGCACTTCAGGCCTGACGGCTGATGAGGCCCGTGAGAAGCTGGTGGAGAGCCTGAAAGATGAGGCAAAAACCGCAGCAGCCTCATACATCAACGACATTATGGATGACGCGCGACTGACCGCCAACAAAGAGGCCAAGCGCATAGTTATTCAATCCATACAGCGCGTTGCAACAGAGACCGCCATCGAGAACTCGGTAACGGTTTTCCATATTGACAGTGACGAGATTAAAGGCCGCATAATCGGTCGTGAGGGTCGCAACATACGCGCTCTTGAAGCCGCCACCGGTATAGAAATCATAGTGGATGACACCCCTGAGGCAATCGTGCTGAGCGGTTTTGACCCCGTTAGGCGCGAGATTGCGCGCCTGGCCCTGCACCAACTGGTAGCCGACGGCCGCATCCACCCCGCACGTATTGAGGAGGTGGTAAACAAAGTGCGCAAACAGATCGAGGAGGAAATCATCGAGACGGGTAAGCGCACAGCTATTGACCTTGGTATCCACGGCCTTCACCCCGACCTTATACGCCTTGTCGGCAAGATGAAGTACCGCTCAAGTTACGGCCAGAACCTGTTGCAACACTCACGCGAGACGGCAAACCTGTGTGCCGTTATGGCCTCAGAGCTTGGTTTGAACCCCAAGAAGGCACGCCGCGCCGGCTTGCTGCATGATATAGGCAAAGTGCCCGATGACGAGCCCGAACTGCCGCACGCAATCATTGGCATGAAGCTTGCCGAAAAATACAAGGAGAAGCCTGAGATTTGCAACGCCATAGGTGCTCACCACGACGAGGTAGAGCAAAACTCACTGCTGGCCCCCATTGTACAGGTTTGCGATGCCATTTCAGGTGCCCGCCCCGGCGCGCGCCGTGAGATTGTCGAGGCCTACATCAAACGCCTGCATGACCTTGAGGAGCTGGCATCAAGCTATCCCGGCGTGATCAAGACTTACGCCATCCAGGCCGGCCGTGAACTGCGCGTGATTGTCGGCGCAGACAAGATTGATGACCTTGAGACCGAAAAGCTGTCAGCCGAGATAGCCAAACGCATCCAGACCGAGATGACGTATCCCGGTCAGGTTAAGATAACGGTTATCCGTGAGACCCGTTCGGTAAGTTACGCTAAATAAAGCCACTGATGAGCCACGAATTTACCGCTGAGGGGCCTGTGGAGAATCCCGTTCAGCCCGGTGCCGACAATTGTACCGGCTGTGAGGGAGGCTGTAGGTGTCCCCGGGCCGGCCACTGTGCCGGGCATGGGGCACCACGCGGCAAGCTGCACGCCTACAACTGGCTTGAGGATGTGCCCGGGTCAATGGCAGACAGCGACATCGTTGAGGTCCTCTTCAAGAATACCCGCAAAGGTTATTACCGCAACACCGAGGGTATTGACGTGCGGCAGGGGGACCTTGTCGCCGTTGAGGCCTCCCCGGGCCACGACATTGGCACTGTGTCAATGACCGGGCGGCTTGCCGAGTTGCAGATGCTGCGTTCACGCGTAAAGCCCGATGACTTAAAGAAGCTGTTCCGCAAGGCACGTCCCGCCGACATCGAGAAGTATGAGGAGAGTCGCGCGCGCGAACATGACACCATGATACGCTCACGCAAAATTGCTGAATCGCTGATGCTCAACATGAAGATTGGTGACGTCGAGTATCAGGGCGACGGCAACAAAGCCATCTTCTATTACATTGCTGATGAGCGAGTTGATTTTCGTCAACTGATTAAGGTGCTGGCCGAGACCTTCAAAGTGCGCATTGAGATGCGCCAGATAGGTGCCCGCCAGGAGGCCGGGCGCATAGGCGGTATCGGTCCTTGCGGCAGGCCCCTTTGCTGCTCGTCATGGATGACGAACTTTGTGAGCGTGGGTACTGCTGCAGCGCGATTCCAAGACATCTCACTGAACCCGCAGAAACTTGCCGGGCAATGTGCCAAGCTCAAATGCTGTCTCAATTTTGAGGTGGACGCATATATCGAGGCCTCAAAACAGTTGCCCGAACGTGGAATACGCCTTGAGACCATGGAGGGTACCTGGTTCCACTTCAAGACCGACATCTTCAACAAAGAAATCACATACTCCTCAGACAAAAATTTTGCCGCCAACCTCACAACCATCCCGGCGGACCGGGCCTTTGAGGTTATCGAGATGAACAAGCGCGGCGAAAAGCCCGAGAAGCTGAATGAGAGCGTGAGCGACACGCCACAAAAAACCAACGGATTTGTTGAGATCGTTGGTCAGGACTCCCTTACACGCTTTGACAAAGCGAAGAAACGCAAGAAAAAGAAAAAGCGCCCCGCTGACGAGAAAAAGAGTGTAGAAGGTGCATCAAAGCCGGCTCCGCAATCTGAGAAAGGGCCCAATCGCCCCCCGAAGCGCAAGGAGGAAAAGGGAGACCGACCCCGCCACCACGAACGCCCCAAAAAGGAGAAACCTGAATAACATAGTGAGTGATGAAGAGGCTGATAGGACTGAGCTTGTTGGTGGCAACCCTGGCGTTGGCACTGTGTGGCTGCACCGGGGGACGCCACAGTGATTTTGCAAGCCTGGACCCGGAGAAAGGGTGGGCATATACCGACACCCTGCTCTTCACCACCATGGACACCACCCGCCGGGATGTGGGGGTGTACGACAAACGCCCCCACCCCATGACCACTTATGTGGCCATACGCCATACCAACGACTATCAGTATGCCAATCTGTGGCTCGAGGCCACCTACACCGACAGCAAGGGGCGCGGGCGCATCGACACCCTGAACCTGCGTCTGGCTGATGAATATGGCCGTTGGCTTGGGAAAGGATTCGGGGCCTCCTACCAGGTTGAGATACCCTTGGGAGGGCGTGTGCGGGCCGACAGCCTATCAACCGTGCGGATACGCCACATCATGCGCGTTGACACCCTGAAGGGTATCGACCGTGTGGGGATAAATCTATACAAAAAAGACTCATACTGACATGTCAAATACAGACAAACCTCTTGCCTCACATAGCAATCCCGTGGTTCTGTTGCCGACCGCCGAGGCCAACCTGCGCCTGGAGCTTCTGCGCAAGGCCATGGCGGCAGACCCATCAGCTCCGGATGCTCTGTTAGTCTCAGACAACGCCAACATTTATGCCCTGACTGGACGGGTTTATGACGGCTGGCTATACGTTGCCGCCGACCTTAACATGCCGTGCATACACTTTGTGCGTCGGCCCATAGGCCTGACGGGTGATGACACAGTATATATAAAGCGACCTAACGACATCGTCGCCTCCCTGAGCCTGAACCTGCCGCAAACCTTAGGTCTGGAAATGGACTTGACCTCATGGAGCACAATTGAGCGCATCAAGCGCGTCTTCCCCGAGGGGACAAAATTTGTCAATGGCACACCTGTTTTGCGGCAGTTCAGGTCAATCAAAACCCCATTTGAGGTTGACATGATGCGCCGTTCGGGCGAAATCCACTCAAGGGTGTACCATAAGATTCCGGGGATGTTCAGGGACGGAATGACCGACATCGAGCTGCAGATTGAGATTGAGCACCTGTGCCGACAGGAGGGGTGTCTTGGACAGTTCCGCATCTCAGGCACCACAATGGAGTTCTTTATGGGCAGCGTGCTTGTGGGGGAGAACGCCGACAACCCCTCGCCCTATGATTTCGCCATGGGAGGCGCCGGGATGGACCCGTCGTTGCCGGGTGGTGCCAACGGCACCCCAATACGCCCGGGCAACACCGTTATGGTTGACATGAACGGCAACTTCAACACCTATATGACGGACATGACGCGTGTCTACTCATTTGGCGAGGTTGCCCCCAAGGCTCTTGAGGCACACCGCTTGTCAATCGATATTCATCGCCGCCTGCAGGAAATAGGCCTCCCCGGCACCCCGGCAAAATTGCTGTATGAAACGGCCATGGAGATGGTGCGCCGGGCCGGGTTTGAGAACTACTTTATGGGACATCGCCAAAAGGCCGGCTTTATTGGGCACGGAATCTGCATTGAGGTTAATGAGTTGCCCGTAATTGCACCGCGCAGCAGGGATATACTGCAGGCCGGTAATACAATAGCCCTTGAACCGAAATTTGTTATCCCGGGGACGGGGGCAGTGGGCATCGAGAATACCTATCTTGTTACCGACCACGGGTTGGAGAACCTTACCCCTGAGTCCCCTGAAGAAATTTTGCCACTGACAGTATAAATGCCGATGACCTTTCAATCCCCCACCCTACCAGACCTCCCTATCTTTGATGTGGTAGGCGAAGCAGCGCACTCCCTGGGCTGCGAGGCCTACGTCGTCGGCGGATATGTACGCGACATCGTTTTGGGACGTCCCAATAAGGATATTGACTTTGTCACCGTGGGGAGCGGTATAGAGCTGGCCACGGCAGTCGCTCAAAGGCTGGGGAAAGGGACACGTGTACACACCTTCAAGGCTTTTGGCACCGCCCAGATTCACAGGGGAGACCTTGAGCTTGAGTTCGTTGGAGCGCGAAAAGAGAGTTATGATCGCCGCTCACGCAACCCCATTGTTGAGGACGGTACGCTGCAGGATGACATCAGCCGTAGGGACTTTACCATAAACGCAATGGCCCTGAGGGTAGACCCCGCCGGACGCGGAGAACTGGTTGACATGTTTCACGGCATGGAGGATTTGGAAAGGGGGATAATCAGAACCCCTCTTGACCCGGACATCACCTTCAGCGATGACCCGTTACGCATGATGCGCGCCATCCGTTTTGCCACCCAATTGGGATTCACCATTCACCCCGAGACCCTGTCGGCGATCTCACGCAATGCAACGCGTATTGAGATCATCACCACCGAGCGCATTGAGACAGAACTGGGCAAGATAATGGCCTCGCCACGACCCTCGACTGGGTGGAGGCTGCTGCAGAAAACCGGTCTGCTGAAATTGATTTTGCCTGAATTAGATGCACTGAGTGGCGTTGAGGTGATTCATGGACGCGGACATAAAGATAATTTTGAGCACACCATGACGGTGCTTGACCGCGTGGCAGCCAAGTCAGAGAACCCCTGGTTGCGTTGGGGAGCATTGCTCCATGACATCGCCAAACCGGTAACCAAACGGTGGGATGACAAACTGGGGTGGACGTTCCACAACCACAACTTCATAGGCAGCAAAATGGTGCCGAGGATATTCAAGCGGATGAAGTTGCCCCTTGACGAGCGCATGCGTTACGTAGCCAAGATGGTGGAACTGCACATGCGCCCCATTGCCCTGATTGAGGATGAGGTAACCGACTCAGCCGTCAGGCGTCTGCTCTTTGATGCCGGGGACGACATTGAGGACCTTATGACTCTTTGTGAGGCCGATATAACATCAAAGAACGCCGAGAAGGTGCAACGTTACCTCAACAACTTTGCCCACGTGCGCCAAAAGATGGAGGAGCTGAACGAGCGTGACCGCATACGCAATTTCCAACCACCTGTCAACGGCAATGAGATAATGGAGATTTTCGGGCTCTCGCCCCAATCCCCGGTTGAGGAGCTCAAGAAGGTCGGCACCCTTAAACAGTCTGTCAAGGACGCCATTCTGGACGGCGAAATACCCAATGAGCATGACGCAGCCTACCGCTATATTCTGCAAATAGCCCCGGATTTGGGGCTGAAACCTGTCAAGCAATGACTAAAAGGATGCGCCTGTTACCGTTGATGACAATCCTCCTCGCTGTTCTGTGCTGCGCATGTGGCGGCAAGGACAATGGCCGGGACGTGCCGCGACCGGAGGCATGGCCGCGCATAAGCACCTATCCCGCATCTTATCACCCCCTTAAGGGCACACCCGTCAGTTTCCCCATCAACGACTCAACGGTAGCCTTCACCGAGGACAATGCTGACTGGGTAACGGTCTATTATCCCCGCTATCGGGTAAATCTGCACCTGACATTTACCCACACCACCCCGGCCACAGTTGATAAGGTCATTGACAACCGCGTTCAACGCATGGCCCTGAACAGCGGCTCAAACGAGAGCCAGCTTACCGAGCTCACCAACCCGGCGGGTTACACGGCCCGGTTGATGAAGACACCCCGTGGCTCACTCACCCCCCTGCAAATACTGGCTGTAGGCAACGACATGGTGGTAAGCGGCGCTGTGGTCCTCAACAAGCCAAAGGACCTGAAGAGGCCGGACTCCCTTGCCCCGGTATTGGATGCGCTTGAGGCTGACCTGCTGTATGCCCTGAAGAACATGAAGTAAGCCGGGGCGTGAAATGGGCATAAAACTCTATTGCACCCCACTGGCCGCCGGAATTCCCAAGCGCCAAGCCGAACGGCAGGAGGCCATGCAGCTGGCCCGTGAGGCCGGTCTTGGACCAATACAACATGATACCAACGGGGCACCGTACGTTGAGACACCCGGGGTTTTTATTTCGATCTCTCATGACCGACACATCTGCGTTTTAGCTGTTAGCGATGTCCCCGTTGGGGTTGACGCCGAATCGCCCTCTGACAAGTTGCTGTCGGTAATCGGGCGTGTCAGCTCCCCGGCCGAGGCTTCCCTTGACGCCCTGCACCTGTGGACCGCCAAAGAGGCTGTCTTCAAGTGTGCGGCCACACCGGGGATGGTAATCTCTGAGGTTACAGTCTCCCCCACCCTGCGCACGGCTGAGGCTCGTGGCCGCCTCTATAACCTTAGATATAAAAAGAACGGCGATACACTGATATGTACCGCCGTAGAAAATGTCAGTTGATAAGGTCAGTTGATAAGGCCCTTTTCGCCTCCCTCCTTCAATCCGTCATCCTCACTCTCAAGCAACTCATCGGCCAGGGGAGACAAGTCTTTAGTCTCTCGGCAGATAAGCTCCTGTACCTTTTCGCGATAATCCTTCAAGACATCGTTGCGAATAAACTTCCATCCGCCGATGATTGAGGATGCGATGCCGTTGCGCTCGATGTAGTCATGATAGAACACCAGGTACACGTGGATAATGATGAACAGGACAAACAACCACATCAGGTCATGGTGAATCTCGCGGGCTACAAAGAAACCGTTGATATGCTCCAGACCCCATGTTGTAAGGGGCTCCATAATGTTGTTGGTGGTGACAAACATCATGAAGAAACCGGTGGCGGCCTGTACCAGCGACAGCAGGAAGAGACCGAAGTAGGTTGTTGCAGCCAATGAGTTATGCCCGATGTCATGCACCGGCTTGTCGGTCAGCAACAGGATATCCACCCGCAGGGTGTCAAAGATGCTACGCCATTGAGCCTTGGTGAGGGGGATAAAGTTGTTCCACCGGGCAAAATGGTTCCCGGCAAATGACCAATAGACCCTGAAAAGGATATTAACAATAAAGATCATACCCGTTGCCAGGTGGGTAAGACGCACATACCCGAACCAATACTGCTGCACGGCCTCCTTGCTACTCTGTATGGCAGGGGGGTCACCAATAATATATCCGGTGATTATCAGGACAGTGATACACAGCGCGTTCAGCCAGTGGAAGAACCGCACCGGCAACTGCCAGACATACACCTCGGACAGATTGCGACGACGTGTTTTCATACCCGGATATTAACTGTTCTCAATATTGATTCTATGCAGAATAGTACCGTTCTCGTCATAGAGATGAACGGCGCAGGCCATACACGGGTCAAATGAGTGCAATGTGCGTATGATTGCCAGCGTCATCTGGGCGTTGTCGCTCTCGATACCCGAGACGGGGGTGCCGGTAACGGCCGCCTCAAACGACGATTTCTGCCCCTTGGTGTCACGCGGAGAGCCGTTCCATGTTGTGGGCACGACCATCTGATAGTTGACAACCTTCTTGTTGCGGATATGGCAATAATGGGCATTTGCACCACGGGGAGCCTCGTTGAGGCTGTATCCCTTGCACTCTTTGGGCCACGACTCGGGGTCCCACTTCTCGTTGTTGAAGGTTACATAGTCGCCACCCTTGATGTTATTGATCAACGCATCATAGCACTTGCGCATGTGTCGCGCGGCAAGCACTGCGTCGATGGCACGCCCTATCATGCGGCCCGGGGTTGAGAACATGCTTTGCAGGTTGATGTCGCAGTCCCGGTTATTGAACTTGTCGGCCATCTCAGCCCACCGTGCCACCGATGCGTCAACAAGGCTGACGGTTCCCTCATCCTTGCGGGCATAGTTGACGGCACACCTTGCCAAGGGGCCAACCTCAAACGGCTTGCCCTTATAGCGCGGGGTCTTGATCCAGCTATACGGCTGGTCCGGGCCCAGCCATTCATAGTTCTGCTTGGGGCCGGTATAATCGAGGATAGTCTCACCTTTCCAGGGATGCAACCCCTTATCCTTGCCAACGGTATACTTGTACCATGAGTTGTTGACAAACTCCTGCAAGCCATCAAGGTCGGTGGGGTTAAACTCCTCGACAACAGCATTCTTCAGGTCACGGCCATATACCACGCCGCGGCCTGACAGGTAGCTGTCACAGTCATTCATCTGCGCCATGGGGTAGTCACCATAACTCAGGTAGTTATCCAGGCCACCGCCAATCTTTGCCCACTCAGGGTAGAACGACAGTATGGCAATGGCATCAGGCAGGTAAACGCGGTTAGCGAAATCCTCAATCTCCTGAATCTTTTGGTCAACAAAGTCAAGACGCTCCTGGTTGATGGCGTTGGGGTCCTGCATGTTTATGGCGCAAGCCATACCGCCAACAAGATAGTTGGGGTGAGGATTCTTACCGCCGAAGATGGTCTGGATCTTACACATCTCACGCTGGAACTCCAGTGCCTGCAGGTAGTGGCCCAGGCCCACAAGGTTAACCTCGGGGGGCAACTGATACAGTTTTGACCCCCAGCACCAACGGTTGGTTGAGAACAGGTTGTTGGTGGGGTTGAGTTCCAGGAACTTCTTTACCTGGCGCTGTACGTCGCTGAAGTATCCCGGTGAGTTCTTTCCCCAGGGTGAGAAATCATCACTGAGCGGTGAGATCATCTGGGCAACCTCAGACGCCTTTTTGGGGTCAGCCTTCAAAGCCGAAACAATGTCAACCCAGTCTAAGGCTGACAGTTGATAAAAATGCACAAGGTGGTCACGGCTGTTCAGGGTACCCAGCATTATGTTCCTTATCATCTGGGCGTTGAAAGGCACGCGTATCCCAAATGCATTTTCAACCGAGCGAACGCTTGAGAGGCCATGCATTGATGTGCACACCCCGCAAACCCTCATAACGAAGGCCCAGACATCACGCGGGTCACGGTCCTTGACAATAATCTCGATGCCGCGTACCATTGTACCCGTTGAAATGGCATCGGTAATAACGCCGCCTGAGGCCACAGCCTCCATACGCAAATGCCCCTCGATGCGCGTTACGGGGTCAACAACTACTTTATATTCCATCGACTTCGTCCTCCTTTACGGGATATTGTTTTTGGGGATTTTCAATAAGTTTACGCTTTTGGATGTTGGTGACAATGGCGTGTATTGACACACCTGCCAGGGCAGCCACCGTTGCCACGGCACCGATCTTGTCAGCTGTAGCCTCAATACCTATGCCGGGCACCGAGGGTATGTGACTGTAGAAAGGTTCCTGATCAAAATATCCGGGTTCGGCACACCCTATACACGGGTGTCCGGCCTGTATGGGATAGCTTATGCAGTCGTTCCAACGCAACACGCCGCATGAGTTGAAGGTGTTGGGACCCTTGCAGCCCATATAGTACAGGCAGTATCCGCGACGGGCATTTTCGTCATCAAAGCTCTGCACAAACAACCCGGCGTCATAGAATGCGCGGCGATAACAGGTGTCGTGGATGCGACGCCCGTAAAACATTTTGGGACGCCCCATGTTATCAAGCTCCGGCAACCGCTCAAAGGTTATATAGTACACCAATATGCCGGCCATAACGTCGGCAATGGGCGGGCAACCCTGCACATTGATAACCGGTTTGCCATGCACCAGTTTGTGCACCGGCTTGGCCCCGGTGGGGTTGGGATGCGCGCCCTGCACACACCCTGAGCAAGCGCAGTTGCCCCAAGCTATCACGGCGGCAGCGCCCTTCACCTCCTCGTCAAGCACCTCTCGGGCCGATTTGCCCGCAAGGGTGCAGTACCCGAAGGAGCCGGTAGGGATAGACCCCTCGACACACAAAATATACTTGCCGTAATTCTCCTTGATTGCCGCTGCTTTGGTCTCCTCGGCCACAACACCTGAGGCTGCCATGATGGTGTCATGATAATCAAGGGACAACAGCTCAAGCAAAATTTTACCGACAAGCGGGTGCGAGGCCCTCAGAAATGACTCACTGCAGCATGTACACTCCTGGAAGTGCTCCCATATAACGTGCACACGCGGTTTGGTCTCCAGCGCCTCCACAATTTGGGCGACACCGGTTTTATGCAGACCCATTATGGCTCCCATCATGCCGCAAAATTTTAAAAATTGGCGACGGGTATACCCTTTCTGCTTTAATTCCTCATAAAATGTCATATCTCGGAATATTCTTGAATTGTCGGTTGATGAAAGTTTATGCCTCTCGCCACAAATATAATGGTTTTTTTTATTTAATTTTGCATTTGGGCAAACTACTTTTGATTTTTTAGCAAGTTGCGCCTACAAATCATCTTTTACAAACCTATACTTCAACAAAATAAACCACAAAATAATATATGCGTACTGTCCCTGTCCTTTTGCTTACCGGTTATTTAGGGAGCGGTAAAACTACTCTGCTAAATCATATCCTGACCAATGGCGAGGGTATCCGCTTTGCCGTTATCGTCAACGATCTTGGCGAGGTCAACATTGATGCCTCACTTATACAGAAAGGTGGCATTGTCGGACAAGACGGTGGGGACAACTCTGACCTTGTAGCCCTGCAAAACGGCTGCATATGCTGTACCCTGCGCGCCGACCTTATGAAACAAATCATGGAGTTGGTTGACAGTATGAAGTTTGACTACATCGTCATTGAGGCAAGCGGCATCTGTGAGCCTGAGCCGATTGCCCAAACCATAGTGACGCTTACCAACTGGGCACATCAGAACGGCGAAAAGCGCGCACCCCGCCTGGACTGCATCGTTACTGTGGTGGATGCCATGCGACTTGTCGACGAATGGGACTGCGGTGCGACCCTTCAACGGCCCGACCTGGATGAGGAGGAGATTGAAAACCTGATTGTTCAGCAGATTGAGTTCTGCAACAAGGTGTTGTTGAACAAGGTTGACGAGGTGACGCCCCTTGAGGCTGACGGTATAACTCAGGTTATCGAGGCCCTGAATCCGGGCGTTGAGGTGATTCGGTGCAACTATTGCGATGTCCCCTTCAAGGAACTTGTTGACACAAACATGTTCAACTTCAGCAAGACAGCCACCTCTGCCACGTGGGTAAAACTGCTTGACGGCGAACTGCCTCAGGAGGAAGAGGAAGGACATGAGCACCACCATGAACACGAGCATGAGCATGAACACGAGCATGATCATCATCATCACCACCACCATCATGACCATGAGCACGGCGAGGCTGAGGAGTATGGCGTGCAGACCATGGTTTACTTCACCCGCAAACCCTTTGACCTGAACAAGTTTGACTACTTGGTTGCCTCACAATGGCCCAAAAACATTATACGCGTCAAGGGGATAACCTACTTCAGCCACAACCGCGACATGTCAATTCTGTTTGAGACTGCCGGTCGCCAGAAATCGCTTAAGGAGGCGGGCCAATGGTATGCCACGGCGCCCAAAGAGGAGCTTGAGCAGTTTCTGAGGCAAGACCCCTCCCTGAAGCGTGATTGGGATGAGGAGTATGGTGACCGTATGACCAAACTGGTGATTATAGGCCGCAACCTCGACCGCGAGGCCATAACCCGCGCCTTTGACAACTGCCTGGCAGAGTAATCACCGCGATGTTGAGGTATAACCTGCACCCGCACGTTGAGGCTTTCTCAACGCACGCTGCCGACGCCCTTGACTTTGACGTGACGTTGCCGCAACATCAGTCCCACTCAACCCGCAGTGCCATCGTCACCCCCGGCATTGACCCCGACACGTTGACAGGGGTTGACGCGTTGATTACCGACACCCCGGGACTGCGCATCGGCGTCAAAACCGCAGACTGTGTGCCGATATTGCTATATGACCCGCAGCGGGGATGTGCGGCGGCAGTCCATTCAGGGTGGAAAGGGACTTTGGGTAACATCTCCGGAAAGGTTGGTGAACGCTTGGCCCGGGAGTTCAGTGTTGAGCCGGCCAATATCCGTGCAGTTATAGGCCCCTGCATCCACATTGAGGCTTTTGAGGTTGGTGACGAACTCTATGAGGCTTTCTCCAATGCGGGATACAGCCGCTTTTGTCGCCGCATGCCGCGCTTCGGCACCACCGGGGACATTAAATGGCATATTGATTTACCGGGAATCTGCCGCGAACAGCTTCTGCGAGCCGGGGTAGGCACCATTGAAGTGCGCCCTGAATGCACCTATACACTTTTCCCGACATTCCACAGCGCTCGCCGACTGGGTAAAAATTTTGACCGCCAGCGCATCCTCAACTGCATCATGATTAAACATTTTCATTAAATTTGCACCAACCAGCATATTTTCTGATGAAAACTCTGTACCGGATCTTCACACTCCTGGCGTTGACTGCTCTACCCTTTGTCACCGCCACAGCCCAACGGGTTGCCATTGTGCACACCAATGACACGCACTCACAGATTGACCCCCTTGACAACGGCTTGGGCGGGGTTGCCCGGCGTGCGGCACTGATTGACAGCTTGCGCAACAGCGAGCCCAACCTGATCCTGATCGATGCCGGGGATGCCTGGCAAGGGTCTGTGTTCTTCACCCTTTACAAGGGCGAGGTTGAACAAGGCATCATGAACCTTTTAGGGTATGACATGCAGATTCTTGGCAATCATGAGTTTGACAACGGCATGGAGATGCTGGCACAGCAGCATGCCAACGCCACACCACGGCTACTTGCCTCAAATTATGACTTTGAAGGCACCCCCCTGCAAGGGATGTACAGCCCCTACATTATCAAAGAAGTTGCCGGCAAACGCATAGGGTTTATTCCGCTGAACGTGAATCCCGACGGCCTTATTGACCCCGAGAACTATGCCGGCATGGGATACAGCAACCAACTTGAGGCCGCTCAAGCGTTGGCATGGGTGCTGAAGTACATTGAGAAGGTTGACAAGATAATCGCACTTACACATATCGGCTATACAGCCACCTCAGAGGCCGGGGATGTTGACATCGCCCGCAACAGCCGGTATATCGATGCTGTCATCGGCGGCCACAGCCACACATATATTGACCCGTCATCGCCACAGGCACGCATCAAAAATCTTGACGGGAAAGATGTTTTGGTACTTCAAACAAAAAACAAGGGGCAATACCTCGGCGAGCTGATCATAGACTTTGATGCCGACTCCCTGGGTGCGAAACTGTTCCCCGTTGACGCCCGGCTTGATGCCCGACTTGACAACCCCCTCACTGCCAAGGTAAATGCCTTTATTGAACCGTACCGACACGCTGTGGACTCGATAAGCGCCATTGTTGTCGGGAAGGTTGACTATGACTTCCCCGAGGGCTCAACTCGGTTGGTCAACCTGTTGAGTGACTACACTTTACAGCGCGGCACCAAGATTGCAGATGCCCCGGTTGACCTTGCCATAATGAACGTGGGGGGTATCCGCTCAGGACTGAGGAAAGGGGCTGTAACAAAAGGGGCCATCATGGATATGCTGCCTTTTGACAACAGTGTTGTGGTAATGGAGATAAAAGGACGCGACCTGATTGCGAATATCGACTCAATGGCTGCCCTGGGTGGCCAGGGGGTAAGCCGCGGGGTAAGGATTGAGTATGACCCCGAGTCCGGCAAAGTCCTCAAAGCTGAGATCAAAAACAAACCGATTGACCCTGAGGGAGTTTATCGGCTTGCCACAATAAGCTATCTTGCCCGCGGCGGGGACCACATGACCCCCCTGCGTAACGGCACCATAACGGCCCGAAGCAAAAATATTCTGTTTGAGGACCTTATAACCGATTTTGAGAAAGGTGGCCTGTGGCACAATAAGAGACTGAAACCCGACGATGAGGGCCGAATGGTTCCCGTTAATAAATGAGAATTAGCCCATTGACAAAGAAAATAGCCCTATTGGTGCTTCTGGCCGGGAGCACAGCTTTTGCAGCGAGTATGATGTTTAACAACCGGGATAGGGAGGTTCCCACCAAAACCCAGACGGCAACGTCTGCCACACCGTCACAAACCATGGCCCTGAGCATCCCTTCCGGTGAAGAGGCGTGGGTTGACTCGGTGTACCACTCCCTGACACCCCGCCAACGGGTGGCACAGCTGTTTATCCCCCACCTCACCATCACCGATACCCCCGACGGGCGTGCCCGCATAAAAAAGTTTGTTGACAACGGCGTTGGCGGTCTGTTGCTTGGCAAGGCCACGATTGGCGACTACGCCCGCCTTAATGATTATGCCCAGAGCCTCGCCAAGGTGCCCCTGATGATAACTGCCGACGACGAATGGGGAGTAGCTATGCGACTGAAGGATGCCACCCGTTTCCCCACCAACATTGCCATTGGAGCCGGGGATGACCTTGAGGCTGTAGAGGAATATGGACGCCGGGTTGCCGACCAATGCCGCGCATTGGGCATAACCGTGAGTTTCGCCCCGGTGGCTGACATCAACTCAAACCCTGACAATCCGGTTATCGGATACCGCTCATTCGGGGAGGACCCCGGGCGTGTGGCAGCGCTGGTGAGCGCTTACGCCCGCGGTATGCAACAAGGCGGGGTATTGGCCGTTGCAAAGCATTTTCCGGGACACGGCGACACGTCAACCGACTCACACCACACCTTGCCGGAGCTGAAATATGGGCGCGAGCGATTTGACACCGTTGAGTTCGTCCCCTTCAAAGCAGCAATAAACGCCGGTATCGACGGCATCATGGTAGGCCACCTCACCGTACCGAAACTTGACCCGTCAAACCGCCCCGCATCCTTGTCAAAACCTATCACCACCGGTATATTGAAGGAGGAAATGGGGTTTGACGGACTGGTTTTCACCGATGCCCTGGAGATGGCCGGCGCACAGGTACCCGGGCAAAACAACTGTGTCTTGGCGTTTGAGGCCGGGGCTGACATGCTTCTGGGTTCCAAAGCCCCGGTAGCGGATATTGACGCCCTGCTCAAGGCTGTTGAAAGCGGCCGCATCAGCCAACAACGTCTTGACGAGAGCGTGCGAAAGGTCCTGAGGTACAAGTATCGTCTGGGCCTAACCTCGCGACAGCATATTGATGTCCCCAACGCACAACGCAACGTAAACACCCCGGCGGCGAGCGCTGCCGACGAGGCCTTAGGCCGCATGGCCGTGACGGTTCTGCGCGACGAGGAGGGGCTTCTTCCCGTCACCGGCTCGGCAACTGTTACACCGGTTGGCGGAAAGGGTACGGTTTTCATCGATGAATGTCGGCGGTTACAAGGGAGTGCCGACACGGGCAAACCGGTATATATTGTGCCTGTTTTCTCTGCTAAAGGTGATGCCCCGGCACGGTTTGCATCTCTCTGTCGCCAATATGGAGGCAGCATTATACCGGTATTTTTTATTAACCCGTACAAGTTGAAGGCTTTTGCCGGGGCCCTGAAACAATGCAAAACGGTGATTGTGGTCGGGGATGACACTCGCGGTTGCCAGTTGGCGGCTGCCCAAGCCATTTTCGGCAAATTCACCCCCGGGGGACGTCTCCCGGTCAATGTCCCCGGGGTGGCAAGCCTTGATGAACATGAGACGGCAGAACTGTTTACCCCGGCGGCGGATGTTATGCAACTTCCCGCCGAATTGGACTCCCTTGAGGTTGCCGAACAATACGTTGACAGCATTGAGGCGATGACCAGTGCCATAACACGGCTTGCGCAACGGGGACTTGATGCCAAAGCGTATACCGCCATACAGGTTCTTGTGCTGAAGGACGGTGAGACAGTGTATGAGCTTAACGCCGGGTTCACTGATGCCAACCAAAACGTCCCCGTGACGGCAAACACCATGTTTGACCTTGCCTCGGTAAGCAAGGTCGCGGGCACAACGGCAGCCCTGATGACCGCCTATGATGACGGGCTCTTTGAACTAAACGACCGGTTGGATGAATACCTGCCACAACTGAAAGGGGACCCGAAGGGCCGGACAACAATCAAAGAGTATATGTTCCATGAGACCGGGCTCCCTGCCGGTCTCAATTACTTTCGGGTCGCTTTGGATACCGCAACCTACTGCGGCCGCGGTGAACCGGGGCCCGGGGCCAGGCTGCGTACCGACCTGTATGCCGCCTCACCCTCAACCGCCTATCCCGACCAGGTTGCCGAGGGAATTTTTGCCATACCCACAGCTCGTGACTCAATCCTCAACGCCATTTATGCCATCGAGCCAAAAAGCCATGAGTATAAGTACAGCGACCTCAACTTCTGCCTGTTGATGGCAGCCGAGGAGCAGATGACCGGTGCGCCCCATGAGGTCTGGTTTGATGAGTTTGTTGCCCGGCCGCTGGGCCTTGAGCGCACCATGTATTGGCCTTCACGCTTCTTTGATGCCGATGCCTTTGCCGCTACTGAATATGACGGCAACGTTCGCCGCCAACGTATGCGCGGGTTTGTACATGACGAGACGGCTGCCTTCTCGGGGGGTGTGCAGGGCAACGCCGGCCTCTTCAGCAACGCCCGCGGACTGGCGCAGTGGATGCAGATGCTGCTCAACGGCGGGGTCAGCAGCAACGGTGAGCGACTGCTGGATGCCGAGACGGTTGACACCTTCCTCAATACCCGCTCAAAATCAGGACGACGCGGGTTGGGGTTTGACGTCAAGGGCCCCTTTATTGGCCACACCGGGTTTACCGGCACATGTTTCTGGATGGACCCCCGCCGAGATCTGGCTGTGGTGGTGCTAACCAACCGTGTTTACTATGGCCGCAATAACGCCGCATGGCGTGCCAACGACCCGCGGGCGGCCATCCTGCAAGTAGTATCACAAACCTACAAATAGCCTTCCCAACCCGGGTGGTGGATACCGCGCCTTACCTTGTGGTTTAACATTTGTTATATTTTTATAATAAAAAATAACAGTTTATTACCCCCCCCTATGCGAAAAGTGATAATTTTGCAACTTATTGTCATCTTTTCCATTAGAATATGAAAAAACTGTACTCTTTGCTTGTGGTTGCATCCGTGACGGCATCCACTGCTTTGGCGCAAACAAACACATTGCAAACAAAAATCGCACCCTCAGGGCCGGAAGCTACCACCGCCAATGTTACCCTGTCGCGTGCCGATGATGTAATCTACACCGACTGGGCAACCGCCCCGGGCAATTGGGAATATGTCTCAAACTACACTAACAAGCGGTATCCCACCAAAGTACAAAAACGCGTAGGCCAGTCCGCCGCCGGGGAAATCATTTCAACAGAGTTTAAGATACAAAACACATTGTATGGAGAGGCCCTGTTAACCTTCAACAGTTCCACTTCAATGGTGAGTTTAAAGAATCTTAACAATGGATACACTGAGATACTTAACCCCGACGGTACCGGTACCGGCGAGTATGTATACTCATCTACATCAGGTCCAAATCTGCAACCGGGGTCTTATCTGCAATATCCGGCCTCTGAGAACATACGTCTTGCCCTGAGAAGAATCAATGCTAAAGAGGAAATGCTCGGCGCAATCCTTTATGATTATCTGTACAATACCGATGCCACTCCTTGTCAGGTTGATGTTGAACTCCCCTTCCTTGTTGAGAATCCTATCACCCTGACGGGCAAAGTCGGCAAAGGGGCAACCGACCTTTATTACATTCTTGCTATCAAGAGTCGTAATGAGGATGAAGCAGGTAAATTATCCCCTGATATAGCAGAGCAATACGGCTTCCCGGTTAACTATTCTACCTTCCCGTCCATCCTCAATGACTATATTGCCACCGGCAAAATGAACTCAGCCGTAAAAATCGGCAAAATCACCCCGGACGCATCGGGCAACTTCACGATAGCCGTTCCCGAAAACTGGGAGGGCCAAAGGGCGTTTGCCGTAATTGCGCTGAAAGACGGTGCTGTATGCGACCAAAAATATCAAAGAATAGAGATGCGTCGCAACATCGGATGGAAACCCTATAAGGAACTCGGCATCTCTTTTGACATGACGCCTATTATAAACATGCAGGAAGTTGCTAACCTGTGGGACCTGCCCTCATCAATTGCTACCCAAAAGATGGTTGCCATTGAAATCAATGAGGAAGCAAAACTTTTGAGGATACCCAATCCTTACAACGGCACCCCCTCACAGCGCAACTATATTTATGTGGACTACTCTCTGGGGTTGGATAAATGCTACATCAGTGCAAGCTATAGCCCTTATACCCAAGGGTATAAATATCACGACAGGGATTTTGCCGAGAAATCGGCCAAGTTGCCTCTTTCACTGGGTTCAGTTGCTTCAACCAATGTTTTTTCCGGAATCTCACTTGACTTTTTATCCAAGAATTCAGATGCATATTTCTTTAACTTAAACTCATTCCCTGAGGTGAAACTGTTCATACAAACTGAGTCTCAGCAGTTTATGAGTCCCGGCATCTATGCAGCTGCATTCGGAGCTCTCAAAATCTCCACTCCCACCGGGGTTAATTTCCAAATTGATACCGATTATTCTGTGCAGATAAAACTGGGTAATGAGATTGAACGCTTAGAGTTTGCCTTCATCAACCAAGAGAATCCGGCAACAACCTCACAGACCTATACCATCACCAATACCGGTGCCGAGAGCTACGATTTTGACCTGATTTCAAAAATCATAGCTAAAGAGATCCCCGCAACCGCCAATGCAGTGAAGTACACCGCCTATTATAAAGCCGGTGGAGCTCAAGAACCGGTGGTCGTGCCCGTTGCCGTTGACCTGAATGTTGACTTTGCCAAGGTTGATTTCGCCTCAGAGATTGACTTTAACACATCGGGGTGGCGTCCTTGCCGACTCTCGGCAAAGGATGGAAATCCCTGTGTATCAATACTTAACTTCAACAAATCCTTTTACTATAACAACGAGAGCGACAACACGCTTCAGATTCTCTTTACTGACGGCACGCCGACAATTGAGAAAGCATTCTTTGGCAATTTAAGTTTCTCAAACTCCGGTTTATGTGAGGTTTATATTGAGGCCGAAAATACTCTGCGTAACGCAAACACAATTACAACCGACTTTTTGTGGAACGCTTACTCCAACACCAACGAATTCCTCTTCACTTATCAGACCTCAGCTTGCACCATTGTTTTGCCGGCAAGCTATGACCTGGACAGTGGTATCAATGCCGTTGTGACAGAGCAGGATGCCTCAGTGGCCACCGAGTACTTCAACCTGCAGGGTCAACGCGTTAAGCACCCCGTTGCCGGCACCATGTACATCGAGCGTAAAGGGACAACTGTCAGGAAGATACTCTTCTAACCCTTTCCCCTTAAAGAAAGTATTGAATTAATAATAGGACCGGGGGGGGAGTGCCGCATTGTCAGGCGCTCCCCCCACTCTTTTTTGGGCCCGGGGCAGTGCGTAATTCAGCGACATTACATTTATTTCGTTTGTTCAGGGATTTTTGTTAACTTTGCCCTGATAAGTCTCTACATATAATTGTATCACATTTTTCAATACCATGAGGAAAGTATTTTCCCTTTTGCTTTTTACGGTTTCCCTTCTGGCAAGTGCACAGATTCTTGAGCCGATAAAATGGGTCTCAAATGTAAAGATGAATCCCGATGGGAAGGGAGGCGTAGTAACGCTCAGCGCCAAGATTGACGGCGGCTGGCATCTATATTCGATGGACCTTGATCCCAACCTGGGCCCGACACCGATGACAATCACCTGCTCGACTGAAAAAGGGGTGAAGTGGAACGGTAACTGGGCTGCGAGCCCTCGTGCCAAGAAGCAGTTTGACAACATGTTTGAAGCCGAACTGACCTTCTGGAGCGGGAGCGTAACGATTTCACGAAAATTCACCGCCACCGCCCCGGATGTTGCCATAAGCGGTACGGTGCGTTACGGTGCTTGCAACGACCAGAACTGCCTGCCCCCCTCAAAATATGAGTTCGATCTGAAGGCTAAGGCCAAGCCCGACGAAGCCGCCGAAAAGGAGGCTGAAAAGGAGGCTGAGGAAACTGCTGCAGCTGACACCTCTGCGACCACACCGGCTGAGGCAACCGATACCGTGGCAGCCGCGCCCGCCACAAAAGACATGGGCGACATATATGCACCTGTCACCTTCAATGACGAGAATAACCCCGCCGACATGGGGACCCAGTCACTGTGGGCAGTATTCCTGATGTGCTTTATCGGCGGTTTTGTGGCATTGCTTACACCCTGTGTATGGCCGATGATCCCCATGACGGTGAGCTTCTTCCTGAAACGCAGCGACAACCGTGCCAAGGCTATACGTGACGCCATTACCTACGGTCTCTCAATCATCATTATATACGTATTGTTAGGCCTGGTTATCACCCTGCTGTTCGGTGCTGATGCGCTCAACAAGTTGGCCACCAACTCAATAGTTAACATCATCTTCTTCCTACTGTTGGTTGTGTTTGCCATCTCATTCTTCGGAGCGTTTGAGATAAAGCTCCCCGAGAGCTGGGGCAACAAGATGGATGCCAAGGCTGAGAAAGCCTCAGGTATCCTGGCAATATTCTTCATGGCCTTTACACTTGCTCTGGTATCCTTCTCATGTACCGGTCCCATCATCGGCACACTGTTGGTTGAGGCTGCCTCAACGGGCGACAAGCTTGGCCCGACAGTCGGTATGTTCGGATTTGCACTGGCACTGGCAATCCCCTTCTGCCTGTTTGGCATGTTCCCCTCATGGCTGAAGTCAGCCCCCAAATCGGGCAGTTGGATGGCCTCAGTAAAGGTTGTTTTAGGCTTCGCCGAGTTGGCCCTGTCACTCAAGTTCCTCTCGGTTGCCGACCTCGCATACGGATGGCACATTCTCGACCGTGAGACATTCCTCTCACTGTGGATAGTAATATTTGCCCTCTGCGGTTTGTATCTCTTCGGCAAGTTCCAGTTCAAGACCTACGGCAAAGCTGACAACTCGATTGGGGTATTCCGCTTCTTCTTGGGTATGATTTGCCTGTCATTTGCCGTGTATTTGGTTCCCGGTTTGTGGGGCGCACCCCTCAAGAGCGTCAGCGCTTTTGTACCGCCGTTGTTTACCCAAGACCTCAACCTTTACGGCCACGAACTTGAGGAATTTGATGACTATGATGCCGGTATGGCCAAGGCTGCCGAGCTCAACAAGCCCATCTTCGTTGACTTCTCAGGCTACGGATGTGTCAATTGCCGCAAGATGGAGGGTGCCGTGCTTGACAACGCCGACGTCCGCGCCCTTATTGACAACAACTTTGTGGTGATAACCCTTATGGTGGACGAGAAGAAGGCTCTCCCCGAGCCCATCAAGGTTACTGAAAACGGCAAAACCGTTACCCTTGAGACATACGGCGAGAAATGGAGTTACCTGCAACGCACCAAGTTCAAGGCCAATGCACAGCCCTACTATGTTGTTCTTGACCCCAAAGGAAACCTGATGAGCGGGCCGTTTGTATACGATGAGGACATACCCAAATTCTCACGTTTCCTGGAGGACGGCATCAGTAACTTCAAGAAAACTCAAGGACAATAAACCCGAAATAATAACTTAAAAGTTTGCAATCTGTGAGTCTGCCCACCCCGGCAGATCCACAGATTGCCTTAATATAATACGCATGCAAAGACTAACCCTTATGCTCTCAATCCCCGAGAGGGCACGCGCCGATATTATGATTTCGCCTGATCGCGTTTACTACCACTTTGCCACCGAAGATGCCATTGAGGACGGCGACCTCCCGGGCCCCGGTGATAGGATAGAACCGGTTTGCACCCGCATCCTTGAGGCCCTCACCGCCCGAGGCGACGAGCAACCGGTTGAAGGGGTAAAATTGCAGTTATACGTCGACAACGCATTAACGCCCTGCACATGGAGTCGTGAATCACTGCTACGGGCCACCGAGCAACTGAGCACATTTGGCCCGGCCATGGAGTTCCTGCGCAACTTTGCAAGATGAAAAGGAAAGGGCCTGTAAAAAAATTTGCACAATAAATAAATTCGCCCTACCTTTGCACACGGAATCAAAAAGCGGCGGGATAGCTCAGTTGGTTAGAGCGTCGGATTCATAACCCGGAGGTCCCGA
>CAYMNF010000016.1:18520-33970 GCA_964391735.1 uncultured Bacteroides sp. | reverse complement strand
ATGATGCGCATGACCGAGGCACAATGGGATGCCGTCATCGCCGTCAACCTCAAGAGTGCATTCAACTACATCAAGGCCGTGTTGCCCATAATGTTGCGTCAGCGCCAGGGTTCAATCATCAACATGGCATCTGTTGTAGGCGTTCACGGCAATGCCGGTCAAGCCAACTATGCATCGTCAAAGGCCGGGCTTATTGCTCTGGCAAAGAGCGTTGCCCAGGAGGTTGGCAGCCGCAACATACGCGCCAACGCCATCGCCCCCGGATTTATTGAGACAGCGATGACGGCCGCTCTGCCCGACAATGTGCGTGAAGAATGGGTTAAAAAGATTCCGTTGCGCCGCGGTGGCACTGTTGAGGACATCGCCAATGTGGCAACCTTCCTTGCCAGTGACATGTCAGGATATGTTACCGGCCAGGTTATCCAGGTTGACGGCGGCATGAACATGTAATATTAAAATCATAGATAACAATAATTCTCTAATACACTTATTATCAATGAAAAAGAAATTTATTTGCGTCGTTTGCGGATATGTACACGAGGGCGATGAGGCACCCGAACAGTGCCCGGTTTGCAAGGCTCCGCGCTCAAAGTTCAAAGAACTGAAAGAGGATGAGGCCCTTGAGTTCGTTACCGAGCATGTTATCGGCGTTGCAAAGGATACCGACGAGGAGATGAAGAAAGACCTGCTTGCCCACTTCAACGGTGAGTGCAGCGAGGTTGGTATGTATCTGGCCATGAGCCGCCAGGCTGACCGTGAGGGGTATCCCGAGATTGCCGACGCCTTCAAGCGTTACGCTTTTGAGGAGGCTGAGCATGCCTCAAAGTTTGCCGAGCTGCTCGGTGACTGTGTTTGGGACACCAAGACCAATCTTGAGAAACGTATGTCTGCCGAGGCCGGTGCCAACGCTGACAAGATGCGTATTGCCAAGCGTGCTAAAGAGCTCAATCTGGACGCTATCCATGACACCGTTCATGAAATGGCAAAGGACGAGGCTCGTCACGGCCAGGGTTTTGAGGGTCTGTACAAACGTTTCTTCAAGAAATAATCACCCGTCAAATTCGCTTAGTCGACCCTAAAAATAGGGTCAGAGTTAAAGATAACAGTGAGGTTGCACCCCGGTGCGGTCTCACTGTTTAACGTTTTGACCCTCCCGTCCGGAGAAATTGGTGGATATTAACCGGCATGGGGCAATAAAACCCGGGAAAGGACGTTTTGAAGGTGTATGAAGAAACTTGCTGTTTTCTTTATGGCATTGCTGGCGTCGGCGTGTATAGCGTCGGCCGAATCCTCGCCGGCATATAATTTCCTCAACATATCCCAAAGCACCACCGGCTATGGCCTTGGTGGACTGAACATTTCATCGGTTGAGGATGATGTGAACAACATTGACATGAACCCCGCTTTGCTGGGCCCGGAGATGGAGCGGCAGGTGGGGTTAAATTATATGCACTATATTGGCGGCAGCAATTTTGCCGGTGCCAAGTTTGCCAACGGCATCGGGGAAAACAGCGGTTGGGGTATTGGCTTGCAGTACTTCGGGTACGGGAGCATGAAGTTGGCCGACGAGGGTGGAGTTGTCTCAGGGGAGTTTTCCCCAAAGGATATAGCTTTCAGCGGATATTACAGCCGCGACATCATCGGCAATTGGCGCGGTGGTGTGGCCCTGAAGTTTCTGTACAGCGACTATGAACAGTACAATGCCATTGCCCTTGCCACGGATTTGGGTATAAACTATTATAACCCTGACAATGACTTCTCCTTCTCATTTGTCGTTGCGAACTTAGGTGGGCAGGTAAAACGCTTCACCGACTCATACGACCGATTGCCCTTTGACCTGCGCTTGGGTATCACCAAGGGACTTGACAAGACGCCCATACGCTTCTCGGTTACGGCTTGGAACCTTACCCGCTGGAAGTTACCCTATCTTGACGCCGGTGACGGCACCGAGGGGAAGCAACCTGAGATGAAAGACTCATTCGCCTCAAATCTTTTCCGCCACCTTATTTTCGGCGTTGATTTTGTGCCAAGTGACCGATTCCGCATCGGATTGGGCTACAACTACAAAACGCGCACCGATATGGCTACCTACTCACGCAGTTTCCTCAGCGGTTTTTCAGCCTGCGTCGGGTTCAAGGTCAAGATGTTTAACCTTGGTGTGGCCTTGGCACAGCCCCATAAGGGAGCCACAACCTTTATGCTTAATATAACCACCAGTATATATGACTTTATGCGTTGACCCTAAGATTATCGTCGCCATTGACGGGTACTCATCATCGGGCAAGAGCACCATGGCAAAACGTCTGGCACATGCCGTGGGCTATAGATATGTTGACTCAGGCGCCATGTATCGGGCCGTCACACTCTATGCCATGGAGCACGGTATGATTGGTCCCGACGGGCAACCTGATGTTGACCGGTTGTCGGCTGCCCTTCCTGATATACACATTGACTTCAAGGTTACCCCCGACGGCCAGCGCACCATGCTCAACGGGGTTGACGTAGAGGAACGGATTCGATCACTTGAGGTCAGCAACAACGTCAGCCCGGTGTCAGCCATCAAGGCTGTTCGCCGCGCACTTACCGATGCGCAGCAGGCCTACGGGCTTGACGGCGGTATAGTAATGGACGGGCGTGACATAGGCACGGCAGTCTTTCCTGACGCCGCCCTCAAGGTATTTGTCAACGCATCTGCCGAGACACGTGCTCGCCGTCGCTTTGAGGAACTGAAAGCCAAGGGCCTCAACCCCGAGTATGACGAGGTTTTGGCGAATGTGCGTGAGCGAGACCACATCGACTCGACACGCAAGGAGAGTCCCCTGCGCTGTGCCGATGATGCCGTGCGCCTTGACAACTCAGAGATGACCCTGCAGCAGCAGGATGATTTTTTGCTGGCCCTTTTTAAAGAACGAATAGCAGAACTCTCGGCAAAATGACAATGCCAACGGTGCAGATCGATGAGCACTCGGGCTTCTGCCACGGGGTTGTCAGTGCAATAAACAAGGCTGAGGAGGAGTTGTCACGCGGTGGCGAGCTCTATTGCCTCGGGGACATTGTGCACAACAATGACGAGGTTGAACGGCTTGCCCAAAAAGGGTTGAAAACCATTGAGCATGATGACTTTGCCAAACTCAGCAATGTACGCGTACTGCTGCGTGCCCACGGCGAGCCTCCCGAAACATACGCCACTGCCCGTTTGCGGGGTATAGAGTTGGTTGACGCAACCTGCCCCGTTGTGCTGAAGCTGCAGCAGCGCATCAAGAAGACCTACAGCACTGCCGGTCCTGATACTCAGATAGTTATATATGGCAAAAAGGGACATGCCGAGGTTAACGGACTTGTGGGGCAGACCCATGGACGTGCAATTGTGGTGGACTCACCCGAGCAGCTTGACAAGCTTGACTATTCCAAGCCAATCGAGCTTTATTCCCAAACCACAAAGTCTGTGGAGGGATTGCACCGCATAGCCCGCGACATCTCGCAAAGGATGCAACCCGGTGTCTCCTTCAACTTCTATGACACCATTTGCCGCCAGGTTGAGAACCGGCTTGAACACCTCAGGAAGTTTGCCGGCGACCATGATGTAATACTTTTTGTCAGTGGGGCAAAGTCGTCAAACGGCCGCGTGTTATACAGCCAATGCCGGCAGGTCAATCCCCGGACGTATCTATTGTCCTCGGTGGGCGAATTAGACCCGCAATGGCTTACCGACGCCAACAGCATAGGTATCTGCGGTGCCACATCCACCCCCCGCTGGCTGATGGAGCATGTGCGGGCTGAAATCTTCAAGATTTTACAAAAAAAGAATGAATAAACTAACCACCCGGGTTACAGAAATGAAGATATATAAATTAGCTGCCTTGCTGCCTGTCCTTGTCTTGCTGGCAACTCTGTGCAGCTGCGGACATAATAGGGATAAGACACTGATGGTACCGGCTGATACGCTGGCCATGCCCGCCGACGGAATCACCGAGAAGCAGGCATTTGAGCAGGGCCGCGCTGACGGTATTGAGATGGTGCGCACATGCGGCACCGACACCGTGAAGCTCAGGGCCGCACTGTTGCATGCTCACTCATGCGCATCGGCATACGGCATGCAGATCGGGCCCAAGGCTATGACAGATTATCGGGCCGGGTTGAGGGCGGCCATCACCGAGCAGTCACCCACGGTTGCCAAGCTAATCTTCAAGTAGTTTGCGGTGTGTCGGCGGGTTGCCCGTCTCTGAGATTTTTTTTACCTTTGCAGGTGAGTAAAACCTATATTTTTTAAGCAAAAAATGAGAAAAAAGATTGTTGCCGGTAACTGGAAAATGAACACCACTTTGCAAGAAGGTATCCAACTTGCAGCAGATATTTGTGATTCACTGCAGGGTAAGAAACCCAATTGCGAGGTTATTGTTTGTGTACCCTTTACCCATCTTACCTCAGTAAAGGCTGTTGTTGACGACTCACCCGTGCGTGTCGGTGCCGAAAACTGTGCTGACCATGCCAAGGGTGCCTATACCGGTGAGGTGTCTGCCCCGATGGTTGCATCAACCGGTGTTGAGTATGTTATCCTGGGCCACAGCGAGCGCCGTCAATACTACGGTGAGACCTCAGAGATTCTCAAGGCAAAGGTTGATTTGGCCCTTGAGAACAACCTCACCCCGATATTCTGCATCGGTGAGAAACTTGAGGAGCGCGAGAACGGCACATACAATGACGTTGTTAAAGCACAGATTGAGGAAGCATTGTTCCACCTGTCAGCTGAGGACTTCAAGAAACTTATCCTCGCATACGAGCCGGTATGGGCTATCGGCACCGGCAAGACTGCCACCGCTGAGCAGGCTGAGGATATGCATGCCCACATCCGCGGCGTCATTGCCAATAAATATGGCGCTGAGGTCGCTGATGAGATTTCAATCCTTTATGGCGGCTCATGCAAACCCTCAAATGCCAAAGAGATTTTTGCTAAACCTGATGTTGATGGCGGCCTGATTGGCGGTGCATCGCTTAAGGCTGAAGACTTCTTGGGCATCATCGAGGCTTGGGACTGATAAAAATAACAAGAATATAACAGCTGCCGGGAAGGGTGATACACGCACCTCCCGGCAGCCTTTTTCATAAAGCGAGATGGTTATAGCACTTATTATAATATCCTTGGTAGCGGCCGGCGCACTGTGGTGGGGTATCACGCAAAACCGCCTGGGCCGGCAAAAAGAGATTGAGGTTGCCAGGCTGCAGGAGCGGCTCTCGGCTGCCGAGGCTGACAGTGCCGTGCGGGCTGAGATGCGCTTCAACGAGTGGGCCGGCCGCCTGATGCAGCAAAATACCGACATGTTGCAACAAGGAAACCGTGAGCAGCTGCGACAAATCCTGGACCCTCTGCATCAGACAATCGATAAGTTTGAGAAGCGGGTGCGTGAGTGCTATGAAACTGAGGCGCGTGAGCGTTTCTCGTTGCAACAACGCATCGCCGACCTTGTGAAAACCGGCAAGGACATCGGCACTGAGGCCGATCGCCTGACCCGCGCCTTGCGTGGAAATACACGCGTGCAAGGTGACTGGGGGGAGATGGTGCTGGAGACCATCCTTGAGCAGTCAGGCCTGGAGCGTGACCGTGAATATCGCATGCAGGTGGTGGTACCAACCGAGGAGGGGGCCAATGTGCGTCCTGATGCTGTGGTCTATTATCCGGATAATCACTGTATGGTGATAGATGCCAAGACATCCCTGAAGGATTATATGGAGGCCGTGCAGGCCAGTGACCCGGCTGCCGAGATGGAGGCTCTGTCACGCCACTGCCGCTCGTTGAGGAACCATGTTGATGAGTTGCGCCGCAAATCGTATCAGGACCTGATTGGCCCAGACCGCACGTCAGACTTCGTCATGATGTTTATTCCCGGCGAGGGTCCTTACCTCACCGCCATGCGGCATGACCCAAAGCTGTGGAATGATGCGTATTCTCACCGTGTACTGATAGTGTCGCCGACACACCTTGTTGCCACCCTGAAGTTGGTTGAACAGGTATGGAGGCATGACCGCCAAACACGCAACGCAATAGAGATTGCGCGGCTTGCCGGCACTATGTATGATAAATTTGCCGGATTTGCCGAGGACATGGCAAAGATAAACAAGGCAATCTCTGATGCCGACAAGTCATGGCAAAACGCCATGAAAAAACTGAATCAGGGCCCCGGAAACCTTGTGCGCAAGGCCGAGCAGTTGCGGGCCCTGGGGGCACGGGCTACCAAAACCAATCTTCCCGGTTTGTCGGCTGACTGACCTTATTTCCGGCCAAAGTCGGCGGGTATCTCACCCCATTTATCAGTTTCCCACTTTATAATTCTGTTGGGACAGTGCGGGTTGGCTGATAGCCACGCCTCGGCACGAGCCACCAGTCGCAACAGCTTTTCATTTTGGGGCGTCGGTGTCAGCGTTGTTTTGGCATGCCGATTGCGTACCCATGCCAGAGCTGTGCGGCTGTCAGTATAGATGGCAATGTCAGGCCGATTAATCTGTTTGAGCCACGCCATGGCATGTACCAAGGCTAAAAATTCGGCAATATTGTTGGTTCCACCCTCGGCCGGCCCGAAGTGGAAAACCTGCGTCCCAGTTGCAACAAACACACCACGATATTCCATGCGCCCGGGGTTGCCTGAACAGGCACCGTCCACGGCCACGGCATTCTGTATAATCTCGGGGATGCTGTCATAGTTTACCTCCTTCTCCTTTTCGCGATTCTTCCAGGCTTTGAAGAGGTTTATGTATTGCGAGCTGTCGTTGCGGAAAGCCTCAACGGCGGCATCCTTGTTCGGGAATGATTTATATTTTGCTCCCGGATAACCCTTTATCTGTTCTTGGGCATCATCCCAATTGTCATAAACCCCGGGTTCATTGCCCTCCCAAACTACATAATATTTTTTGCCCATAACCAGTGTTGTTCAGCTCAGGGCCAGATAGAAGTTAATATCGATGGCACGCGCATGGCAAACATCGGCGACACGTCGGTTGGTGATGCTGCCGCGGAAGGTGAAAACCGCTTGACGCAGGCCGGGCATTGCCCGCAGGGAATCATTGACCGATTGACCGCACTGCATCATTTTGGTAAGCAACGTCATCAGTGTATTGCTCAGGGCCATGGCTGCTGTGCGAGCCACGGCACCCCCGGGATTCACCAGTGCGACATGCTCAATCTTGTCAGGAAGTTTTGCGCCCATATCCACCACCGGTAGCGAGGGGAAGGTAGGTACACCCGGTTCGCCGGCAAGGTCAATAATCACGACCCCGCTCTTCATACACTGCACCGCTTCACGGTCTATCAATACTTTGGTATCGGTTGGGGTTGCTATCACCACATCGGCTGAGCGCAAAGCGTTGGTAAGCACCTGCGGCTGCAAGGCCGAGCTAACCAACCAAGAGCCTAATGAGCGCGTGGCGCGCCTCAGGCGATACACATCATCGTCAAACATTCGCACCAAGGATCCTAACCCATAGGCACATTTGGCGGCAGCGCATGCGCTGATGCCCGAGCCGATAATCACCGTCTCACAAGGCACCACACCGGCCACCCCTCCCAACAGAATCCCCTTGCCCGTTTCACCGTTTGCCAGCAGGGAGGATGCCATCACCACAGAGGCACGGCCGTCAACCTCAGCCAGAATATCATAGAAAGGGGTGTGCCCCTCGCTGTCCTGCACGGTATCAAGTGCCAGGGTGGTGATTTTGCGCTCAAGCAGGGCTGCTACCGAACGCGGGGTTTGCAGCCAAGGCCGGAGCATGGTCAGCAGCAAGGCCCCGCGACGCATGCACAGGACATCTTTAGTCGTCATGGCCGACATGTTGAGCACCAGGTCACAATCCAGAGCCTCGCGCCGGCTTACACATCTCGCCCCATGGCGCAGGTATCTTTCATCAGGGTAATGCACCGTGGCCCCGGCATTTTTCTCAACGAGTACCGTGAAACCGTGGCTGCACAACAGCCCCACACCCTCAGGGGTCAACAGCACGCGACGTTCGTTACCGGTGGGGGAGGGCATGCCAATGGTCATGCGACGTTGCTCGGTGGCAACCGGTTGCAGCTGTTCAAGCAGTATGTACTCGTTGTCTATCATAGGTTGATGTATAGATTTATGAAGGATTGAACGGTGCGGGCCAATTCAGCTTCCGTGTCCAAAAGGGTAGTGTCAAAACTGTAAGGGGCAAGAGTGTAGAAGGGTTGTCGGGAACCCCACAGAGAGAGGAGTTTTTGCCGTACAGCCTCTGCGTCTAAATCCTTAAACATAGGGCGCGTGTTTGCGGCGTCTAAAATTCGGTCAACTATGCGTTGGGTATCAGCCGTCAGGTGTACCACTTTCCCCATCTCAGTCATCAGGCGCATGTTGTCACCGTAACACGGTGTTCCACCCCCGGTGGCAATGATTGCGGGATGCGGTATATCCTGCAGTGCCCGGCGTTCAAGGCCACGGAAATACTCCTCGCCGTGTCGTTCAAAGATTTCTCTTACCGACATGTTGGCTATCTCCTCAACCCTCTCGTCCAGGTCAATAAATGGAATGCCGCATTGCCGGGAGGCAGCACGGCCAAGGGTGGTTTTCCCCACCCCGGGTAGCCCGATAAGGAATATGGAGGAAGGTCCTTTCAAACTTTTGGCTTTGGGTCAAGGTTTTACAATTGCAAAAATAACAAAACCCCGCTTTTTTTCAAATCTGACAGAAACAGAAATACCTCAATAAGCGTTCTATTATAAACGGAATGACAGTTAATGGCTGAAACAAACGAACTGAAGCAGATGTGGAGGGAGGCTTTTGGAGACCCCAAAAGCTGGAATGACTTCTTCTTTGAGCAGGCAGTCTCAGATGAGGACATCATCACCCTGAATTCCATAGGTGAGCAAAACCCTGTGGCGGCCCTTTTCCTGCGTCAGTATTCGGCTAACTTCCATGGTGTGAGGGTACCGGTCTCATACCTCTGTGGCGCAAATACACGCAAGAAGTACAGAGGGCGAGGCTATATGGGGCAGCTTATTGGCGAGTCCCTGAGGGTAGCCCGTGAAAGGGGAGACACCTTGGTGACCCTTATCCCTGCCACAGAGAGGTTATATGAATTTTATAAGAAGTTTGGGTTCGCCAAAGCTATTTATGCCGCGGTCGGCCGTTACACCTCAATGCATCCGTTCAACACTGTCAGACACTATCATGCCGTGCATGACATTGGGCATCAGACAGTCGCCGAGGCTTTTTGCGAGTTTGAGAGCGCTGTCCCCGGTCGGCTGCTGCATACCCCGGCAGAGTACCTTAATATTCTTGAGGACATAAGGCTCGATGGGGGTGATGTTGCCGTTGTGGCTGATGATGAGGGGCGCACTGCCGGATTTGCATTTGGTGTGCATCGCTCTGACGGCGTGGTGGTGAAGGATGTTGTGGCGCGAGACGATGATGCCGCCACCGGTGCGTTGCGTGAGCTGCGCAACCTCAATCCCAACCTCCCGTTCAAGGTTTTTACCATGCCTGTGAAGTCAACGCGCACCTCAAACCTCGTCCCAACGGGAATGTTGAGGATAGTGAACCCAATGCCATTGTTTGAGGTGCTTGCCGCAGAAAATCCCGCACTGAAGTGCGTTATAAAGCTTACCGACCCATTGTTGCCTGAGAATGACGGAGTATACCGGTTATCAAAGGGTAGCGTAGAGAAGTCTGACGGAGGCCGAACCGGCTCGGTAGACTATAATTTGGACCCCGGGCTTCTGTCCTTGCTTATTTTCGCCTCTCCGCGTATGGGTGAGCTGATAGGTTTCCCCTCACAGCGCTTTTATCAGGCGCTTTTACTTGAATAGTTTATAACGTTATAAATAATTGAAAATGAAGAAATTATTAGCATTTGCACTCGCAGCCATAATTGCTGTATGTGCCTCGGCTGCTGACCGCATCAGCTACAACGCCAACGAGTTGCCCCAGGCAGCCCGCACCGCTCTGACTCGCCATTTTGGCAAAGCAAAAATCAACTTCATTAAGATTGATGACAAGTTTTTGGGCAGTACCGAATATGAGGTAGTTCTCACCAACGGAACAGAGGTGGGCTTAAACTCAAAAGGGGAGATTGTTGAGGTTGAAGCCGGCCGTAACGGTGTGCCCGCATCATTGTTGTTGAAACCGATACGTGAGTACCTGTTAAAGAATTATAAGGGCCGTAAGGTGGTTGAACTCAACATCAAGAAGGACAAATATGAGGTTGAGCTGTCGTCAGGCGAGGAACTTGAGTTTGGTCGTGACGGCCGCTTTTTGCGCATTGACCATTAATGCAGCTTAAGGGTAGACCCCTTTAACTCAGCCCACGAGGGCCCGGAATACCAGTCACCGAGAATCAGCAACGGTACCTGCTGATTCAGGGTGGCTGTTTTTGGTGTGTGCAGGTGGCCGAAGATGTATGCGTCGATGTCAGGGTGGCACGCTGAATATGCCTCGGCATAGTCTATGAGGTTGTCAATTGCCTGTGTGCAGGGCTGTGTCTCACCGTGTTTCCGTGAGTGTGACGACCATTTGTGTGCTATCCCGATACCCCAACGCGGGTGAAGGGCTGAATACACGCGGCGGGCGGTTTCATTGCGGAAGACCCGACGCAGCAAGCGGTAAGGTTTGGGCTGCGGCCCGAAATTGTCGCCATGTGCCATATAAATGCGTGTGCCCTCAATATCCTCAACCAAGTCTTCGTCGACTATCTCAACGCCGAGTTCCTCATGCAGGTATCCGGTCATCCAGATGTCATGATTCCCCTTGAACCAGACCACGCGCACACCGGCATCGGTTAGCCGGGCTATGGTGCCGAAAAATCGTGTGAAGCCGCGTGGAACGACATTCTTGTATTCCCACCAAAAGTCAATCACGTCCCCCAACATGTACAGGCGGGGCACGCCGGCCTCAAGCACATGCGTGTCAAGGAAATGACAAACCTGCCTCTCATGCTGACGGGCATCCCCTACATATCGGGCGCCCAAATGCATGTCACTTATAAATATGGCACTCGGGGCGGCCATTACAGAAAACCAAGGTCAAGTTTCGCCTCTTCGCTCATCATGTCTTTGGTCCATTCAGGCTCAAATACCAACTTGATGTCAACCCCCTTCAGCTCCTTGATGGTCTCAAGTTTAAGGCGCGCATCCTCAATGATAAAGTCGGCAGCCGGGCAATTCGGGGCCGTCAAGGTCATGTCAATGTGCAGAACCTTGTCATCATCAATATCTATCTTGTATATTAGGCCTAAGGAATATATATCCACAGGTATCTCGGGGTCAAAAACGGTGCGTAAAAGCTCGATTACGCGCTCTTCAATTTTCAGTTTTTCTTCAGCATCCATAGCAGATGTATTTTCGTGAAGTCTATTTTTTCAGAATTTTACGAAGCCGGGACAATACCGGGACGGGTGGAACCTGAAAGTCGGCTGACATATTTGCCGCCATGGTTTCAACGTCCTGTGGCTCGCCGTATTGTTCCGGGTAAATAATTAACAAATTGTTGCGTGAGAAATATCGCCTGAGGAAGTCGGGGAGGGCATCCATCTCGGGATTGAAGGACAACGATGTTCGGCGCGCGGTGATTACCACAAAGAGGTCGTCATCCTGTACTTTGTTGGCTAACAAGACGTAGTCATCAGGGTTGTCAAGTGTCTTGAAGTCGATACGTACCCCAATTTTCCAATGAGCCAGAACTCCTTTGATCAGTCGCGGGCACTCGGCATCACAGTAGAAAACCATGCGGCATCCCAACTCACGGGCAACGTAGCCAAGGGCCTGTACCCAACGGGCAAAACCTGTCTCAAATTGGGCGCGTGGTGGCACGTAGACGGTTATACCGCTGATAGTATTCAGGGGTATGTAGCATCGTGACAGAACTACCATGCGGTTGGTAGACATCAACAGTTGCTCAATGATGTTGCCGAAGAATGAGCTCACGGCTGTTGCCTGGCGGTGCATACCTATCACCAACTCGGTTATGCCCCTCTCGGCGATAGTGTTAGTTATCCCCGTGGCTATGTTTATATCATAACGTTGTATGGGCGTAATCATTGAGTCGACTGCCGATGCCGATTTCTCGGCAAGCTCTAATGAGGCCTTAGCCATGTCCATGGACTTGGGGCTGTTCTCGCTGCGAACATGCAGGGCAAAAACGGGGCTCTCAGGGGTAGCCGGCCCGCGCATCATCAGGGCGAGATCAACCAACTGAGGGGTGGTGAGGGGGTTGGCCACGGTGATGAGCGTGGAGGGTGGTCGTTGAGCCGATGAGTGGTCTGCCGAGTCGCGTTGCCTCAACAGTTGCAGCTGCAGCCTGCGCGCGGCACGCTCGGTGCCCACCGATGATACTATGCAGGTCAGCAAAATCATCACCACAACCGCATTGAGCAGTTCCTCACCAAACAACCCCATCTGGTAACCGATGGTGGTGACGGCCAGGGCTACCGCCGTGTGGGCATTACTAAGCTGATACAGCAGTGAGCGGTCTGACTTGGAGAGTTTGCAGGCCTTTTGTGTGCACCACGCTGCTATCCATTTTGAGGTCATCGCCACAGCCGTGATGACCCCCGCAATGTATACAAGGCTCCACCCGTGGGTAAACACCTTGAGGTTTATCAGCATACCGACACCGAGCAAAAAGTATGGTATAAACAGGGCATTCCCCACAAATTCCAGGCGGGACATCAACGGGGAGCGGGGCGGGACAAACCGGTTGAGTACGAGTCCGCCGAGGAAAGCCCCGAATACTCCCTCAATCCCTATCCATCGTGCAACGGCCGCCGCAAGGAATACCATTGCCAGGACATAGACAAACTGGGCAATCGGGTCGGAATATTTACGAAAGAACCGGCGGGTGATTATCGGATACAGATACATCACACCCCCCGCAAACAGGATTATCACGGCTAACAGCCGCAGTTGTGAGGTAAGTTGAAACGACCCGATGCGCACGATGTCTGAAGCAGCCGCCAGAACCATAAGTGAACCCAACACGGCAATGATAGTACCCGCAACGGCAATCACGACTGCCGGGGAACGGGTCAGGCCGAATCGCCACACTATAGGGTAGGCCAAAAGAGTGTGTGCCGAGAACATGGCGGCCAACAGTAGCGAGGGGGTATATCCCAGTCCTAAAAACAATCTGCCCGAAACAAACCCTAATATCAGCGGGATAACAAAGGTGAAGAAACCGAAAATGGCCCCGTTATGCAAGTTCTTGCGCAGGTGGTACATATCAATCTCAAGTCCCGCAAGGAACATGAGGTATAGCAGACCCACCTGCCCAAACACCTCAAAGCTCATATCATGGGCCAGAATGTTGAAGCCGTAGGGGCCGACTGCCACACCGGCAAGTATCAGGCCGATAACATTAGGTATCTTCCATCGCTGCAACAGCATAGGCACAATCAAAATGATGGCAAGCACCACCAAAAAGATTGTTACCGGATTGCTGACAAGTGGCAAAGCTTTCGCGATATTTTGTTAAAGGTAGGGAGGTATGGGCGGTAAACCGCCGACCCAGAGATATTTAGGGTGGCTGTCAGCCTTTGTGCTTCAGGATGTATTGTGCAATCTGCACGGCATTCAGGGCTGCACCTTTCTTAATCTGGTCGGCCACAACCCAGAATGTCAGCCCCTTGTCATTTGAAAGGTCAGCGCGCAGACGGCCCACATACACAGGGTCGGTCCCCGCTGCATCCTTGGGCATGGGGTATTTTTTGTTTTGGGGGTCATCAACCAAAATAAGACCGGGAGCCTCAGCAAAGGCTTGGCGAGCGGCCTCGAGGTTAACCGGCTGCTCAGTCTCGACCCACACAGCCTCGCTGTGAGCTCTCAGCACAGGGACACGCACACACATGGCACTGACACACAGGTCGGGGCGGTGCATGATTTTACGGGTCTCGTTGAACATCTTCATCTCCTCTTTGGTATACCCGTTGTCCAAGAAAACATCAACATGGGGAATCAGGTTGTCCTCAAGCTGATATGCAAATTTTTCAACGGTTGGCTCTTCGCCGCGCACCATCTGTGCGCGTTGTGTGCGCAGCTCCTCCATGGCTGACGCCCCGGCCCCCGAGGCAGCCTGGTAGGTGGCAACATGTACACGTGTGATGGGCGAGAGATTGTCAATCGGCTTCAGGGCTACCACCATCTGGATAGTCGTGCAATTGGGATTCCCGATAATATGGCGTGGCGCATTAAAGGCATCCTCCCCGTTGACCTCGGGTACTACCAGAGGCACGTCAGGGTCCATGCGGAAGGCACTTGAGTTGTCGATCATAAGGGTGCCATGGCGCGTTATCAACTTGGCAAACTCACGCGATGTCGAGGCCCCGGCTGAGGTGAATGCAATGTCAACACCCTTGAAAGCATCGGGGTTATCATGCGTCAACTCCTCAACAATGTATTCTTTGCCGCGGTAGGCGTATTTACGCCCGGCACTGCGTTTCGAGCCGAAAAGCCGCAACTCGTCAATAGGGAAATTTTGCTCGGCGAGCACTCTCAGGAACTCCTGTCCAACGGCACCGCTGGCTCCAACTATGGCAACGTTCATAACGTTAAATTTTCAAGTGATAGGTAAGAAAGATTGTTATCTCCCGTTTCTGCAAAATTACAAAAATTATCCCCAACAATCAAAATCCGCTTCATATCAGGCCCGGTTTGGTGAGGAGGGTAAAAAATAATAAATTTGTCAGTGATTGTTTACCCCTTTTAATATGAATAACATCAAAGCTCTTATACTCGTGGTTGCTACAATACTCACTTCTATGGCTATGTCGCCTGAGTTGTGTGCACAGGGTCAAGTAAAGCGACAGGGCACCACCTCGTTAAGACCGAGAACTACTCAACCATCTTCAGGCCAGAGAAAAACTCAACCGGCAAAGCGTGGCAAAGAGACTGAGGGAACAATCGGCGGACACAAATACGTAGATTTGGGTCTGAGTGTAAAATGGGCGGTTTGTAATCTCGGGGCTTCCTCCCCCGAGCAGTCCGGTGACTTCTATGCCTGGGGCGAGACGCGCCCAAAGAATGAGTATACCGAGGGGAACAGTCTTACTTTTGGAAAGACAGTCTCAGAGTTGATTTCAATGGGAATCATTAACAGAAAAGGTTTCCTCAATTCGGCATACGATGCCGCATCGGTGAACTGGGGTAACGGTTGGAAGATGCCCACCATTGAGCAGTTAGGTGAGTTACGAGAAAAATGTCAAATAACATGGACAACCTATAACGGGATTAACGGTTACCGTGTCACGGGTCCAAATGGCAAATCAATCTTTTTACCCGCAGCGGGAAGTATCAATGGCTCAGCTTTTTATGATGTTGGTAAAGATGGAAACTATTATAGCTCACAGGTTGATGGTAACAGGGATATGTGGTTTCTGTTGTTAAGGCCGGACTCATTTGTGTGTGGCACGTATGTTCGGTTTGGCGGTCGGTCCATTCGACCCGTACACGATTGA
>CAYMNF010000016.1:0-18420 GCA_964391735.1 uncultured Bacteroides sp. | reverse complement strand
TTAGCGGCGTCTTTGTTTCTGTTGTTGGCGAAGCATGGCTTCCTGGCGCTTTTGGGCCTCTTCAAGGCGGACCATGAAACCGGATTTCTTCTTGCCCTTTTTGCCGGCGTTGGCCTTCATGGCTGCTCGCACTTTATCCTCTTTAACCACTTTGCGGAAAATGTAGGTTTGCAGTATGGTTATCAGCAGTGACAGGAAGTAATAGTAGCTGAGGCCCGAGGCATAGTCATTGAAGAAGCACAGGAACATTACCGGCATCAGGTACATCATCCACTTCATCCCAGCGCCACCGGCGGCTGAGGGTTGGGTCTGCATGTTGATTTTGGTGTAGATGATGTTTACAGCTGTCATCAGCAAACAGAACAAGGATACCTTGTCGCCATAGAAGGGGATGCTGAAGGGGAGGGTAAAGATGACATCAGGGGCAGACAGATCTTTTGCCCACAGGAAGGACTGTCCCCTTAGCTCAATTGCTGAGGGGAAGAATGAGAACATGGCGATGAGCACGGGCATCTGCAACAACATGGGCAGGCAGCCCGAGAATGGGCTGGCTCCCGCGCGGCTGTACAGAGCCATGGTCTCGGTCTGGCGCTTCATGGCGTTTTCCTGGCCGGGATATTTCTCATTGATAGCCTTTACTTCCGGGGCAAGAACGCGCATTTTTGCCTGCGACATGTAGCTCTTGTAGGTAAAGGGGAACAGCAGCAGTTTGATGAAGATGGTTAGCAACAGGATGATGATGCCATAGTTGCTGATGAACGTGCTCAGCAGCGAGAATACGGGGATGATAATCAGGGTATTAATCCAGCGGAATAGCGTCCAGCCAAGGGGTATAACCTTGGTCAGGTGCATGTCCTCACCCTTGATGATGTTGTCCTGTATATCGCTGAGGAGGGGGTATGAGTTGGGGCCCATGTACAGCACAAACTCGCCCACCGTCTTGGCGTTGGGGTTGTAGGGCAGTATCATGGATGACTGCATGGTCTTGATGTAATCGGGGTCTTTCTCAAGCACTTGTGACGACAACTCGGCACGGTCAATGTCGGTCTTTGAAATCAGCACGTTTGAGAAGAATTGGTTTTTATAACCGACCCAACGCAGTTTTTCCTCAGATTTTTCCTTGTTTTTGTTCTCTGAAAGGTTGTTGACATCCCCGTCAATAAACATGTAGTAGAGCGCTGAGTTGCGTTCTTCAAAGACACGTCCGGCCTCATGGCGACGCATTTTCTGATTCCAGTTCAGGGTATACTCTGATGCGCTTTGCCCGGTATATTGTGCCATCCCTTTTTGCTCGATGTTCATGCTCACGAGGTATGAGCCCTTCATCAGGTTGTAGCAAATGTCAAGATATGCACCGTTGCCAAGGTCTGAGCGCATGATGACGCTGGTGTCGGTGAGCGCTGTGGGTGTGAAGTACAGGTCCTTGGTTTGCAGACGTTGATTGGGGAGTGAGAGTGTCAGGGACAGAGTGTCGGTCTGGGGGGAAATCAGATGCAAAGGCTCTTTGGTGTATGATTTGTAGTCCTTGAGAACTGCATCGGCAATCATACCGCCCTTGTTGTTGATTTCAAGGGTGATGACATCATTGTGGATGCGGGTTGTCCCCGGTGTGCCTTTAAAGGCGCCGGCCATGGCTCCAAAACGCTGTTGCAACAGCGAGTCGGGTTGCTCCTCAAAGGGCAGATTCTGAAGGTTTTGGGCCCGTGACTGTGCCTGACGGGCATCCTGCTGCTCGGCTTGCTCGATTTCCTGTCCGGTCTTTTGATTGCGACCTTTATCCTGATTTACATACATAAATCCGAATATTATCAGGCCCATCAACAGCAGACCCCACAATGTGTTTTTATTGTCCATAAATGTAATGACGTAATGCCCGTTTTCTTATTTTGAGGCGGTATTTTTCTTGTGTTGTGAATATTCGATTGAGGCTTTGATGAAGTCCAGGAACAACGGGTGCGGTTGCTCGACTGTTGAGGAGTATTCGGGATGATACTGTGTTCCTATAAACCATCGTTTTTCAGGAATCTCAACAACCTCGACAAGTTGGGTGGCGGGGTTAACACCTATGCAGTGCATGCCGGCTCCCTCAAATCGGTCGCGATAGTCATTGTTGAACTCATACCGGTGGCGATGTCGCTCCTCAATGACATCCTTGCCATATATGGCGCGTGTGCGTGAACCCGCACGCAATTGGCACTCATAGGCCCCGAGGCGCATTGTTCCACCCATATTCGAGATGTTTTTCTGCTCCTCCATCAGGTCAATAACGTTGTCGGGGGTTGAATGGTCCAGCTCTACCGAGTTTGCCTCAGGTAGACCGAGGACATTGCGTGCAAATTCAATAACCATGCACTGCATGCCCAGGCAAATGCCAAATGTGGGGACATCATGCTCTCGCGCCCATTTCAGGGCTATGAACTTGCCCTCCACGCCACGTTGGCCGAAGCCGGGCGCAATGATGATGCCGTCCATCTCCCCGAGTTTCTCCTGCACATCATCCTCGTGCAGTTTTTCTGAATGGATATAATGTATCTTGATGCGATGTTCGTTGTAGGTTGCGGCATGGAACAGTGCCTCATTGATTGATTTATAGGCGTCCTGCAGCTCAACATACTTCCCTACAAGGGCAATGTTCACCGTGTCTTTTGCGGCTTTGATTTTGTTGAGGAAGTTATCCCAATGGCTCATGTCCGGTTCGCCGTCAACGGGCACATCCATTTTGCGCAGTACTATCTCGTCAAGATGCTGCTCATGCATTTTGCTGGGTACGGCATAGATTGTATCAACATCTATTGACTGGATAACGGCATCGGGACTTACGTTACAGAACTGGGCAATCTTTTTGCGCATCTGCACCGGGATGTCGTGCTCGGTGCGCAGCACAAGGATGTCAGGTTGTATACCAACCTGCTGCAACTGTTTAACCGAGTGTTGCGTGGGTTTGGTCTTGAGCTCCTTTGCGGCTTTGATAAAGGGGACATAGGTGAGGTGCACGCACAGGGCATTGTTGCCCAGCTCCCAGCGCAGCTGGCGCACGCTCTCAAGGAACGGCAGGCTCTCGATGTCGCCCACGGTGCCCCCGATTTCAGTGATGACAAAGTCAAATTTGCCGGTTTGCCCAAGCTGCTTGACAGCCCGTTTGATCTCATCGGTGATGTGGGGGATAATCTGCACTGTCTTGCCGAGGTAGTCCCCGCGACGCTCCTTGTCGATAACTGCCTGATAGATGCGGCCGGTGGTGATGTTGTTGGCGCGGGTAGTATGCACGTTGGTGAAACGTTCATAGTGGCCAAGGTCCAGGTCGGCCTCATGCCCGTCAACTGTCACATAGCACTCACCATGCTCGTACGGATTCAGGGTTCCCGGGTCAATGTTGATATACGGGTCAAATTTTTGGATGGTGACCCTGTATCCTCGGGCCTTCAGCAGGGCTGCTAAAGATGATGAGATAATTCCTTTTCCTAATGACGACACAACGCCGCCGGTGACAAAGATATACTTGGTTTCCACAGCAGTTTAACGGGTTGAAAAATTAGCCCGGACAGTTTGGGGCAAAATCTAAGGGCAAAATTACAAAAAAAACTGATAGCACAGAGATTTCGGCCGCAAAAAGTGCTGATACCCGATGCCCATACCCGCCGGTCTGAGGATAAGTCGAAATGGGAGGTCAGCGCGTAATGACTGATTTCTTGCCGTTGATAATGTAGATGCCGGTAGGGAGGTGGTCAGTGGAAAATGAGGAGAATTTGCGGCCTGTGAGGTCGTAGATTGAGCTGTTGCTGCCGGTGGACACCGGCTCGGAATAGACTTCGTTCAGGCCAGCTGACTCTATAGCTGACCGTGATAGGAGGAACTTTAAGGGGATTTTGACACGCTGTTGCCAGTACCATTCGCTGTGGCCCGCTCCAGGTGCGTCGTAAACATAGAGGTGGTTATTAGCCTCGGTATATCCTTTGTCGCGTACTATCTCGCGAGCTATCACTTCATATTTGATATACCCTGCGTCCCATTCCTTTGTGCCCTGGTCCATATAAAGTCTGTGTTCACCGTCGGTGGGAAGATGGTCGCTGAGATAGGCTAGGATGGCATTGGCGCACACCTCGTCATCATTCATCGTATAGTCAGGATTGAGGTTTAGCGAGCCTATCCAATGAGTTGACAAGCAGGCGGCTCCGCCAAACGTCTGAGGATATTCACACAGCAAATACATAGATGCGAGTGCCCCCATGCTTGACCCCATGGCAAACGTAGTTGATATCCCCGGGGAGGTTTTATACAAGTCATCAACCAAGGGTTTTAGTTCGGTGGCTACAAAAGCCGCCTCCTCGTTACCCAGAAATATATCGTTACAGGTTTCATATATAAAGGTATCATCTCTTTGGTCAGGAGAGATGTAATCAAGAGCATTCTCAGGGAAGTAATCATTGGGACGAAGCCCCTGGGCACCTCTGTTGTTAATACCCACGATGATAGGCATTACAAAGTCAGGGTTGCTTTTCAGTTGATAACAAGCCTTGTCGATACCCCAGGGGACACCTGCAAAAGTGAATTTGGCGTCAAAGAGATTCTGGCCGTCATGTGCATAGACAACCGGATATGTTTGGTCAGCCAAGGGGTCGTAATCCTCAGGAGTCCAGACATCCACGATGACTTTACCGCCGAGATATTGAGATGCAACCGACAGCCGTGTTATATTCCCATATTCCGAAACAGGCACATTAGAACTTATCACCTCATAATCGGGCAGCGAGGCCCGCGCTGCCGACAACGTCAACATGGCAGCAATAACGATTGATAATTTGAAGATATTCATACATTAAACTTCAGGGGTAGATTTAGTAGGGGTATCCAAACTTTCCCTGAAGGCAAAATTAACAAATTTTTGTGAAGCCCATTAAAATGTCGTCCCCCTGTCCCTCTAATATGCAGATGAGGCAATCTGTCTGAGCACAAGCTTGTGAACAAGGTATCCTGAAAAGTGGATATAAAAAAAGCGCGCCATTTGGCGCGCTTTTTATGATGTGTGAACTAAGTCTGATTAGTCTTCAACGGTGCAGATTGAAACCTGGTTCCAGCTCTCTTCTGAGAACATCTCGCCGATGCCTTCGCCTTCAGCTGTGATGCGGTCAGCGTTGATTTTGTATTTGTTCACGAGGGCGTTCTTAACGGCCTGTGCACGGTTGTTAGCCAGTTTCACGTTGTTCTCATAGTTACCAACCTTTGAGGCATAACCCTTGATGATAACCTTTGAGTCTTTGTGGTTCTTGAGGTAAGCTGCAATCATCTCAACATTGGGCTGCTGGTCGTTGGTGATCACGCTGCTACCAATCTTGAAGAATACGTAGCGTACGCTGCTGAGGTTGTTGTTAACCACGGTGTTGGTCTGTACGGGACGGTTCTTGCAAGCCTCAAGTTCTGCGGCCAGAGCTTTGGCGCGAGCGTCGTTCTGCTGAGCAAGTGCGGTAGCGTTGGCAAGTTCGCCACGCAGAGCGTTAACACGGCCGTTGAGTTCGGCAACCTCGCCTGAGAGGTCGGGAGCGCAAGTTACGCAGTTGAAGCCGTTGCCAAAGTTGTACATCAGGCCAACTGAGAGGTTGAAGGTGGCAGAGTGTACGTCATAAGCGGCGTTCGTCTGGGCAACATCGTTAGCGGTCATGTTCCACAGGATTGAGGGACGCAGTGACAGAGTAACGGCGGGTGAGGGGCTGTAGTTGAAGTTCAAACCAACCTTGGTGCCGAAGTCGTTCCAATCGGGAGCCTGTGATTTTGCCCAGTAGGTGTGGATCCAACCTGCACCGGCAACAGCGTCAATGCTGAACTTGCGGGGCTCGCAGCTGAAGCCGCAGAAAAGGTTGGTAAGATTGGCGTTACCATATACGCCTACATAGCTCTGATCAATTGCAGTGTAGCTGCGTACGGGGCTGTCCCATGATGAGGTGTTGATAGCGGCAATACCCTCAACGCCTAAGCCGAATACGGGGCTGATTTGTTTGTGGATGTCAAGACCAAAAGTCCCGCGCATGCTGCCGAAGAAGGCGTGGTGAACGAGCGGAGTGGTAACACCACCTTGTACACCGATTGACCAATTGTCAGCGAAGTTGGTATGCTCAACGGCTTGCTGAGCGTTTGCTGTCATCAAACCTAAGGCTGCGGCAGCCACAATGAATAATTTCTTCATAATAAAAAGTTGTTAACGTTGATAATTTTTGCAAATGTAGGGTAAACTTGGTAATTAACCAAAAATTTGTTAAAATTTGATGGGTTTGTGAGCAACCGGGTTGCTCGGGTTTTATGGGGTTTTATTAAAAGTTTAAGTGAGTTTTCATGATTAATACGCTTGTGGGGGTAAAAAGGTTGACTGAAATGTCAAAAAAATTTTCTTCCCAATGACATATGGCTATAAATCAGTCGCTTAATAAAGCTTAATTTTTTGCCTATACCCCAAAAAAACTCACTCGCCTTGCTTCAGGGGAGAAGAGGCGAGTGGGATTGTATGCTTTTTAAGATGTAGGGCAATCAGTCTTTTTGAGCCAGCTGTTGCTCGCTTACACGTATTTGGTGCTGTATCTCACCATTGATAACCTTGGTATCGGGGTGGATAATTTCGATGCTGACGGGTGCAACGCCTGCGCGATACATGTCAATCTTTTTGGCGGCTGCATCGGTGAGGTCAATGATGCGTCCTTTGCCGAAGGGCCCGCGGTCAACCACACGTACTATGCAGGATTTGTTATTGCGCTTGTTGGTTACCTTGAGAAGGGTGCCAAAGGGAAGTGTGCGGTGAGCGCATTGGAAATCGTCAACATTGAGGCGCTCGCCACTGCTGGTGCGACGGCCGTGCCAACGACGTCCGTAATAGGTTGCGTGGCCATGTTGATATATTTTACCGGCGCTTTCAGCATTCACAGCTTGGGCGGTGGTGTCATTCTTTATAATGGTGTCGGGGGCGGTGGCAACAGACAGTGTGTCGGTCGTAGTGCACTCAGTGACGGTTTGGGTAAAAGCTGATGCAACTTCATTTACTGATGACCCCAACTCTTCAGCAACGGCCAGGGGGCAGTATGCTATAAAAGCCAGAATAAGCCAAGCAATTGTTTTTTTGGTCATGAAGTTTGTTTTGGTTACACTTAATTTTTGCACCGGCAAAGGTACGCAAAAAAAGTCGCCCGGCATTGTGGGCAAAAATTGATGTGTAAAAATTCATGCCAAATTTTATAGCTAAATATCTGTAAATCAATTGATAAAAACCTAATGTTTAAAAGTCTTAAAACTTCTAAACCGATGTTTAACCCCTTATTTCATGCGGTTTTGTGGCACTTAAAGGAATTGTAAACGTTCTTTAAATGCGCACAAAATAGTGAAAAATTATGTTAAAATGCAGCTTTAAACGAATAGTTAAGAGCATAAAGGACGCCCAAAAAGGGCAGAAACAAGCTCTTTTCTTAAGGTTTAACGCCCGTGAGTCGCTTTACAGCGGCTGGTAAGGAGGCCAGTTCCTCCATTGTTGCACGTGCACGTGCTTCATATTCATCACGGTCAATGTTGCGCTCGGTGCATATCGCATCCACCGCCGCAGCATAATTCCGTTTCATCTTTTTATTAAGGGCATTCCAGTTGATGTCTCTCCATTTGGCGGCCTCCATCGGGTTGTACGGGAGTTTCCCTTGCAGCATCATCACAGCCAACACCGGATACCCCGGGTACCCCTGCCAAAAAGTGGCACTGTCATTTGACGCGTACTTGTCGTCTGCCGCGTTATATATAACGGTGTATGTTTTTGCACCGTCTGATGAGCGCACGCTGAAGCGCCCGTCGCCGTCAGAAATCACTCTATCGTCGGCTAACGCTGTCCATGCCTCGGGAATCTTTTCAATAGGAGGGAGTTTCTTCATACCCTTTTAACACCCGGGGGCGGGCATTTGTTGCCCTCAGCGGCATGAGGCAGAGCCGGGCAGCCGTTTCAGGGCCTCAAGCCAATTGGTCAGTTGATTGCGAATGCTGTAAAGACGGTCAATAGCGGCGGCCTGGCGGCTCAGGTCTGAGGGGTTCTTGGCCAGTTGCTCTTTGGCGGCCTCAATGCGCAGGCCGCGGTCGCGCACAAGGTAGCGTATCAGGCGCAGTTTCTCAATGTCCCCCGGGGTGTATTTGCGCGTACCGCCCGTGGCGCTACGGCGCGGCGAGAGTTGCGGAAAACTCTTTTCCCAGAAGCGTATGGCTGACGGTTGTACCCCCAACATGGCAGCCACATCACCTATCTTATAGAATTTCTTGTCAAGGGGAGATGTCATGTTTGCAAAAGTAGTAAAAGTTCGGTAATTTTGCCCCGAATTTTTTGAAACGATATGACAGCAAAGGAGATTCGCGAATCGTTCAAGGCGTTTTTTAAGGAAAAAGGCCACAAAATTGTGCCGTCGGCACCTATGGTAGTGAAGGATGATCCCACCTTGATGTTCACCAATGCGGGGATGAATCAGTTTAAGGATATCATTTTGGGTAACCGTGTACCGGAGTCCCGGCGTGTGGCTGACTCGCAGAAGTGTCTGAGGGTCAGCGGTAAGCACAATGACCTTGAGGAGGTGGGCATGGACACCTACCACCATACCATGTTTGAGATGCTTGGCAATTGGTCATTCGGCGATTACTTCAAGGCCGAGGCAATTGATTGGGCTTGGGAATATCTTGTTGATGTCCTTGGGCTGGACCCCGACCGGCTCTATGCCACGGTATTTGAGGGCTCGGCTGACGAGGGATTGGCCCGTGATGACGAGGCTGCCGCTATATGGGAGAAGCATCTGCCGGCAAGCCACATCATCAACGGCAACAAGCATGACAACTTCTGGGAGATGGGGGATACCGGCCCTTGCGGTCCCTGTTCAGAGATACACATAGACCTGCGTAGCGATGAGGAGAGGGAACGCATCAGCGGTGCCGAACTGGTCAACAAGGATAACCCCCAGGTGATAGAGATCTGGAACCTGGTGTTTATGCAGTACAACCGCAAGGCTGACCATAGTCTTGAACCCCTCCCCGCCAAGGTTATTGACACCGGTATGGGTTTTGAACGCCTGTGTATGGCCCTGCAGGGGAAAAAGTCAAATTATGACACCGATGTCTTCACCCCCCTCATTGACGCCGTGAGCCGCCTCAGCGGCAAGCAGTATGGCGTTGACCCCAAGGTGGATGTTGCAATGCGTGTCATCGCCGACCACCTGCGCACCATCTCGTTTGCCATAGCAGACAATCAGCTCCCCTCCAATGCCAAGGCAGGCTACGTAATACGTCGCATATTGCGCCGTGCGGTACGTTATGCCTACACCTTCCTTGGCCAGAAGGAGGCATTTATGTATAAGTTGGTTGACACGCTTATAGAGTCGATGGGTGAGGCTTACCCCGAGCTACCCGCATCACGTGAGCTTATCATGCGTGTGATGAAGGAGGAGGAGGACGCATTCCTGCGCACCCTTGAGAATGGCATAAAGATGCTTGATGATGCCATCAACGCTGCCAAGGCTGCCGGCAAGACCCAAATATCAGGTAAGGAGGCGTTCACAATGTATGATACTTACGGCTTCCCCTTGGACCTCACCGAACTGATTTTGCGTGAGAACGGCATGACATTTGACCGTGCCGGCTTTGACGCCGAGATGCAGGCGCAAAAGGAGCGTGCCCGCAATGCAGCCGCCGTGCAAACCGGCGATTGGGTGGTTTTGCATCCCGACACCGAGAGTGAGTTTGTAGGATATGACCAAACAAAATGCTCAGCGCGCATTCTGCGCTACCGCCTTGTAAAACAGAAGAAAGGGGAGTATTACCAGATAATTCTTGACCGCACACCTTTCTATGCCGAGATGGGTGGACAGACCGGTGACAGCGGCCGTTTGTATAATGACGAGGAGTCTATCGAGATTTTCGACACCAAGCGCGAGAACGGTATAGGCGTGCACCTGACCAAGAAGTTACCCGCTGATCCTACTGCCGAGTTTACCGCTGAGATAGATGCCGAAAAACGTGCGGCAACTGCAGCCAACCATACTGCTACACACCTGTTGCACCAGGCCTTGCGCGAGGTGCTGGGCAAGCACGTTGAGCAAAAAGGCTCATTCGTTAGCCCTGATGTTCTGCGCTTTGATTTCAGCCATTTCGCAAAACTTACTCCTGAGGAGATTGAAAAGGTTGAGCGGTTGGCAAATAGCCGCATCCGTCAGGCAATCCCTCTTGATGAGCGTCGCGATGTACCCATTGCCGAGGCTCGTGATATGGGTGCCATGGCATTGTTTGGCGAAAAGTATGGTGACAAGGTGCGTGTGATACGCTATGAGGACTCGGTTGAACTGTGCGGTGGTACCCACGTACCCAATACCGGCAACATAGGCATGGTGAAGATAGTCAGTGAAAGCTCAATTGCTTCAGGTATTCGCCGTATCGAGGCCATCACCGGTGCCAAAGTTGAGGATACACTGTATCAGATAGGCAGCGTCTTGCGTGAGGTTGCCTCAATGCTCAACAACGCCCCCGACGTGGTGAGCGCCCTGCGTAAGTCGCTTGAGGAAACCGCTCGTCTGCACAGCGAGGTTGATGAGTACTTCAAGGAACGCATTCAGACAATAGCCGAAAAGCTGCTTGAGGATGCCCGTGAGCATAACGGCTACAAACTGATAACTCTGACCGGGGTACGCGTCCCTGATGTAGTTAAGAACGTTGCATTTGAGGTGCGTCGCCGCAGCCCGCAGGCAACCGCTTTCCTTGCCGCCACAGTTGATTTGGCCGGGAAACCTTTATTGACGGCAATGCTCACCGAGGATATTGTTACCAAGGGTCACAACGCATCCCAGATGGTGCGTGAGGCCGCCAAGTTCATCAAGGGTGGCGGTGGCGGTCAGCCGGGATTTGCCCAGGCCGGCGGCAAGAATCATGAGGGACTTTCTCAGGCCATGGAGTCCATGGTTGCGGCCCTTTGACACCGGTGAGGTATGAGGATAGTTAAAACCGTTGACGAGCTTTCCAGGGCTCTGGACTCAATAAGGGCTGCCGGCCGTTCGGTTGGCCTGGTGCCCACAATGGGGGCCTTGCATAAGGGGCATCTGTCTCTAGTGGACGCCGCCAAGGGCCGCAATGATGCTGTGGTGGTGAGTGTCTTTGTCAATCCCACCCAGTTTAACGACAAGAAGGACCTTGACAGCTATCCGCGTGACGCTGAGGCCGATGCACGGTTGCTCAGTGAACGTGGCGTGGACATTGCGTTTATGCCTGAGGTTGAGGAGATGTACCCCGAACCTGACACCCGCGTCTTCAACCTCAGCCCCGAGGCCGATGTGATGGAGGGGCCCATGCGACCCGGGCATTTCAACGGGGTGGCACAGGTGGTGAGCAAACTCTTTGCCATGGTGCGTCCCGACCAAGCATATTTCGGGGAGAAGGATTTTCAGCAAATAGCGGTTATCAAGCGCATGTGCCAAAGCCTGCCCGAGGCTCCTGAGATTGTTGCCGTCCCCATTATGCGCGCCGAGGACGGCTTGGCCTTGTCAAGCCGCAACCAACGTCTGTCGGCTGAGCAGCGGGCAATCGCCCCGGCAATCTACAAGGCCCTGCAAGACTCATTGGCATATTACGGTACCATGACTCCCGCACAGGTTCAGGAACGCGTTATTGCAAGTATTGATGCTATCCCGGGCTTGAAGACCGAGTATTATCAGATTGTTGACGCACGGTCATTGCAACCGGCCGCTGACTGGAAGCAGGACACGCAGGGGTGCATAACCGTATGGTGCGGAGATGTGCGTCTGATTGACAATATACGTTACCCAAAAATACAATGATTACCATTGAAATCCTTAAGTCAAAGATTCACCGTGCCACAGTGACACAGGCATGTCTTGACTATATAGGCTCAATAACTGTTGACGAGGACCTGATGGATGCCGCCGGGATTTTCCCGGGTGAGCATGTATACATTGTTGACAATAACAATGGCGAGCGCCTTGAAACCTATGCTATACCCGGCGAGCGTGGTAGCGGTGTGATATGTCTGAACGGGGCCGCCGCACGGCGTGTGCAGCCCGGCGACATAATCATAATAATGAGCTACGCCCGTATGACGCCCGACGAGGCACGCACTTTCCGCCCCAAGATAATCTTCCCGGGGCCTGACAATAAACTTAAGTAAACTATAAGAACTTCATATCACCTCCCCCTATATGTTTGATAACCTGAGCGAACGCCTTGAGAGGGCTTTCAAGACCCTGAAAGGGCAAGGACGTATCACCGAAATAAACGTGGCCGAGACCGTTAAGGATGTTCGGCGCGCCTTGTTGGATGCCGACGTCAGCTACAAAGTGGCCAACGACTTTATGAAGACCGTTAAGCAGAAGGCCATTGGCCAGAATGTACTCACGGCCATAAAGCCCAAAGAGCTGTTGGTGAAGATTGTACATGATGAACTGGCAGCCTTGATGGGGGGCGAGCATACCGACATCAATATAAAAGGTAACCCCTCGGTTATCCTGATGTCTGGTCTGCAAGGTTCAGGTAAGACTACACTGTCAGGTAAGCTGGCAAGGAAGCTGAAGAGCGAGCGCGGCAAAAATCCCTTGTTGGTGGCATGCGACGTATACCGCCCTGCGGCTATCGACCAGTTGAAAGTGCTTGGGGAACAGATTGGTGTCCCCGTTTACAGTGAGGAGGGCAACAAAAACCCGGTTGAGATAGCCCGCAATGCTATAGACTATGCCAAGCGCAACCACAATGACCTGGTGATAGTCGATACCGCCGGCCGATTGGCTATCGATGAGCAGATGATGGATGAGATTTCAGCCATCAAGGCTGCGATAAAGCCTGCCGAGACCCTGTTTGTGGTTGATGCCATGACCGGTCAGGATGCCGTAAACACCGCCAAGGAGTTTAATGACCGACTTGACTTTGACGGGGTTGTCCTCACCAAGCTTGACGGTGATACCCGTGGCGGTGCGGCAATTTCAATACGCACCGTTGTTACCAAGCCTATAAAGTTTGTAGGTACCGGCGAGAAGATGGAGGCCCTGGATGAATTCCACCCCTCACGTATGGCTGACCGCATCTTGGGAATGGGTGACGTGGTGAGCCTGGTTGAGCGCGCCCAAAAGGTGATTGATGAGAAGAAAGCAAAAGAGCTGGAGGAGAAGATTCGTAAGAATCGGTTCAACTTCAACGACTTTCTGGATCAAATCCACCAGATCAAGAAGATGGGTAACATCAAGGACCTGGCATCAATGATTCCCGGGGTTGGGAAAGCTATCAAGGATGTGGATATTGATGACAACGCCTTTAAGGGGATTGAGGCAATTATATACTCAATGACCAAAGAGGAGCGTGAGAACCCCGACATCATCAACGCCGGCAGGCGTCAACGTATAGCCCGCGGCTCAGGGACATCTCTGCAAGAGGTTAACCGACTGCTGAAACAGTTTGAGCAAACCCGTAAGATGATGAAGAGCGTGGCAACCATGAACCCCATGAAGATGATGAAGCAGATTCGCCAGGCTAAGCGCATGCAACGTTGACGCAATCATTTGGGAATACCTGTATCATAAGAAACTGAAGAACAATGCAAATAATAGACGGAAAACAGACTGCCGCTGACATCAAAGCCGAAATCAAGGCTGAGGTTGAGGCACTTGTGGCACAAGGGAAACGCCGCCCGCATCTTGCGGCGATACTGGTGGGCCATGACGGCGGCTCAGAGACGTACGTAGCCAACAAGGTGAAGGCCTGCGAGGCATGCGGTTTCAAATCCACGTTGTTGAGGCATGAGGCTGATGTCACCGAGGAGGAGTTGCTCAAGGAAATAGAGACCTTGAACAATGACCCGGAGGTTGACGGTTTCATAGTACAATTGCCCCTGCCGCGGCATATCAGCGAGCAGAAGGTTACCGAGGCCATAGACCCGCGCAAGGATGTCGACGGTTTCCATCCCGTCAACGTGGGCAAGCTGTCAATTGGTTTGCCCGGATATGTGTCTGCCACCCCCGCGGGTATTGTGGAACTTTTGCGTCGTTATGGCATTGACACCAAGGGTAAGCATTGTGTGGTTTTAGGGCGCAGCAACATTGTCGGCAAGCCCATGGCTATGCTGATGATGCAGAAGTCTAACCCCGGCAACTGCACCGTCACGGTTTGCCATTCTGCTACCCCTGACCTCCCTGAACATGCCCGTCGCGCAGACATCCTCATTGCTGCCCTCGGGCAACCGGGATTCGTCACAGCCGACATGGTGAAAGACGGGGCTGTAGTTATCGACGTGGGTACCACCCGCGTTGAGGATGCAACCCGCAAAAGCGGTTGGCGCCTGCAGGGTGACGTTGATTTTGAGGCCGTGGCACCCAAGTGCTCATACATCACCCCGGTTCCCGGCGGCGTAGGCCCCATGACCATCTGCTCACTGATGATGAACACCCTTAAAGCCTACAAAAAAGAAGTCTACTAATCCCTCGCCTCAAGATATACGCTATCGCGTTATTGCAGAATATAAAAACGGGAACCGAGTTATGTGCTACGGTTCCCGTTTTTAGGTGTTGTATTTGGGTATTAGAAAATGATTTTCTCTGTGCGTGTTGACCCGTCAGCCAAACGGTCAACTTGCAGGTATATACCTCCGGGCAACGGATTGCTAACCTCAGTGCCGGTCATGTTATAGAAGCGAGACGATACAACTTCAGTCGTCGTGTCAATTGATGGGATTTCTATACCAACCTCCTCATAGAAGTTTTTGTGCTCATCCATCCATTTGGCTTTTTGGAGTACGCGATTCAGAAGTCCTTGTACATAGGGAAGTGTCATCTCAGAATACTCATTTCCCCAGCGTTCACGGGTGGTATTATAGGCCGGAAGGAGTTTATAATACCATTTCTCAACAAAGGCAGGTAATGATGTTAGTTTATCGGGATAGAAATCCTCCCAAACTTCCAGAAACGCCTTATTTAAATTTCGGGTATTAAAAATTTCAGGGACAATGTTCCATCGAGAAGGACATATATTTTTTGTCCAATCCCAATCTTGGCCGTCATTAAGCCTTGAGACAGAGGTGTCCCACATTGGCCCAAAAGACCATTTGTCCGCCCCCATGTCTCGGTGCATATAAACACTGCCGCAGAATCCGTCATAGTCATTCATAATTTCGCGGACAATAAAATAGCGAGCAAAGGATTGCGCGTCAAAATAGTTAACCCAATCCTCAGCCGTCTCCGGGTTAGTTATGGTTTCAATAATAGAGGTGAACTCATTTGTTAACCATTCACGTTGCTGGTCTGAAAGAATCTCGGGAGAGTGATGGGTAACCTTCAGATTGCGCGTCTCTAAATAGGGGACCTGAATTTGGAATTCGTCAAGAGTATTGTCTATCTCCACAAGCCACCCGTACGGGATTGTTTCGGGGTCTGTATTTTCCTCAGGCTGCTCATAGATATCCAACCTGTTTTTATCAATCTTGACACTCTCGACCAAAAAGTAAAGGCCCTCATAACTATCGTTAAGGACCAACTCAACCGGTTGCCATTGAGGCGTCCATCCCAGCTCCAGGAGGCGCGACAACTCAAACCCGATTGCAAACCCTCCCCAGGCGTTATAGTTGCCATAATGAGCTAACAGTGCAAAGTGTTTATGCTTGGGCATACCCATGATTTCAGTCTTCTTTGTAAACTTCAGTTTATAGGGTTTCTTTGCAAGTGTCCATGTGTAATTCCCTCGACCCTTTATCTCAAGTGTCACTGGCTCATCCTCAGAGCCTAAAGCGAACTGTTTGTCCTCGCAGCCCTCAGGCACTTCAATCCACAGCCCGGCAGGGATCTTTGTCTCCTTATCAACAATCGGGGCTCCCTCCTCAGTGTTAATATACATGATCGGCAGAGTCCCCGAGGCCATTGAAGCCGGCCAAATAGGCTCATCAACCCCTCCGGGTTCCTCGTTTTCCGTTATCTCATCAACATGGTTTATTGCTGAGGCAACTGAAAAACAAAACAACGAAACCAATATCATAATAAAGGCTCTCAGTCTCATCGTAGTAATTGTCAATAAAATGGGTTATTAAGTTATTATTATTTAATAAGATATTATATAATGTAACGCAATTATTGCGTAGAATATTGTTTAGTCAGATACTATTCTCCAACAAGTTATCTGTAATCTACAAAAGTGCACTTTTTATTGTGTCAAGAATTACGTATTTCATAATTATATAGAGATAAATAATTTTTGTAAAGAAATTCAAAATTATAATAGGCAACAAGAGCACAAAAGGGACTTAACAAAGTTTAACACAGCTACTTAGGGGTAATTTGCGCAATATTATCTCTATTCTTCTTCCAAAACTTAAGGACACGATGAGGAGGAAAATTTCCTGTGCGAGCCGGTTCAAGAAAAAAGCTATCCGCAGGGTATTATAATACATAATGCCTGCGGATAAATGGGTCTTGTTGTCAACCCGGTAGAGGAAGACTTATCAGTTTGCCGGTTGAGAATAGAGGTAATTACAATAATACCATTTCCAGCCGGGTAACTTCTTTAATAAGATGTATTGTTTGGCATATTCTTCATCAATGTAAGTTCGGCCTTCAAAATTCAGACAGTCGCCTGTTGAGTCTTTCAATTCATACGGCCCTATGTCCGTCTTTTTCCCGTTCGAGACGTTCCCTTGGAAGAAAGTTATTACATCACTCGGCATATATTTGTTCTTATCAGAGCGAGCCCTGAATAAGACATTGCCTACCGATTGGTTGTTGATGACGCGCACCACGCCTGTCAGATTCCCTTCAATATCGTCGGGCCACATGCTCCACAAGCTCCCTTCAACATAGTTGTTGGCAAGGACAAGGTTGTCAATATAGGTACCGGTCAGGATTATCATTCCGTTGGGGACATCGGCCTTTTTATATCGTTGATAACGTAAGATATTCCCCTCTATAATCAGGTTATGCGCCTTGTTCTTGGCACGATCGTCACCGGTTAATCCCTGATTCGTGTGGTCAGGCACATATTGTTGCACAAGAACCAGGCGGTTGTTGACGCATCCATTGTTGTTGCGGACTATTACATAATCTGTGAAACGCATGCAATTCACAAAAGAGCTTGCTTTGGGCATCTCCATGTAATTACCCTCAATCAGGATAAATTGTCGGTTTTGGGTTCTGTCCTGAACATTGGCGTTGATAGGGTCATTCCACACACTGAAGGCCGACCCGGCATAAGTTGGCAAATCAAAGAAACAATTGCGTATTGCTACCGCGTTTGCCGGGTCAATCAACTCGGGATCTGTATCTGTTTGAGCAGGAACGGTATATGAAACAGTTATCGTAATAAGGTTTCCACTTGTCCCCCTGTAGTTCTGGAAAGTACATCCCTCTATTAGCACATCCTCCCCGTTACAGCCAACGACATCCCGCTCCAGGTTCAGGGTTGGCTCAACTAATTCTCTGCCGTCAAACATACAGTTCAGAAGTCGACTATGAGCTTCACATTTCAGGGTTCCTATAGTTTTTTGCAAGTTTGCCCCTAAAATGAAATTACAGTTGTCGGCAAGGATGGTTCCTAATAACCCAATATTGGTTATCGTACAGTCGTGTAGTATCAGGGAATTTGTGATATCTTGCGCCCTCCCGTTACTATTTGCCACATTAGCCCAAATAGCAAGAAATAAAGAACTTGGCGGGGTGAGATTTGCATCAAAATCTTCAGCAAAGATTTCGCAATTGTCAAAACGAGAGACTGCATTCTCATCACTGCGGTTTGTCAACACCATACCGTTGCTGCAAGCAAATATGCGTTCCAGTCGGCAATCCTGTGCATTAATCTCAAAGTCGCATTTCCCGTCAAACTGAATAGGATTGATTTTGTTGGATGAGATTATAAGTTTTGCCGAGATGTTCGTATTAGGCAACACTATGCGGCACATCTCAGTCAGTCGCATCTCAAAATGGTCAGGCTCAAGATTCCTTATATAATCGCCATCCCTCATAAAGCAGGCGTTTAATTGCAAATAAGTTGGGACACTTTTCTGTGTCAAGTTTGATTCCGAAGGCCCTTGTATGACAAGCTTGGCTGCCCTACTCGTTAAGCAAAGAGTTGAATAGGAAGATTTTCCTATACCTTCCTGATTGGAACATAACAGATAAATACCGTTAGGTTGAGCCATATTTACGGAAGCGGATAGGGTTAAGGATCCACCATCCATCCTTAATTCACTCCCTGCTGGCAATCTTATTTGTCTGTCAACTGTATAGTCCCTTTTTGCTATATAGATTGCAGCTCCGGCATTAAACATGGACTGGGAGAGGCCCGATACAAGCTCGTTTAAAATTACCGTTTTCATAACAAAATTGATTTAATTTTATATTAAACCAACTAAAATAGAAAAAAGTTTGAAGGTTAAAGTAAATTTTGCTAATTTTGTAAAAA
>CAYMNF010000015.1:0-34177 GCA_964391735.1 uncultured Bacteroides sp. | reverse complement strand
GATGCGCCGGCCCTGAAAGCCGCCCATGTGGGCCTCTCGATGGGCGACGGCACCTCGGTGGCAAAGGAAGCCAGTGACATCACCATTATCGACAACAGCTTTAGCTCCATTGGCCGCGCGGTGATGTGGGGGCGTTCACTGTACAAGAACATCCAGCGATTTATCCTTTTCCAGCTCACCGTCAATGTTGCGGCATGCCTTATTGTGCTTGCCGGGGCGTTTATGGGGACTGAGAGTCCGCTCTCGGTGACCCAGATGCTTTGGGTGAACCTTATCATGGACACATTTGCGGCCATGGCCCTGGCATCATTGCCCCCGAGCCGCTCGGTGATGCATGACCAACCCCGCAGCCGCAAGGCCTTCATCATCAATAAGTCGATGTGGGGTGCGATATTCGGCGTGGGCACGGTTTTTGTCATCTTCCTGTTGGGAGTTCTGTGGCTGCTTGAGCATCGACAGATAACGGCTGTTCAGCAGCTTTGGAGTGTGCCGGTCCCTGGGCATGGATTGTCAACCTATGAGGTCAGCCTCTTCTTCACCATCTTTGTCTTTTTGCAATTCTGGAACCTTTTCAATGCCAAGGCGTTCTCTACCGGCGCATCGGCGTTACATCTGCGTCACTGTGGATGGTTTGATTTTATAGCCTTGCTGATTCTGGTGGGACAGATTGCAATTGTGGAGTTCGGTGGCCCATTCTTTCAGGTTGAACCGCTAATTTTTACTGACTGGGTGTGGATAATAGTCGGGACCTCTCCGGTGCTTTGGATTGGTGAGATAATACGTGCTTTTAAGCGCTGATTAAAAAGATTGCGTAGTATATGAGTGATAGTAAGATAGTTATTCTTGGTATTGAGTCCTCATGCGACGATACATCGGCGGCTGTGGTTGCTGACGGTCTGTTGTTGAGCAATGTCATCGCCGGGCAGAGTGTGCACGCTGAATACGGAGGCGTGGTCCCTGAGTTGGCGTCCCGGGCTCATCAGCAGAATATTGTACCGGTGGTTGACACGGCACTGAAGCGCGCCGGCGTCAGTAAAAAAGATATTTCGGCAATTGCCTTTACGCGTGGGCCCGGCCTGGCAGGGTCGCTATTGGTCGGCACCTCCTTTGCCAAGGGGTTGTCATTGGGCCTGCGTGTGCCGTTGGTGGATGTTAACCATCTGCACGGGCATGTCTTGGCACATTTTATACGCGAGACCCCTGATGATGCAGTACCAACATTCCCCTACATGTGCCTGTTGATAAGTGGTGGAAACAGCCAGTTGGTATTGGTGAAATCCCCGCGCGACATGGAGATTTTGGGTCGCACAATCGATGATGCCGCCGGCGAGGCTTTTGACAAGTGTGCAAAAGTCATGGGCCTTCCATACCCCGGAGGCCCTGAAATTGACCGACTGGCTGCCGAGGGAGACCCTTACCGTTTTTCCTTTGCCAAACCCCATATCCCCGGGTTGGATTACAGTTTCAGCGGACTGAAAACCAGCTTCCTTTACACACTTAGGGACGCCGTGAAAGAGCATGGCGAGGGATTTATCGAGGACGCTAAGGCTGATTTGGCCGCTTCGCTGCAACGTACCATCATTGAGATTTTGCTTGAGAAGCTGAAGCTTGCTGTTGAGCAGACCGGTGTCAAGACCGTTGCCATCGGCGGAGGTGTGTCAGCAAACTCAGGCGTCAGGCAGGCTGTCGCTGACTATGCCCGTGAAAACAACCTGACGGCCTTTATCCCGCAACGCAAGTTCACAACTGACAACGCGGCGATGATTGCCACAGCCGGGTGGTTCAAATACCAAAACAGAGAGTTTTGTCCGTATGACGCGCCGCCGTTTGCACGCGTTATGGTTTAAATATCGTATAAGCAAGAATGACCGCTACCATAATCATTATAGGGAACGAGATACTTAACGGCCGCATCACAGACACCAACAGCGGCTGGCTCGCAAAGGAGTTGGATGCTCGCGGCATCGAGACATACCAAATTCTCAGTATTCCCGATGAGTCTGCCGCAATCCAAGATGCCGTTTCCTATGCTATAAAGCGGTCCCGCACAGTTATTGTTACCGGCGGACTGGGTCCCACCAAAGATGATGTCACCAAGCACACCCTCAATAATCTCCTCGGGGATGGTACCCTGATTGAAAACCCTGAGGTCCTGAAAAATGCCGAGAGTGTGATGCGTGTGCGTGGCCGCGAGTTGAACACCCTGACGGCAACTCAGGCCATGGTCCCAGCCTGTGCTGAGATATTGATGAATGAGGTCGGGACAGCACCGGGATTGGTTTTCACCCAAGGTGAATCCAGGATTTTCTGTTTACCCGGGGTGCCCTTTGAGATGCGACGGATGTTCACTGACTCCGTGCTCCCCTTGTTGGGGAAGGATAATGGTTGGCATCACCACTTCTTCAAGGTCTGGGGAATAAGTGAGAGCGCACTTGCCGAAAAACTTGCTGAGTTTGAAAACACGCTTGACGGACGCTTGGCTTACCTGCCCGACGGGGGCGTGGTGACCTTGCGCCTTGATTGCAGAGACTCAGTTAAGTCCGAGACCTTTGCCGGGCTTCTGTGCAATCTTATTGGTGATTACCTGCTTGGGGAGGGAGAGCACTCCATCGCCGGCTTGTTATTGGAGCAACTTAAGGACGCCGGACTTACCGTAGCAACCGCCGAGAGTTGTACCGGCGGAAACATCGTTCATCGTATGACAGAGATTCCCGGGGCAACCGCGGCAGTAAAGGGTGGGGTAGTGGCCTATCTCCCTGAAGTCAAGATCAACATCCTCGGGGTAGAAAAAACGGTAATAGAAAGCCGAGGCGTAGTTAGCGCCGAGGTTGCCGAGCAAATGGCTGAAGGCGTTTGTCGCAAACTGAAAAGTGATTTAGGAATTGCAACCACCGGCATCGCGGGTCCCTCAGGGGCTGAGCCCGGCAAGCCGGTCGGCACAGTGTGGATGGCCTGGTGCCTCAACGGAGAAACCCACAGCCAATGTTTTCATTTCCCCGGCAGTAGGCAACGGGTAATCGACATGGCCACAAATACCGCTCTGGCACGTGCCATTATGTTGTTGCGCGAAAAATTATGAGTGCGGTATATCTACCGTAACCTTTATTCTTGACAGCGAAGTTTGGGGAATGGGTGGGCTCAGTTTAGCCACGCTCACACTTCCGCTATCAATGCGCGGCCACTGTCCACGCAGACGACGGGCGATGCGCAAAGCAACGTTCTCGATGAGTTTTGAGGGGATTTCAAACTCCTCTTTAGCAATCTCCACCACCTCGGCATAGTTCAGCGTCAGGTCGATATCGTCAGTCTCAGCTGCACGGTCCGCAGGGTAGATAATCGTTATATCAACAACAAATTCATTTCCCACAGTGCGTTCCTGTTCCAACACCCCGTGTCGGCCGAACAGTCGCAGTCCCTCAATGTCAATCCTTACCATTGCAATTTCTTCAACTAAACGGGCGATTCCTCAATATGCTCAGCCTCATCTCGCTCCTTCCGGTTCTTAATGACATATCGGTCATAATAGCTAAGAAGCAAAGTAGTTAAAGGGAGGGCAATTATCAGCCCCAAGAAACCAAGCAAGGTTCCCCAGATTGACAAGCTGAGCAAAATAATTGCGGGATTCAAGCCCATTGCCTTACCCATGATTTTTGGCGTCAGGAACAGGTCTTGAATAGCCTGCACAATGCAGTATATCAGGAAAATAACCCCAAAATATGGCCAGAAAGCAACATTGTGGTCAACAGAGTATACCAGACAAAGCAATGTGACGGGGATGAAGGAGATTAGCTGCAGATAGGGCACCATGTTCAGCACACCTATAAACATACCCATGACTATTGCCAACGGGAGGCCTACTATTGAAAACCCTATTGAGAAAAGTACCCCGACAATGAATGCTACCAGGGCCTGTCCGCGAAAATAGTGGTTCATGGAGTTTTTTATGTCACGCCCGATGCCGAAAAAAAGTTCCCGACGCGCGGGGGGCACCATGTTGCGGAACATTTTGCCAAGTCTCTCATAGTCAATCATTATGAAGATGACATACAGCAGCACGATACACCAACTGAACAGGCCGAAGACAAACGACAGCGAGCCGGCAATGATATCCCACAGGGTTGAAAGAGTGCTCTCGATAGTCTCCTTCCATTCGGCTGTCGTCAGGAATTCAGAGATGCGGTTTACGTCAAAATGTTGCTTTACAAAATCATGTACCTCAGCCGGAATATAGGGGATATGCAACTCGGTGCTTGCATACGTCTTAAGCATCGACCCCATCTCGCGGGCCTCATCCAGCACCAGAGGCACCAACAGATAACAAAGCATCCCAAAAATAAAAGTCGTCTCAAAGAGGGTGACAAATATGGCCACTATCCGCCCCTTCAGGTGCAGGAGCTTGCGATTGAACTGCACAAACGGCTCGAACATGTACGCTATAAGGCACGCCACAAAGAAGGGCAGCAACACCCCGCTGAGAATGTTGACAAGCCACAAAACGCCTAATATCAGCGCAAGCGATATCAGTATCCTGAAAATGCGGTCAACGGTATATGGCTGTCGTGAGAACATTATACTTTGGGTTTATTCGGGGGAAAAGGAATGGTCGGGACGCAATATTCACTGCGCCCCGACCGGTAGTCAAAAATCAATATTTCACTTGGTCCTCCTCGAGCTCGCTCGGGGTCAGTTTCTTGCGGTCCATGCAATACCACGCATAGGCAATGTAGCCGATTACAAACGGTATAATGATGGATACAAACGACATAACCGTGAGGGTGAACTCTGATGACGAACTGTTGTAAATGGTCAAAGACGAAGTTTTGTCAACTGACGGATAATAGGGGGTATTGTTATACCCGGCAACCCAGAACAGTGTCAGCACAACCAGAACAGTGCCTATGCCCGAGAACCAGATACCCTTGGTGAAGTGCTCGCTAAAGGCTGACCGGCCGATGGCATACAGCACCATAACCACACCAATCAACAGCACGGGGATGCACCACCACATCTCAACGTAGTTGTTGAAATACTTATGGGGGACAACTTCAAAACCGTTGGCAACCTCAGGAATACCGTTGGCTGTTACCAGTTGATAGCCGTCTTTGCAAAGCAGAATTACAAGGAAGGCAACAAACAGCACCACGAAGATCAGGCCGTTAACAAGCACCGATTTCTTGAGTTTCTCAAAAAGCTTGGGATCCTCAGCGATGTTGTTCATAAAGTATAATGACGCCTGTGTGCGGGCCAAGAAGAGCACGGCAAAGCCCAACAGCAGATTAAACCAGTTGAAGATGGCCTCAAATCCGTGGCTCGGTGCCCATTGTGAAATCACCGGTGAGGCGGGGTCCAGCAGGTTGGCACGCGTAACGGTGAAATGGCTCGGGTTGAAGAACATTGCCACGGCCACGCCTAACAGCACGCACCCTACACACCCGTTGATAAACAAGAAGCAATCATAGACGTTGGTGCCGAACAAGTTGCCGGGCATGCGGCGGAACTCATAGCTCACAGCCTGGATGATGAACGAGAACAATATCAGCATCCACAGCCAATATGCACCGCCAAAACTTGTTGAGTAGAAAAGCGGGAAGGATGCGAAGAATGCACCGCCGAAGACCACAAGCGTGGTAAACGTTATTTCCCATTTATGTCCCAGGGAATTGACCATCAGGTTTACCGGCACAGAGTCGGCTTTGTTGCAGAATAGCATTGTTTGGCCCCCTTGCACAAAAAGCAGGAAAACCAGCATGGCACCCAAAACTGAGATGAGGAGCCACCAATATTCTTGGAGATGTTGCAGTTCTAACATGACATTTTGTTTTGAGGGTTAAACATCAAGGGTCTCGATTTGGGCTTTTGACCCCTTGCTGATTTGACGCAGCATAATACCCACCTCGGCTATCAACAGGGCCGTGAAGACAAGGGTAAAGAGGCTGAAGGTGAGCACAACCGACCCGGTGGATACATGTGATATCGCAGCCTTGGTAGGCATGATGCTCTCAATAATCCAGGGTTGGCGTCCGAACTCTGCCGTCATCCAACCGCATTCGCTCACCAGGTACACCACTGCTATAGTGAGCATACCCACCCAGCAGAACCATTTTGCTGAGAGCATGGTGGCATTCTTACGATATGCAAAGATCATCACCAGGATGAAGAACAGCAGCAGATAACCACCGCCAAGTGCCATGATGTGGAAGGCATAGAAGGTTACCTCAACCGGCGGGATGGCCTCATACGGGCTGTCAAGATAGCCGTATCCAAAGTATTTGTAATTCTCCATCAGCACCTTGTTGGCTGAGTCGGCAGCCTCGGTGTTCCCCTCGGCATGGGCCTTGTCGTATGCGCGCAGTGCCTCATGGGCCTTTTTACCGATTTCTATGCGCTCGGCATAGCTGTCGCCGGTTTTTACCAGGTTGCCTTCTTCATCCACCGATGTACCGTCAATCAGGTTGTTGATGCCCGGTACAAAAGCGTTGATGTTATGCTCGGCCAGCAATGACAACCCTTTGGGGATAGCGATGTGGAAGATAAACTCCTTCTCGTCGTTCTGAGCATCCTTTTTGGGGTTGAGGATACCAAAAGCCTGGATCTCCTGACCACGGTGCCCTTCATAGAGGCCCTCCATGGCTGCCAGCTTCATAGGCTGAACGCGGGCAACATCAACAGCTGAACCGTCACCGGTCCACAGGGTGATGAGTATACCGGCCAAGCCGACCCACCCGGCAACCTTGATTGAGGATACAGCCATCTCGCGGTTGCGCTTTTTCAGCAGGAACCAGCAGCTGACACCTATAACGAACACTGAGGCAAGAACCCAGCCGCTGAGCACTGTGTGGAAGAACTTATGTACAGCTACCGGCGAGAATACAACCGAGCTGAAGCTGTCCATGACGTTGCGCATCTGTGCAGGGTCAAACTCCATACCCACGGGATACTGCATCCATGCGTTGGCAATAAGAATCCACATGGCTGACAGTGAGGCGCCTATGGCAGTCAGCCACGTTGAGGCAAGGTGGAAGGCGGGGCTCACCTTTTTCCAGCCAAAGAACATGATGGCTATGAAGGTGGACTCCATGAAGAAGGCCAAAAGTCCCTCAATGGCAAGGGGTGCACCGAAAATGTCACCCACAAACCAACTGTAATTACTCCAGTTGGTGCCGAACTCAAACTCCATGATGATACCCGTGGCAACACCTATGGCAAAGTTGATGCCGAACAGGGTCATCCAAAACTTGGTGATGTTGAGCCATCGCTGGGACTTGGTTTTCAGGTAAACCGACTCCATAATGGCCACGATAACTGACAGACCCAGGGTGAGGGGCACAAACAGCCAGTGATACATGGCCGTCAATGCAAATTGCGCCCTTGACCAGTCAACAAGGTTCGCTAAGTCGTTCATAGTTAGTTTATGGTTAGTATTTGAATTTAATTGATATTTCGGTTAAAGATTTTCCCCGGACCGACCCCTAAGGGCGATAGGAGGTTGTGCGGTCCTCATCAAGCATTGATTGCCTTACGGCTTCGGCCCTTTCCCGGTCATTGTCATAGTCCTGTTTCAGGTGGTTGGGGAAGAGAAAAAGCTTCAGTATCACAAAGATAAAGAACAGCTTTATCAGGATCAGCACCCATAGGGTCTTGCCCACCGTCATCTCTTTGAAACCCTCGACATAGAAACGGAAAACGCGCACCGGCCAACAAGGACGGCGAGTAGCCCGGTCAGTAATGTTTGATGAATTACTCATACACATTAAAGATAATGGCAAATGTAACCAATTTTTATTGAAACTTCAAAGTACATCACCATAATAATTTTAAATAGCAAAAATGGCAAATTTTTGGGAAATAGGTGTATTGTGTGCCGGGATTTGTTTTTGTATCTTTGCGCCTGTTATGGTGTTGACCAAGGCTATCGCAACATTCGGCAGGTACTGCATGTTTCTGGGAAAGGTTTTCTCGGTTCCCGACCGTTGGAAAACTTTTGGGAAACGTACGGTCCTTGAGATTATCAAATTGGGTGTTGACTCTATTCCCCTTGTTATTATTATCTCGATATTTATCGGGGCGGTGATTACCATACAGATGCAGCTGAATATCAGTTCACCGCTTATCCCCGCCTATTCCACCGGCTTGGCAACCCGCGACATTGTGTTGCTTGAGTTCTCAAACTCCATCCTGTGTCTTATTCTTGCCGGTAAGGTCGGCAGTAACATAGCCTCTGAGATTGGCACCATGCGTGTTACTGAACAGATTGATGCCCTGGACATCATGGGTATAAACTCAGCCAACTTCCTTGTCTTGCCCAAGATTGTCGGCTTCCTGTTGTTTATGCCGATATTGGTAATTTTCTGTATCGCAACGTCGATGTTGGGCGGTTACGGAATCGCTTTTTTTACCGACATCATCACGGTTAACAAATATGTATACGGCTTGCAAACCATGTTCCGTGAGTGGTATGTGTGGTATGGCCTCATCAAGTCTCTCTTCTTCTCATTTATCATCACCTCCATTGCCGGCTACTTCGGCTACTACGTCAAAGGGGGTGCGCTTGAGGTCGGCAAGGCCAGTACAAACGCCGTGGTGTACAGCAGCATCTTCATTTTGTTGATGGACGTTATCCTTACTAAACTTCTTCTGCAATGATTCAGGTTAAGGATATCAGCAAGTCTTTTGACGGAAAGCAGGTGCTGTTTGATGTTTCAGCAACCTTTGAGTCGGGTAAGACCAACCTTATCATTGGACAGTCGGGCTCGGGTAAGACCGTTTTGCTAAAGTCCATCGTTGGCCTTCTGCGCCCTGACAGCGGCCAGATTCTGTTTGACGGCCGGGACCTGATGCAGATGAACCGCGAGCAGGTGAAGCAACTGCGCAAGGAGATAGGTATGCTTTTCCAGGGCTCGGCATTGTTTGACAGTGAGACAGTGTTGGGCAACGTTATGTTTCCCCTGATTATGTTTACCAATCAAACCCCGGCAGAGATCCGTGACCGTGCCCTGTTTTGCCTGGAGCGCGTCAACCTCTCGGGGGCAGAGAATAAATATCCCAGCGAACTCTCGGGCGGTATGCAGAAGCGCGTGGCCATTGCACGCGCAATAGCCCTCAATCCCAAGTACCTGTTTTGCGATGAGCCCAACTCAGGCTTGGACCCGCGCACATCATTGCTGATTGACGAGCTGTTGAGCGACATAACACATGAGTATGGAATGACAACCATAATCAACACCCATGACATGAACTCGGTGTTAGGAATTGGTGAGAATATCATCTTCATTAACAAAGGTCACCGTGAGTGGGTGGGGGATATGCATAAGATCTATTCCACCACAAATCAGGCGCTCAACGACTTTGTTTTTGCCAATGACCTTTTCCGCAAGGTCAGGGAGTATGTAGTGACCCACGAGCACCCCATGCCCTGAGGTTATGGCGCGCACAAAAAGCATTTTCTCCCCTGAAGGGCTTGCCGAAAAGGCCCGAATCCTCAGGGAGGTTGCCGGGTTTGATGAAGGTGGCCGTGTAATTTACACCGGCCATAACATTATAAAGGTTTTTGGCCCCGCTCCTGACATCAACATCAAGCGCTACCGCATTCCCCGGTGGTACAACCGCATCATCTACTCACTACTGCGTAAACCCAAAGGGGAAAGGGCCTTTAGGAATGCTCAACGGTTGCAACAGGCTGACATCAATACTCCCGAGCCATTGGCCTTCATAATGGAACGTAGTTGCGGGCTGATAGGTAAATCATTTTTGGTGACACGCCAGGAATACGGTTATCAGGACTGTTATATGTTGGGGAATGACCCGATAATGGACCCCGCAAAGCGGCAGTTGGTCAAGGAGATTGCAGCCTTGGGTGCCAAAATGCACACTGCCGGGATATTGCATAAGGATTTCTCCCCCGGCAACATCCTTTGGCATCAGCATCCAGCCACCGGGAAGGTTGAGTTTTGTCTGGTGGATATCAACAGAATGCGGTTTGGTAAGGTCAGCTTGAAGCAGGGTGCCGAGAACTTTGCGCGTATGTGGGGGCAGCCTGAGATGTTCAAGCTTTTGGCCCGGGAATACGCGCGTCTGCGCGGAGGTGACCCCGTGCAGACGCTTCGTTGGATGTCTGATGCTCGAGACCGTTTTTGGGACAGATTCTCAAAAAGGCATCGAGTAAAATATAATTACCGCAGGATTCACCTCCCTTAGGTCCACTGCATGGCAGCCTGCAACTGCTGCGCCACTTCCTCGCCCAACGTGTTGGCGACAATGGCATAACCAAACAGCAACGCCGCACCCGGGCCGTTAGCCGTTATCAGGGTGGAGTCGGCCTCAACGCGGCTACCGGTGTATGTGCTGTTGGCCGGGAAGAACTCCTCAAACCCGGGGTAACAGGTGGCTTTGCGGCCGTCAAGGATTCCTAACGGGGCAAGTACAACACCCGGGGCGGCGCAGATGGCCGCAATCTTTTTCCCGGCCTTAAATTGGGCAGCGAGCATATCCATAGCCTTGGCATTGGCGGCAACATTTGTGGCTCCGGGGATTCCGCCGGGTACAATCAGCCATTCATACTCATCGGCCTGCAGGTCGTTGATGTTGGTGTCGGCGTTGATAACTACGCCGTGTGCTCCCGTTACCTCATTGCCGGCCTCAAGCGACACAAGCGTTACGGGCATCTCGGCGCGGCGCATAATGTCTGCCGGGGCAAGGGCCTCAATCTCTTCAAATCCGTTTGCCAGGAATATAAGGGATGTGTTCAGTTTGTTGTTTTCCATACTTTTGTGGGTTAATATAGGTTTTATATTTTCTAACTTTAATAGCAATTTAGACACTTAAAAGTTTACCTGGTTAAGGTTATTTAGCATTAGCGCGTGATGTACCCACCAGGCGTAGATAATCAATATCCGGCATTTTTGCGACGTTGTTATAGAGCACCACCTTGTTGTCGCCGCGTTGCAGGGGAACCCTCAGTGTCACTTCGCCCCAGCCGTCCTCGCTACCGCGTGTGCTCAGGTTGCTGAACCGTTTCATCTGTCGCCCGTTGACATCAACAAACATTTCAGTTGGCTTTGCCGAGGAATAGCGTATTACTAACGTATACATACCTCCCGTTCGCGAATAGACATTATTCCACACTATGGCATTTTCCTTGGAAGCGCCCAGTCCTGTCACGTAAGCGCCCCCGTCGGCATTGTCGTCAAATACCCACGTGGGGGACTCCGTTTTACCAAGTTCCTGATAGGCAGGCAAAAAGGCTTCTTCCGCCTGATAATATTCCTTTTCGTTGCGGGCTCCGGTTATAAAGTAGGCCTTTGAGCCATGAGGTGGTATCTCCACACCCTGCATCTGCTTTACCGGGCCCGGCAGCATCTCCCCCTCAAGGCAGTCAAAGACTCTGACCGTCCCTGAGAAACCCGCGCGGGCAAGGTCAACATCAATGCTCTGCGTCTCATCAGACAAATTCATTATTACCACAGCCCTTTTCGGCCCGTTCCTCTTTTCCATATCCTTTGCAACCACATACACCTCACCTTGCTTTTGGGCAACCGGTGCTCCAAGGCCAAGTGTGTCTTGGTTCATAGATATAAGATAGGGATTTTTAAGTAGCCTAAGGGATGACTCGGGGATGTTGGTAAGATCGCAGCCGATTAGCAGGGGAGAGGAGGCTATGCACCAATATGCGAAGTGGGTATTCTCCTCGTCCCGTGAAAGGGCCTTCCCAATCTCAAGCACGTCCATGTCGTTATAGTGGCCGTCCCCGGTATACGCCTGTATGAACAGATTCTCGAGGATGATATCTTTTATGGTCTCCCAATTGCAATCAATGTCTCCCGTTGTTCGCCATGAGTCGGCTACCTCGCTTACCCATGTGCCCGGGTAAGCCCGACAGCAGATGTTATATACCACCCCGGGCTTGCCGCAGTTTTTTATGGCGCGCCCTATCTTGGTGTATTGACGCCGTTCATCAAGGTGCAGCCTTTCTCCTCCACAGAAATCTACCTTTATGTAGTCAAAATCCCAGTCAAGGAAATAGAGCTTGCAATCCTCAGCCTCATGCCCGGCCATACCCACATCAATGCCCCATTTATGCTTGTTCTGTGACCCGCATGAGTTGCGCCCGGCGTCGCTGTATATGCCGGCCGTCAGGCCCTTTGAGTGTATGTAGTCGACAAGGGGACGCATGCCACCGGGGAAAAGCTTTGTGTTCAGTCTCAAGTTGCCCTGTTTGTCTCGGCCGTCCCAAAATCCGTCATCAAGGTTTATGTACGTGTATCCCGCGCTGTCAAGTCCGGCGGCTACCATAGCATCGGCCTGGCTTTTTATTATATCCTCATTAATGTTCAGGGCAAAGGTGTTCTTAGAGCTCCAGCCCATAGCCGTCGGATTAACCCCCGAGGCATACCCGCAGACACAAAGCAACAAGGCCGTTAGAACTGTTTTATACCCTAACATATTCGTTCAATATCAGATGCATAGCGGCGCCAATATGCACTCCTACACGCAAATGTAACCATAATTTGGCAAATCATCTACATTGATTACTGCAAAAAATGCTAACTTTGCAAAATATGAAGAGGAATATATTTGTCTATGCACTTGCGCAGGGCGTTCTTTTGGCCTGCGTGGCTTGCAGCGGGGGATATAATAGCGGAGAGTCGGCTCAGACTCTGCAGGTTGTCCCGCCCGATACTGACTATGTGGTGATGCCGCAGGAGGAAGTTGTCGAGGAGGGTATGCCTGAAATCAAGGAGGAGGATAAACTGGAGACTTCACAACCGTCACCTAAGGAGACGGCCCCCGCCGAGATTGAAATTACCGGTGGTGTACTTGAGCGTATGGCTGAGACTGCTCCGGACTACCTTGCTCGCTTGCAGAACAATTCGCACAACGGTTTTGTGGTGGTTGACAAGGAAACCATGCGTGTGCTGCTGTATGACCGCAACGGCCAGCAAAAGAAGTCATACCCCATGGCTTGCGCACGCAACTACGGGTCAAAACATAAAAAGGGTGATAACCGTACCCCTGAGGGGTTTTTCACCGTCTCAGGCGTATATAACAGCACCGATTGGCTTTATACCGATGACAATGGTGTCACCTCAAAAACTAAAGGCGTATACGGGCCCAGGTTTATTCGCCTTAACACACCGGTTACATCCTCGGTGGGAATCCACGGCACCAATTCCCCCGGGGCGTTGGGCAAGCGCGTTAGCCACGGATGTATCCGCATCGCCAACCAGAACATTCTTGACCTTGTGCAATATGTTGAACCGGGGATGCCCGTTATAGTTCTGCCAAGCAAACGGGACCGCCAGGTTAACAGCCGCGAAGGGTATCAGATTAACTCTTTCTCAACAAGCACCAAGACCGAAGAGGCTCCCGCTGATACCGTAGTGCCCGCTACTGTCCCCGAGCCTGAGGTTGAAGTCACCGACTCCCTGTTGTTGAATTAATCCGGCTTACGCTTTCTCGATATAGCTGTCTTTGAAGCCAAGGAAGTACAGTATCCCGTCTATGCCTGTGGTGGATATTGACTGCTTGGCGGCCTGTTTTACCTTGGGCTTGGCGTGGAATGCTATCCCTAAGCCCGCCGTGGAAAGCATCGGTAAGTCATTGGCTCCGTCCCCAACGGCAATGGTTTGCTGTATGTTAATCTTCTCAAACTGAGCTAATAACTTAAGCAATTCGGCCTTACGGCGTCCGTCAACAATCTCGCCGACGTATCGCCCGGTGAGTTTCCCGTCGGGACCGACCTCCAACTCATTGGCATAGACATAGTCAAAGCCGAATTTCTGCTTGAGGTATTCGCCAAAGTAGGTGAATCCGCCCGAAAGGATGGCTGTCTTATAACCGGTGCGTTTAAGCACCTCCATCATGCGACCAACCCCCGGGGTGATCGGCAGGTTCTCGGCAATATCTCTCATCACCCCTATGTCAAGGCCTTTTAGCAGCGCTACTCGCTCGGTAAAACTTTCAATAAAGTCTATCTCGCCGTGCATGGCCTTGTCGGTGATGGCGGCAACCTCATCATACACCCCGTGGCGGCGCGCAAGTTCGTCAATAACCTCAGCCTCAATCAGCGTTGAGTCCATATCAAAGCACACCAGTCGGCGGCAACGGCGATACATGTTGTCCTCCTGCAGAGAGATGTCAATCCCCTCCTTTGCAGCCAGGCCCATAAATTCAGCCTGCATCTGCTGATAACTCTCGGGGGTGCCTCTTACCGAGAACTCAACGCATGACTGTGTCTGCGCCTCGGTAGGTTCGTCAAGGGGGATGCGACCCGTCAGTCGCTGTATGCTGTCAATATTCAGACCCTGGTCATATAGCACGCGCGTAACCGATGCAATATGGTGAGCCGTCAACAGCTGTCCGAGAATTGTAATGTTCCAGCGGTTCTTCCCTTGCATATTTACCCACTGGTTATATGCCTCGGGTGTAACAGGTGTAAAGCTAATGGTTACGTTCAGCTCGGTGGCCTTGTAGAGCAGCTGTTTAAGTATGTCGCCTGATACCGACGTATACGTGCGGAACAGGATACCCATTGACAGCGTGTGGTGTATATCGGCCTGACCGATATCAAGGATGTCGGCATTGTAGCTTGCCAAGATTTCGGTAAGCCCCGTGGTGACACCACTGTGGTCTTTGCCTGATATATTTACCAAGATCAGCTCTTGGTCATCTTTTCCTTTTTGCTTCACCTGTATGTGATTTTCGGTTATATGTGGATTATTTCTTTGTCTCAGACTCAATTAACCCCTCGATGGGTGACTCTAAAATCTCATGCTCTGAGACCCCGTAGTTGTCAAGGGTGTCAGACCATATCGTCTCAAAAGCCTTCACTATTCCACCGGTTGCCATAACCGGACATGTCGGGAACCCGGTGTAGCGGGCGAGGTTGCGTTGGATAAAGCGGTCAAACTCATTCGACACAAGCTCATGTATCTCATGCCGGTTTATATGGTCGGTAAGGAACGGAACCTGTTTAGCCAGGAACATATTGGCCTGGGGCTCTCGATAAATACGCGTAATAACTTGTGTCTCGCTCAGGCCGCTCCATTCCTCAAATTCGCGGCATATTTCCGGGCTGAGCTGATGCTTGTATACTGCACTAATAAGGGCTTTTCCAAGAGCCGAGCCACTTCCCTCATCACCAAGTATGTAACCCAGCGAGGGCGTGTGCTCTACTATTTTATGCCCCTCCCATAGGGCTGAGTTAGACCCCGTGCCAAGGATGACAACTATGCCGGGTTTATTGCCACACAGGCCGCGTGCCGCCCCCTCAAGGTCGCTGTCAACAAGGACGTCTTTGCAGCCGGTCAACTCTTTCAGCGCGCTCTCCATCCTTTCGTTACCCTTTCCCAGGCAGCCGGCGCCGTAATACTTTACATGTCTCAGGTTAGGCAACAGGTCGGCAAGTTGGGGTCTTACCTGTGAGTGCAATACCTCAGCAAGGATATGGGGTTGCATCACCATTGGGTTAAGCCCGGTGGTGGTGAAGCGGTCAACAAGTGTATGGTTGTTGGTGTCTATAATGGCCCAGTCGGTTTTTGTGCTTCCGCCGTCGGCTATAAGTAGCATGGATTTCTATATTTTAGTTGTTGTTATACAGTCGGTTCAGGCTTCTTCGGGTTTGAAAATATCCTCCTCCTCATCTTTCTTGTACAATGCTGCCAGTTGAGCAATGAAGGTTGATATCTGTTGAACGGCATTGAGGGTGTCGGGGGTAACCTCTTTGCTCTGCAAACGCAGCATCAGCATCCCGTACAGGGCCTCAAAGCATGTCTCGATTTCTCCCTTTGCTTTGTCGCCGGCCTTGGCTCGCAGCTCAACGATCAACGGTAGCGTGCGGTAGAACAGGGCGGTGTAATTGGCAAAACGCGGGTCTTTCAGCAGGGCCTGATGCAACCTAACAAGGTCACCGAGAACATTCTTGTTGATTTGCAGATGGCCCTCTTTCTCAACCCCCTCCCGACGCATCATATCTATCAGTGACTCATACCACTCAACCAATTGTTTGCGCTGGGCATCATCAAGATTGGTGTACTTATCAATGATGTTCGTCTTAATTTTTTCTATATCAAGGTTGTTGGCACGTATCAGGTCTTCAATCTGCCACATGTACAACAGGTATTCTGCAATATTCTCTTTGCGTTTCTGTGAGGCTGTAAACATAGATTTCTGAAATTTCTAAATTTCCCCAATAATATGGTTATACAGTATAAACAAACGGCCCGCGCAAACTGTTTGCCGGGCCGTTAAAATTATTGTCAGTTCTCAGTGTTATTCCTCATCCTCAGAAGGGATGTCACCCTTGGCATCGGTGTTTTGCACCGTTTCGCCTATATGAGCCTGGATGGCCTGCACAACGCCGGTTGAGTTTTGCACAAAGGCAACCACTGAAAGGTTGGCGGCATTCCAGTTTGAGGCAAGAGGCAAAGTGAAGGTGGCCTTGCCACGTGTACCCGGGGTCCAGCTTACATCGGTTCCGTTAAGCCCGTTGAAGTAGGCGCGGAACACATGATTGTGCACATAATTCCTGTCAAGCCTCTTGACGCCGTCCCACGCATCGTCATTGGGAGTTTGCTGTATGGCAACGATGTCGCTCTCAAGCAACCATACCAACAGTTTGCCGGTGACATTTTCGGCTACAGCACCCTCAACATTTACGGTCACACTCTTGCCGTCGTCGGTCAGGGCTGAGCTGATGGTCATGTTCAGAGGGGTAGGCTCGGCAATACATTTGCGTATGTAGGCCGACCAGTCATTGCGCCCAAGCAAACCGCTGTTGCGGTTAATGACACCCTGAGGAAGGGCGTTGGCGCCTGATTGGTTGAAGATTTCGTTACTCTCGGCATTGGCAAGACCCACAACCGTGGCTGACAACCCCTCCATGATGGCTTGTTCGCCACCGTGGATGGCTACCGGGACCAGGCACTCGCCGTAGAGCGCGATATTCTGCTGGATGATGCGGTGGGCCCAGGGACAGTTTACACAGTTTTGGCCCGTAAAGTCCTCAAGGAGCACCCAACGGGGAATGTCGCCCGTGACAACCGGATTATCGATTTCAATATACCGGTCGTTCTCGGCAACCTCATCGCAGGCTGTTAAAGCCACGCCAACGGCAACAACCGGCAGCAGTTTTTTGAAGATATTGTTAATGATATTCATCTCTTATGCAAAAAGCTTAGAAGTTGTAGTTATATGACAATTGGAAACCCTGGGTCTCGGGCACCCAACGGCAAACACCACCTGAGCAATTGTATCCGGCACGTGTGCGGCCATAACCCAACATCAGACGGTTGTTGCGATATGTACCCGTGGCTGTGAACATGTAATAGTGTGTCTTGGTGTCACCAACGTTCCATTGGTCGCTTGCTGAGATCATCAGGTAGGGAGCGATTGACAACTCTGCCAGGCCATACAGCCAATCCTTTTTGTCCTGATGTGTCTGCAGCCATTGCAGCTCTGCACGCAGGGTGTAGCGTTTGTTGAAACGATACTTGCCCTCGGCAACAAGGATGTTGGCATTCACCATGCCGCCGTGTCCCTCGATTACGCTTTGGTTGTACTTCTGGAACATGTACATGAAGTTGAACTGGAAGTCGCGTGTAAAGCGCTTGTCAAACTGCAGGTTAACGTCGGTGTAATATGTGCCGCCGAATCCCCAGGGGTCTTTAACATGCCAGTCGGTACCGTAGAGCGAGCCGTTGTGCAAGGGAACAACCTCGGCATCAAGACCACAGATGTATGATGCATTCAGGGTCAACTTGGTGCCATAGCGTCCGCCCAGAGCCGTACCCTTTGCAAACTTGTAGGTGAAGGCTCCCTGGAAAGCCCACTCGCCGGCAGCTGCCTGTGTGGCGTACGGGTACATGGCTGCTAACGAATAGGTGTGCTGGTAGGTAAATGCCGGCATGTTGTTGATGTAGGCCGGGATAAGGTCAGCCTCAGAACGACGGCTGCGGAAGGCCATGTTGTAGCTGCGCTTGGCCTGCAGAAGAGCACTCATACCTTTCTTTGAGTATGTACCCGAAAGCATCAGGGCATTACCGTGGCGGTATGTAAAGTTGTTTTGCACCGAGGGGTCTTGGCTCTTCCATGCAAACTCTCCCAACAGGGTAAGCCCGCCCTTATAGTATTGAGTGCGAACGTCAAAGGCGTTGACATTCTTTGGCAGGTTCAGTCGCTCGTTTTGTCCGGGGACCTCTTTGTCCTCATCCCCCTCATGCTTCAGAACATAGCTTGCACCAACCGTCCAGGTTATCCCCTTGTTGCGCAAGGCGGGAATCCAGGTATTGAGATCAGCCTCACCATTGGCACCCCAAACGGTTGATTTGGTGTTCCAGCTCCAATAGTCACGCTGCACACCGCCTAAGGCAGTGAGGCGCACACCGTCAATGGCAGAAACCTTGAGGCGACCACCGCGTATTGAGTTGTCTACACCAAGGCTGCGCTCCTCGTATGTGCGAAGGATAAAGCCTGAGCCGAACTGCTCATAAAAGTCACCGGCAGTCAGTTCAAACCCTTTATATTTTCCTTTGGCATAGATGTTTGCCAGACCCCAGCCCTTGAAGTTCTGCTCAAAGCCGGGCATGGGATGCTCAAGATACTCAATGCGCAAACCGGCGTCAACATATTTGCTGAACAACCCGGCGTTGGCATAAATATTGGCCATGACGTCATCATCGGTTTTCTCCCCAATCTTGGTTTTCTCATTGGGGAAGAGGACATCGGCCTGCACCGAACCGTGCACGGTAACTTTGTTGCCGTTCTCTTGAGCTGTCGCTGCGGGGACAGACATTACCGCCGCGGCAAAAAGTGCTGCGGCGGCCGTGTGTTTCTTCATAGTATTATCGTGAAGTGTGGATTATTCGTTTACCAGCGAGCGGATAACCTCAATTACCTCTGACTCTGAACCGTCAGTGTATCCTGAGTGGCTTTTTACAATATTTCCCTGACCGTCAATGATGAGGAGGTGAGGAATCATATTGATACCAAGCGCATTTTTGAACTCTGAGTTGGAGTCGAGCAGGATCTCGTAGGGCCAACCCTCGGTGTCAACAAGCGGTTTTACCTTATTGATGTTCTGGGCCTCATCGATTGAAACGGCGATGAGCTTCATGCCGGTCTCGTCAACCCAATCCTCATAATTCTCATTGATGGCACGCAACTCGCGGTTACAGGGCTTGCACCATGTGGCAAAGAAACTGATAACAAAAGGCTTCCCGTCGTTGCTGAGGGTTGCGGTGTCTACTACCTTCCCGTCAAGGGTCTTGAGTTGAACTGACGGTAAAGCGGCCTTGGCTGAGAGCCCCAGGCAAAGCATAACGGCCACAAAGGCCAATGTCATTATCTTTTTCATTGTGATATGATTGTTTTTGTCTTTTGCAAATTTAAATAATAATTATTCCCCCTGCAAATTTTACTTTTAAATCTCGGGGCTCCTTTATCTCTTTGACCCCCAAAGTCCCTCAAAGTAAAATTTGTTTCTTAAAAAACATTTTCTTTGAATATATCTTTCATAATTAAACAATTGAAATATAGCAACTTGGCTAATTTTTATAATTTAATTTTTTAATAAATTTATAAACCTGATTGCCTAAATCAACGTTATTTCTAAAGTAGAAAGCAATTATTTGCATCAGGATATGGAAGCAAGTGAGGTGATAAATACTCTCCCGATTACGCCAAAAGGGGTAATGGAGTTCCTCGCCGGGCCCTACGTCGAGGGTATCGGTACGGTGTTTGCGCGCCGACTTGTTGACCGTTTCGGTGATGATGCGGTGCATGTCCTTTTACATGACCCTCAGCTTGCTGCGGAAATCCCCGGGATGAGCGCGGCGCGTGTTGAAAAGGCTGCAGAGAGCATTCGAGGATTAGCCTGGCCTACACGTTTCTTACTGTTCCTGTACTCTTGTGGCGTTGGAAATACCTACACAGAAAGGATTCTGAACAAGTATAAAAAACGCGCTGTCGAGAAGGTCCTTAATGACCCCTACTCAATGGTTGAGGACGTTTGGCAGCTTTCATTCTACACGGCCGACAAAATCGGCAGGGCGTTGGGTGTTTCGCCTGATGACCCGAGGCGACTGCAGGGTGCATTGGTGACAGCCGTCAAGAGCTACTCAATGGACGGGCATCTGTTTGCTACCCATGAACAGGCTATTACATACGCCGCAAAAATTGCCGGTGTCTCAGCCGAACAAGTTTCCGGGCAGTTGAAGTCTGTCCTTGAAAGTGGCAGATTGGTACAAAGCCGCGGTGGGTTATATCTGCCCGTTTTCTATAAAGCTGAAAAGGAGGGGGCTGAAAAGTTAGTGCAACTGGCAGCCTCACCACCGATTGAGGTTGATAGGCACGCTTTGCCCCGCTATTCACGCTCCGGGCACAAGTATACTCCGGAGCAATTAAAGGCTATTGAGGAGGGTCTGCGATATCCGGTGATGATTTTGACCGGGGGGCCCGGAACGGGGAAAACCACTGTTCTGCGTGGAATAATTGAGGTTATGAACCGCGAGGGCCGCAAAGTGGTTTTAGCGGCTCCAACGGGCCGCGCGGCAAAACGTATGAGCGTGCTCACCGGGGTTGAGGCCTCAACCATTCATCGGCTGCTGGGTTACCGTGGTGAGGAGGGGTACCGCACACGCAAGATTGACGCAGACACCCTGATAATTGACGAGGGTTCAATGATGGAGCAGGTGTTATTCAATCACCTTCTGCAAGCCCTCGCGCCCGGCACCCATGTGATTCTTGTGGGTGATACCGACCAATTGCCCGCTATCGGTGCCGGGGATGTTCTGCGCGACATGATACGTTCTGGCGTGATACCCGTGGTACATCTGGACGTGAATTTTCGCCAGACCGAGGGTAGCAACATTGCTGCCGGCGCACGAGCAATCAATGAGGGGAGGGTACCGCAGTTTGATTCTGAGAATGACTTCATGATTATCCCCGAATCTAACCCCCGGGATATCCACCGAAAAATTATCGAGCTGATGACGACCGAGCTGCCAAAGCGGTTCGGCATCACCCCCGCAGACATTATTGTTGTTTCCCCGCAGCAGATTGGCCCTTTGGGAGCCAGACAGTTGAATATCGACCTGCAGGCACGCATCAATCCCGAGGGCCCCGAATTGAGACGCGGCGACACCATTATGCGACTTCACGACCCGGTTATGCAAACAGCAAACTCACGCCAACGGGGGGTGTTCAACGGGGAAACCGGGCGCATCACTGCTGTTGACACCGAGAACCAGACCCTGACGGTGACATTCACTGAGGGCCGGCAGGTTGAGTATCACCGCACTGAACTTAGCGAATTGGTGCTTGCATACGCCACCACGGTACATAAGCTTCAGGGCTCAGAGGTGCCATACATGATATTTCCCGTGACCATGGCCCACAAACCTATGCTGTATCGCAACCTGCTGTACACGGGTGTAAGCCGTGCCACCAAGTTGTGTGTGCTGGTTGGTGAGCCTGAGGCATTGGTATATGCTGTCGGCAATGCACCCAACAAAGAGCGCAACTCAAACTTCAGGTATCGGCTGCGACGCGGTGAGGAACACCAATCATGAACCCGACCCGGTGTTGAGGACCGGCTGAGCGGGCTCGTCGGCACACAGCACAACCAACATGTTGCTTACCATGGCGGCCTTGCGGTCCGGGTCAAGTTCCACTACATTCTCCTCCTCCAACTGCCTCAGGGCCATCTTAACCATCGTCACAGCCCCCTCGACAATCTTTTCGCGGGCCGAAATGATAGCAGCAGCCTGTTGGCGACGCAACATCACGGCAGCAATCTCGGGTGCGTATGCCAGATAATTGATACGTGCCTCAATCACCTCAATGCCGGCCATAGCAAGTCGCTCGTTTATTTTTTCCTCAAGACGATTGTTGATTTCTTCCCCTCCGCTCCTGAGGGTCAGTGCGTCATGGTGACCGTCAATGTTATCGTAGGCATAGTCACCGGTAACCTCACGCAAAGCGGCATCGCTCTGTATCCTTACAAAGGCATTCAAGGCTGCCCCGTGGGCGGCACTGCTAAGGGCAGAGCCGGCCCCGACACCGGGGGCGTCAACATCAAATATGGCTCGATAGGTGTCTGATACTCGCCATACCAATACCATACCTATCAACACCGGGTTGCCGATTTTGTCATTTACCTTGATTGGCTCAACATCCATGTTGTGCAGGCGCAGAGATATCTTGCTTGCGGTCATAAAAGGATTTACCCAATAAAATCCCGTCTTGAAGAAGGTGCCGCGATATTTGCCGAAGAATATCATTACGCGCGCCTGATTGGGTTGTTGTACAAAGAATCCACCCCAAAGCACCACCCAGATTATGGCAATTATCACCGTCAGCACAATCAGGTCTTGCAGGGCAAAAGCGATGGCCGGGATGATAAGAAGTATCTGCACTAATAGCATCAGGAACCCGTTGATTTTAGCTCCTTGGTATTCATACTGGCAATTGGATGGGTTGCTATTCATAACCTTTATGTTTTTAATTTCTTTTCTTATCGTTATTGGTGGTTAGCGCATTCGTTTTAATACATTGTAGCTGGGGACAATGCCGAGTTCGCCCGCGCGGCTCAGGTCTGACATCCCCTGAACCCTGTCGCCCAGTCGCAGGTATACATATCCGCGGTTGTAATATGCCTCCCCGAACTCCGGGTTCAGTTCAATGGCTTTGTTGAAAGCTGAAAGTGCTGAGGTCATATCCCCCGCATGGGCCAACACGACACCTTTGTCATAATAGGCGAGGGGTAAGGTCGGATTCAACTTTATTAAGGCATCAAGATCTTCTAATATCAGGCGCAACGGGTTTAGCCGGTTGCTCTCACCGGGTTTGGCGTTATCCTGTTTGGCAGCTAACGTGTTCCTTTGCATGCGTGCGGCTGCGCGCCCAAGGTATGCAAGGGCAAAGTCCGGGGCAAGTTCCAATGCGCGTGTAAAGTCCTCCTCGGCACCCTCATAATCCCTAAGGACTGTTTTGTCCATTGCGCGTCCGAAATAGTCAACGGGGCGAGGGTTCCCTTCATCAATTTTCTTTGAAAAATCAGCCATTGACTCCTGGTGGCGAGCAAATATTTCAGCATCTACAGGTGTGCGGTTGCCGTTGCTTATCCCAAGGGTAGAGGGCAAGATGCCCAAGGCGTTCAGCCGGTCAATATCGGCCACAAAGGTGCCGGTGGTCTTCAGCTCGGTCGGTTCAACGTAGTAAGCCGGTTCAAGCATCGGCTCCAGTTCAATGTTGACATTGCGCTCCTGAACTTTACCCCTAATTTCGCTGCTGTTATACACCTGCTCATCGGCGGTTGCCTCAGCCGTCTTGACTGTCAGCAGCTCTGTGAACCGTTGTCTGACCTCCTCTTGCGTCTCGACATGCTCCTCATCGGGATTGTCGGCAGTGGTGTCAGGGGTGTATGAGGCAATCTCATTCAGGGGATTATGCTTTATCTTTTTGCGCCCCAAAGCGATGGATTTGTCAAGGTCCTGTTGTGCCGCTTTGCGGTTGCCGGCTGCCTGGTTCAGTTCATACCTAAGGAAGTAGGCGGCTGAGAAATCCGGGAATATCTCTATGAGCCTGTTCAGGTCCTTTATACCGGCATTGAAGTCGCCGATTTCCCGGTTCAACAGGGCGCGGTTGAATAGCGCTTTTGTGTCATGCGGGTCAACGTTCAGCACAAAGTTGAGGTCCTCAACGGCCTTGTTGAAGTCCCGCACCTCAAGCCTCAGCAAGGCGCGATTATAGTGCGCGGTATAATTTGTAGGGTCCAGTTCAATGGCATAGTCAAGGTCTGCCATAGCCCCGAAGTAATCATTTTGGTGATACCGCAAGAAGGACCTGTTGATGTAGTTGCCGGCATAGCGGGGCTCATATTGTATTGCGCGGTCCATTGACTTTAGCGCACCCTCATAGTCGGGGGGCGTATTGTGCATTGCTACATCGGCAAGGATTATATAGGCATTGGCCCCTGAGGGGTTCAGTTCAATAGCACGGTTGGCATCGGCAACGGCGCTGACGGTATCTCCCATCTCAAGGTGCAATCGTCCGCGGGCCATATATCCGGTGTCAAATTTTGAGTTTGCTGCTATCAGGCGGTTAAACGTCTCAAGCGCCTCGTCATATTTTTTCAGCTGTTCAAGTGCGAGGGCTTTGTTAAACAGCAACCCCTTATTGTCAGGTAAGCCCCTGAGCACAAAGTCATAATCCTCAACCGCGGCTGCGGCATTCCCTAAGTTTTGACGTGCAACCCCGCGCACCTCGTATGCATCTGTGATAAAGGGGTTGCGCTCTATTGCCAAGGTCGCGTCAGCCTCAGCCCCCAAGTAGTCATCAAGATTCAACTTGGCAACAGCCCGGTAAAAATACGGTTGGGCCAAATAGGGCTTAGCCTGTATTACTCGATTAAAATATTGGATTGACAGAACATAATCCTCAAAATATAGTGCATTGCGCCCAATGCGTACAAGTTGCTCGGTGTCAATCTGCGCTCTGAGGCAAAAGACCGACGCAAGGGATGCCAAGAGGATAAAAATTCTTCTCATCAGGCACAAAGTTACTCTTTTAATTGTTAGAATTAAAATAACTCACTACAAAACAAAAGTTATGGGAGCACAAAATATCGAAAATCCTCACAAAGAAAGGATTGTTGTGATTGGGGGAGGTTTCGCCGGTCTTAACTTTATCAAGACCATAGACAAGGAGAAGTATGCAGTCACGTTGATTGACCGCAACAACTTCCATTCATTCCCGCCGCTTTTCTATCAGGTGGCATCCTCAGGGCTCGACCCCGCAAGTATCGCTTTCCCGTTCAGGAACGAGATGCGCAAGCGCCGCGCACGTGGCGTGGATTACCGTATGGAGGATGTCAAGGCGGTTAGCTTTGACAAGAAAGTGGTAATCACCGATATGGAGGAGGTTCCATACGATAAGTTGGTAATTGCTGCCGGCACCACCAACAACTTCTTTGGCAATGACAAGCTGCGTAACAAGGTTTATACCCTTAAGACCACCGGCGAGGCACTGCGCATTCGCAATGATGCCCTTGATAACCTTGAGCGTGCCGCTATTTGCAAGGATGACGCCAAGAGGCGTAAACTCCTGAATTTTGTCGTCATTGGAGGAGGCCCGGCCGGAGTTGAGATTGCCGGCGCGTTAGGTGAGATGAAGAGATATGCCATAAAACGGGATTATCCCTCACTGAAGCCGGAGGATGTTACGATAACCCTCGTCGAGGGTCAGGACCGTGTTCTGGCTGCCATGAGCGAATATTCATCTCGCAAAGCCCTTAAGGACCTGAACTCGCTGATGGTTGATGTGCGTCTTGGCGTGCTGATGAAGGAGTTTGTGGATGACCGGGTTATCCTCAACGATGGTACGGTCATCGAGGCGGGCATGGTAATATGGACCGCCGGCGTCACCGGGGAGCCGTTCGCGCTGTTGGGCACCGAGCTTCAACGTGGCCCCGGCAATCGATTTGTCACTGACCAATATAATGCTGTCGAAGGGGTTGAGGATGTTTATGCCCTCGGTGACATAGGTTATACCTCTACCGATTTGTATCCCAAAGGGTACCCACAATTGGCACAGGTGGCCATACAGCAGGCTAAGTATCTCGCCAAGGGGTTGAATGCCGGGGTCTTTGAAAAACCGTTTGAGTATGTCGACAAGGGTGCAATGGCTACCGTTGGCCGAAAGAAGGCTGTCGCCGACCTCAAGCATTTTCACCTTTCAGGCGTCGTGGCTTGGCTGGCGTGGATGTTCATTCACCTTGTCTCCATATTGGGCATGCGCAACAAAATTACGGTGGTAATCAACTGGATGTGGGCCTATTTCACCTACAACACCGCGTTGCGTTTGTTGATACACACTAATCGTTACCCGTTGCGTCGCCGCTGGCAGGACGAATAATCAACAGCGGTGTCGTGTCGGCAGGCATCTGAGGATTCGGCAAGGTCTCCACGGGGACGGCCTCGTTCTTCTTTTTCTTGCGGCGCAGGGCTTTCAAAAAGGAGAACAGGTCATCAAACTCTCGTTTAAACTCAACGCCCACTCCCTGGGTGGTAAGTGCAGTCTTCAGGTAGTAGTTGCGGTCATTATACCGGTTGTAGGCCTTCAGCCGTATTGACCCCTGGCGGTTCAACAGGTATTCGACATCAAAGTCACCGATAAACTGGTTGGTGTTAAGGGTGTTGTCGCGATACCCGAGCGTTCCGTTGAGCAACAGCCGGTTGTTGAGCAGTGACGATGACAGCGCCACATCAACCTCAACGTCTGAGAAGTCGCCGCGGTCTGACCTCACTGTCGGGGCTATGGAGAATTTGTCACTCAGCTCTCCCAACATGCTTGACAGGCGTGAGGACAGGGTGGAGGAGGCCACAGATACCAACTCATTCCCTCGGGTGGCTGTCATATAGTCAGGGGTATAGAAGCGGTTGAGGGCTAACAGATAGATAATCTGTTGTGACATCATCTCATCGGTAGATACAATTGACCTGACCTTGCGGGATGTCTCAGGAGCAAGGGTAGGGAACTGTATGTCAAATGCCAAGTCGGGGGAACGCATGTCGCCCGTGGCATACAGCATGGCACGCACGGGTACATTTGTGCGGTTAAGGTCTCGGTCCTGTGCGAAACTCTCGTCAAGGTCGGTAAGGTTGGCGTTGAGTTGATAATAGGCTTTAATATCTAACTGCGCATTGTACGGGTCCCCATGGAAGGCTATGCTTGAGCCTTGGTCAATGGTGAACTCCTTGACGATGATGTCCTGTAGCGTAAAGTTATATCGGCCGTGGTTCAGCGTGTATGTGCCATACATCTTCAGGTCGTCAGATGCCCGGTCATACGTCATCACCATATTTCCAGCACCGGTGGCCTTAATCTTGTCGCCGCCAACAGGGTCCATCACAAGGGTAATATCAGCCTGTGGGGTAATGTCAACATTGAAGGTCATGGCATAGTCAGTGGGGCGCTCCGGCTCCTGAAGGCGTTTCATGCGCTCTCGCACGTGTCGCACGGTGGCCGGTATGGTGTCAGCCTCATACTGTATATTCACCTTTTCTGAGACCGGGGTGGCGTCCCTGAAAGTCAGGAAGGTATATTCTGCAGCCACCTCCTCATCACTGAGGATAAAAGTAAACTCAGAGTGCTCGGCGGTTGCCATATTCACACCTATCTCCACCAACCCGGGCTTGCCGCTGATGCTCGCCGACCCGTTGCCAAATACCCGGCCATACCATGGGTGTTCGTTGTTGGGCTTGACATCATAACACAGGAAGTCCCGTGCCCCGGTGACGTTGAATTGAAACACCGGGTCATGGAATGTTTTGTGCGTAAGCCACCCTGACAGTTTTGCTGTATTCCCGTAGTCATCATATAACGTGATGTCTTGCAGGACAATTTTCCCCGGTTCAATTACCACGGTGTCGCTGGCATGATAGGTTGTGCCCGTGAAGTCAATATCCATGGCTACATCATGGGCAATGATTTTCCCGGTCATGTCAAGTAGGCTGAATGTTCCGTACAGGTGTGCGTCCCCCGATGCCTCGCCGGTGACCTTGTTACAGAAGGCAGCCATAAACGGCTGCAGAAAACCAACGGGGGCGTGACTGGCATTGAACCGGAAGTCCAGCTCCTCGCTCATCGGCTTTATCAGGCCGTTGATAATTGAGCGGTATCCGTTTGCCTGTTCAATTTCGGCATCTAATTTTATCCCCCAATATTCGGGAATAAGGTTTGATTTAATGTACCCGTCGCCCATAACGCAGTTGTTGTAGGCAAGATTTTTCACGAACAGATCGTTGGTGTACGCCACGGGGTTCTTCCCGAAAAGTCCGGCAGCGTGTATAGTTCCCGTGGCATCCCCTCCAAACATCACGTTGCTTGAGATGTTCAGGGTCTCGAAAATATAATCGAGATTAATATCGCGCAGCGTTACCGTCAGCTCATCTTCAGGTGAGGGTGAGACAGTGCCGTTGATGCTCAGCAGCTGCATGTCGCGCCACACCCTCAGGTCGTCCACCCTGATGTTCTTGGGCCGGACTGTGATGGAGCCGGGCGCAATTGTCCACACCGTGTCGGCAAATACTATCTGGCCCGGGTTAACCTTTATGTCGGTTACAAGGGTGCTGTCGCGCCTGAAGGATGTCGAGCACCGGAAGTCGCCATGGTTGCGCCCTTTTTCACCTAACCACCTCAGTTCGGTATCTTGGTGCCCGTCAATAGTATTGTTCTCAATGGTGAGATTCACCCGTTCCCCTTTTGCGGTAAAAAGGGTGTTGGCGTATAGCGAGGATACTCCCTTTACGGCGTCAAGGTCAAAGGTCAATGCCGTGTTCTCGATAAGTTTCTTTCCCTGCAGAAGATAGGGTGCGTTAAAGTCCATGGCCCCTATTCCGCTTTCGCTGTCTATTGATGCAGTCAGCGTTACGGGTACCAACGGCTCAATGGGAAGTGACATAAACTCAAGGGCCGGATTGTTCTCGGCAGGAATGGTCAGGTTCACCCGCATTTGATTGTTGTGACTCGGCCGCTCGCGATACTCCTCGGGGAGTAAATCCGGAACCACAGATGATGCCATCCATTTTAGGGTGGTGGGGAGTGTGCGTAGGTTGAAATCCCCGCTTACATCCAACATGGCGCAACGGCTGTCAAGATGCACCTCATTCCCCGCATCGGTTCGCGATGAAGTGATGAGCATGTCACCCGGGGCAAAGCTCTTTTTGTCGGGGTCAAAGGGTACGAGGCTGAGACCCGCAATATCTATGCTTCCCGTGGGCAAATCGCCCTTCAGGTCATGCAGCTCAGCACGGACATTACCTTGGACAATATATTTGAAACTTTGTGAGAGGTTAAGCGCCGAGGGGTTGAAGTGTTGAAGGTCTATATTGGCTTGCAGGTTGGGTATTTCATCTATCCCGCTATATACACCGTCAAGCTTTAGCCCTATGTTGGGGTCTTCAACTTCAATGTCGGCCTCAAGGGCGTTATTGGCAAACGAACACCTGGCATTGATGGGAGAATATGTGTATCCCTTATAAGTAAAGCCACTGATAGTGCCGTCAAAATCGGCATGTTCTACACGGTTGCCCTGATGTTGCAGCTCGATGTCGGCTAATAAGTCGCTGACCGAAACGGGGTAGTTGCCGAACGCTTCGGTGTACAGGTGCTGTGCGTCAACGTGGGCCGTAAGCAAGTGTGCAGCAAGTTTATAATCCCCGGCAACCTTTAAGTCCCCGAGGCCGGTCTCAACCGTAGCATCCATCACGGCACGTTCATGGTTGAGTTTGCCATAGGCTTTGATATTGACGTTCCCTATCGAGTTAAGAATCTTTTCGCTGACACCTATCCGCGCCTCTTTTATCACCTTGCTTATAAACGGATTAGTGGCCGAAACCTCTAACCGTGCAATGTCGGTAATAACCTGGTTACCTCCTTTGAGAACCCTCTGTAGATTGCCGGCAACCTCAAGTTTCAGCCCATCGGTGTTTATTCCCAACCGGTTGACGTCGATGTTCTCGGCACTCCCGTTAACGTCTAAGGCTAAGTTCACCCGGTTATCAAATGTGGCTAACCTCGCATCAAAAGCCTTAAAGTCTGCCGGCGTAACGTACGCTCCGGGTTTCAACACTAAGCGCACAGGGGTCGACTGCCAATTAGACGCAATATGTCCCAAATCAGTAAAGGGCCAGAACAGTTTACCGTCCAGGGTCAGGTGTGTACCCGGCATATCAAGGTTGAACTTCTCAACGGTGAGACTTTCCTTTCTAATTTTAACAACCGTGGCGAGATTGCGAAGGGTCAAGCCGCTTGACTCTCGCAAGGACATGCGCCGTATATCAATGTCAAAGTTGTCATTCTTTAGTCGCGGCAATGACACATCTGCCATAAATTGTTCAAGCAAGATGTGCGACGGTGAGAAAACTCCCCGCGCAGGTGCCGGCTCTGACAGAACATTATACGCAATCTTTGAGTTGCGGATAACAACAGTGTTGATTGCGAAATTAAAAAGGGTGGGGGGCTTGTTCTTGTCTTTGGGCGATAGTTTGTCAATTATGGGCTGGATGTTAACCGGCGAAGCGGGATTCTCACGCCACAGGGATGCGTTGAGCTCTACAATCTCAGCATATGTAAACACAAGGTCCCCCTTCATCAGCCGCCACAAATCAATACCGCCGCCGAGTTCCCTCACTGTCAGTGTACTTTTGCCGGGAGACATCGGGTCCTCAACACTCACATTTGATAACCGCACCTGGTTGAAGGGCACAACATCCAAGGCTGATATCCCGACGGGCGTGCCCAGCAGGCCGGTAAGCTCCGTCTCGGCACGACGACGCATGTACTCTTTGACCGGGGGCAACGACAAGGCAACAAACAGCAGGCATGGCAAAGCCACACCCAACACAAGTGCCGTCACCAGCAGTGTGCGCAATACCTTGTATACCCAACTCATAATTTGTTGTACAAATGTATGAAAAATTTCTCGTTACCCCTTAAGCAATCTCAGAAAAACGAACTATATTTGCCAAAAATGTGCGATGGAAATAGAAGACAAGGTTAAGAACGATGTTGCCGAGTTGGATACCCGGCACCGGGTTAGGGAGCTGTTATCACGCCAGTTCCCCGACATCAGCTCGGCCTCAACCGAGATTATTAATCTTGAGGCTATATTGAACCTGCCCAAGGGTACCGAGCATTTCGTGGCTGACTTGCACGGTGAGGATGAGGCTTTCAGGCATATCATAAAAAATGCCTCGGGTAACATCAAGCGCAAGGTCCAGGAAATTTTCCAGAACACCATGCGCGAGAGCGAGATTGCACAGCTTTGTGCCCTGATATATTATCCTGAGCAAAAGCTTGAACTGATTGAGGCTGAGGAGGATAATCCCAAGGATTTCTATCTCACAACCCTTAACAGGTTAGTGGCGGTGTTGAAGTCGGTGTCCTCAAAATACACCCGCTCAAAGGTGCGCAAGGCTTTGCCTAAGTCCTTTGCGTACATAATTGAGGAGCTTCTGCATGAGCAAACCTCGGGGGGCGAGAACAAGCAGATGTACTATAACGGTATCCTGGAAACGATTGTCTCCACCGGTCAGGCTGATGAATTCATCACGGCGATATGCAAGGTGATACAACAGCTGACCATTGACCGGTTGCACATTTTGGGCGACATCTTTGACCGCGGCCCGGGTGCGCACCAGATTATGGACACCCTCAGCGAGTATAAGGATTTTGATATCACTTGGGGCAACCATGATGTCTTGTGGATGGGTGCCGCAGCCGGCAATGAATGCTGCATAGCCAATGTGCTGAGGATAGCCCTGAGATATGCCAACATGACCTCGCTTGAGGACGGGTATGGCATTAACTTGCTTCCGCTGGCTACTTTTGCCATGGAGGTTTATGGTAACGACCCTTGCACGGTGTTTATGCCTAAGGTTGACAAGGATGCGCCCAAGATAGCCGACAAGTCGATACAGTTTATGGCCAAGATGCACAAGGCGATTGCCATAATCCAGTTCAAACTTGAGGGACAGATGATTGCGGCACACCCCGAATGGGGAATGGAGGAGCGCAGGCTGCTGTCAAAAATCAGCAAGGACAGAACAACGGTGACCCTGCCGGATGGCGAGACTTATCCTCTGTTGGATACCTCTCTGCCAACCGTTGATTTGGCTAAACCATTTGAGTTGACCCCCGAGGAGAGGGAACTGATGGACAAGCTGGTACACTCATTCCGCGTCAGTGACAAACTGAGGCGACATATTGAGATTCTCCTGACGCATGGCCGCATGTATCAGATTTCCAATTCCAACCTGATGTTCCATGCCTCCGTTCCGTTGAATGCTGACGGTAGCCTGAAGGAGGTGGACGTGATGGGAAAGAAGGCCTCAGGGCGCCGGCTGTATGACAACATTGAGTTGCTGATGCGCGCCGCCTTTACCCGCGATACGTCGCTGAAGACCAGCAGCTATGCCAAGGACTATTATTGGTATCTGTGGTGCGGACCCGATTCTCCCTTGTTCGATAAGCACGCCATGACAACTTTTGAGCGATATTTCATTGCCGACAAAAAGACGCATGACGAGCATAAGGGCAACTATTACATTCTGCGAGACAATCCCGATGTTTGCGATTTTATTATGCGGGCGTTTGACGTAGAGGGGCCACACTGTCACATCATCAACGGACATGTGCCGGTGAGGGTCGGTAAGGGGGAGACCCCCGTAAAAGCCGACGGCAAACTGATGGTTATTGACGGCGGATTTGCAAAGGCATATCACAACACCACCGGCATTGCCGGATACACGTTGGTTTTCCACAGCCGCGGGTTCCAATTGGTGCAGCATGAACCCTTCACCTCGGTTGAGGAGGTTATACGCACCGGGGCCGACATCGTGGCAACCACTCAGCTTGTTGAACTTAGCCGCCAGCGCATGCGGGTGCGCGACACCGATAAGGGGAGGGAGTTGCAGGCCCAGATCGATGAGCTCAGAGACCTGTTATACGCCTATCGTCACGGCCTGATTAATACCCATTAAACCTACATAATTGACCTATGAAGATTGTGGTGATAGGCACGCGCGGCATCCCCGACATCCAGGGAGGCGTAGAGACGGTGTGTCAGGAACTGTATCCCCGAATAGCGGATTTGGGTAACGATGTCACCGTAATCTGCCGCAAACCTTATGTAAAAGACGCATCCCTACGGAGTTATAAGGGCGTGAAACTTTTGCCGCTGTATTCCCCCAAAAGCAAGAGGTTTGAGGCTATAGTCCATTCGAGCCTGGGTGTCTTCAAGGCACGCACCATGCATCCCGATGTAGTGCATATCCATGCCGTTGGACCCTCATTGGTAATCCCCCTCGCTCGCCTGTTGGGGCTAAAGGTGGTAATGACAAATCACGGCCCCGACTATGAACGCAAAAAATGGGGGAGGGTAGCCAAAATGATGCTTAAGGCTGGGGAGTGGTGCGCAGCAAAATTCAGCTCGCACATCATCTCCATTTCAGCCATCATCACTGACAACCTGCAAAAGAGGTACGGATGCCGAGATAGGATTACCGAAATCCCTAACGGCGTGAACACTCCCGATTCCATACCTTCTGAAACAATCCTTGCCCGGTATGATATCCGCCCCGGGAAGTATGTGGTAGCCCTCGGGCGGTTCGTCCCTGAAAAGGGATTTCATGACCTTATAGAAGCCTACAAAAGTTTAGGCCCCTCTCCCGGCTTCAAGCTCGTTATCGCCGGGGATGCTGACCATAGAGATGACTATGCGCAAAGGTTAAAGAAAATGGCGGCTGAGACCCCCGGCGTGGTGCTTACTGGATTCATAAAGGGTGATGAGTTAAGAGCCGTCACAGGCCATGCCGCACTCTTTGTCATGCCGAGTTACCACGAGGGGTTACCCATTGCCCTACTCGAGGCCATGAGCTACAATCTTGACGTCCTCACCTCCGACATCCCCGCGTGCCTGTTACCCGAACTTAATGCCGAGGATCATTTCCCCGTTGGCAATGTAAAAGCCCTATCATCTGCCATCTCCCGGAAAATGCAAAACCCGGCCCGTCGACAATACGACCTCACTCGCTACAGCTGGGATAAAATTGCCGAGGAAACTATAAAGGTTTATCAGACAGTATAATAGTTCTGAAAAATTGCTGCTTCCCAATTCCCGCGGTTGCAAAAGCGAAAAAAAAGAATTAACTTTGCAAAGAACGAACACCGTTTGCTACGGGGCTGACCGGTTTTGACAGCGTGTAGAGCAGGTGTGAGTAAGCATGCAGAGCTATGATGCCTATGCTCTTTAATCTCTGACATCACAAATTTAAATGGCGAAAACAACTACGCTCTCGCTGCTTGATTGAAGCACAGTAGATCAGAGCTTAATCTCGGCAAAAGTTGCTGAGACGAGACATCGCCCGAGAGTCCTTGTCCCGAGACTCCTCGATATGGCGGTGCAGCAAAATCGGGAATAGGCTTGTTGATGCCTTGGCGACAAGTTGAAGTCTTTAGAGGATAAGTTGGGGGTTGGCGGCCGACAGCCTGTCCCCAATCGAAAACCAAGAATCGGCTAAGCATGTAGAAGGCGCATTGGTTCCACGTTTGGACGAGGGTTCGAATCCCTCCAGCTCCACATTAGTCTGATGAAGGACAATGAATAATCCTGCAACTCGCT
>CAYMNF010000014.1:0-34430 GCA_964391735.1 uncultured Bacteroides sp. | reverse complement strand
AATCGCTGCAAAAATACAAAAAAATGCAAAAGAATGAAACCGCCCTTTGTCAACCGTGACTTCAGAAAACGGCGTTGACAGTTAGGCCAAAGCTACCACCCGGGACAGGCCCGAAATGGGATGTGACTGAGCCCCCGCGTTTCTCAAGGGCCTCCTTGCGTTTTACCCACGTGCGGGCGCTGTTGCCGAAGATAAATCCTAAAACCTCGTTGACGGGGTCCAGCACAATCGCAACCGCATTGCCAAGGATTTTTGAGCCGCATAGCCGGTAATTATTCTCAACGATGCGACGTTTCGCAAAATAAAATGCTTCACCCATGACAGTTCCGCCAATTGGGGTTATGACAAGGTCCTGAATGGACGGCACCTCATTGAAGGCCTCGATTCCATATTCCCAAAACACTGTCGAGATAAAGGTAGTGTAAAGAAAAGAGCCAAGGACATTCAACCCCTGTGAACGCGCTCCCATATAATATGCAGCCCCGGCATAGGGATGCAGAATATAATTGAAGACCGGCAGGTCGCTATCCCACACCGGGCCAACCCTTACATGGTTCCACCAACGCTTGAAGAACGGCACATCCCTCATCTCCTTTTTATTCCATGCCGTAGTATTGGCCGGGAGTAACTCAAGCACACCCAGTGTCGCGAATCCCGCACCGAACAAGACTGCGGTATTCTCGCCAATCCTTTTCCAGTTTGGGCACTGTCGCCATGTAGAGTAGGGGTAGGCGTAAAGTGTCTTGACTCCCAAGTCAGGACTCTGAGCTATGGTGTCAGTTTCCGGCAAAGATGTTGACAAAGAGTCTATCGGCATATTTTGCGCCGAAGAGGCCACGGCAATTATCAGTGAGGCAAAAAAAGCTAAACTTTGTCTCATAGGGTCTTTTTTATAGTTGAAACGTCTACACCTACAACGCTTGACGGGGGCTTTAAGTTGTGTTTTGATATTTAAGAACTATCTTTGCACCGATGTTTAGTGTTCGACAACTGTTAGTTTCTGTGTTATTGATGTCTTTTGCGGGTGTCAATGGCAATGAACTACAGGATACCATCCGCAGTTCCTCGGGGCATGAGAATCTCATATCCAGAATTATACAGTCCTTTGCAAACAGTAACAAGGAAGTGCCTGCCCGGGGAATGTCGGTGAGCGTCATAGGCGGCCCGTTCTACTCAAGCGACGTCAAGTTAGGGTTAGGGCTTGTTGTTGCCGGCCAGTATCATCACGGGACGGACACCCTCTCGATTCCTTCAATGGCGTCCCTAAAGGCAAAACTCTCAACCACTCTGTTTTACGGAATTGGTATTGAGGGTCTGCATATATTTCCTGAGGACAAGCTAAGGCTTGAATATAACCTGGAGTTCCAATCCATGCCTACATATTTTTGGGGTATAGGATATGCCGCGGGCCGTGACACAGATAACAAAACAAAGTATACCGACAATCGCGTGTCAATGCGCGTAGACCTGTTAAGGAGACTGACCGGGCCTCTTTTTGTCGGCGGTTTGGTGCAAGGGGTGTATGCCGATGCCCGACATATCCAAAAACCGGATTTCTGGAGTAAACTTCCCCGCCATGTGCTGGGCTTTGCCCTTGGCGGAGAGGTGCGATATGACAGCCGAGACATTCCCAAAAACGCTTACTCGGGGTGGGAAATTATCCTTGCCGGGAAGTGGTGGCCTAAGTTTCTGGGCAACAATACCGGCTTTGGCAGTTTGGAATTCTCATCCGCCCATTACAACGAGGTATGGAAAGGCGGGGTATTGGCCGGCAAGTTTCACACTCTGTGTACTATACACAACACCCCGTGGCCCATGATGCCCACTTTTGGCGGCTCAAACATTATGCGCGGATACTATGAGGGCCAATATCGCGATAAATGTGAATTTGACTTTACGCTTGAGTTAAGACAACATATCTGGCGGCGTAGCGGGGCTGTAGTCTGGGCCGGATTCGGAAGCATATTCCCATATCTATCGGCCCTGCGTCTTAAGCATTTTCTGCCAAACGCCGGTGTGGGGTATCGTTGGGAGTTTAAGAAAAGAGTAAATGTACGCCTTGACCTTGGAGTAGGAAAAGGTTGCTATGGTGTAGAGTTTGGAATCAATGAGGCTTTTTAAGCGTTTGCAACAGAGAATTGATGACTCCCCGCTACTCTGGTGGTGGAGTTTTATTGTAATGATGGTTCCCCCCGTCGCTCTTATGTTCACCGAGGCACCTCCCGTACTTGCAAGGATAGGAGGTGCATTGTTGGCCGGGGCTTTCTACGCTATCTGGCTCAGCGCATGGAAAAACTTGTCTAAGGCTGTCTTATGGCTCCTTCCCTTTATGATTTTCAACGGTTGGGAGATAGTGCTTTTGGGGCTGTATGGACGTAACGTCATAGCAGTGGATATGTTCCTGAATTTTGTGACAACCAATCCTGATGAGGTAGGGGAGCTGTTGGGCAATCTTTGGATATCGGTGGGCCTTGTAATTCTGCTTTACCTTCCTGTATTGGTATGTTCAATATGGCTCTTGTTAAAGCATAAAAAGGCTATTGTTGTTAGGTCTTTCCCGTGGGCTGTCTCGGCATTTGTCATCGGGTTGGCCCTCACAGTCCCCTTTGTCGTAAAAGGGAGTTATAGGTATGAACGTGACCTGTTTCCGGTTAATGTGTGCTATAATCTGGGAAAGGCTTTTGTGGAGCATAGCCGTTCATCAAACAGTAAGGAGACTGCGGCTAAGTTTGTCTTTGGGACAACATCAACCCGCCCGGATTCTCTACCTGAAACCTACATCCTTGTTGTCGGGGAGAACTCACGTGGCGACCGTTGGCAGCTCAACGGATACAACCGTCCTACCAATCCTCAGCTTTCCGGTACCGACGGCCTCATTTCCTTTAACAAGGCCTTGAGCCAATCCAATACCACGCATAAAAGTGTTCCGCTGTTACTGACCCATCTTACATCGGTCAATTACGGAGACTCAATTGATAAAGTTAAAGGCATCCTTACCGCTTTTGCCGAGGCAGGCTATTCTACGACTTTCATCTCAAACCAACGGCGTAACCACAGTTATATTGACAGGTTGGGAGAGGAGGCCAAACACTCTGTTTTCATTAGGGATAAATACCCCGAGGGTCTGCCGGAGGGTGATCTTGCCCTTTTGAAATACGTAAAGGAGGCTTTGGCGACAGACAGTGCCGTGAAGCGTCTGATAGTTTTGCACACCTATGGCAGCCATTTCAGTTATCGCGACAGGTACGAGGAGGGGCCCTTCAAGCCGGATACCTACCCGGCGGCATCACAGAACTATAAGGCACAACTCAACAATGCATATGACAATACAATTCTTGTCACTGACAGCCTTCTGAGCAGTCTTATTGATATTGTGAACCATCAACCGGGTATAACGGCTATGCTGTATACCTCTGACCACGGCGAGGATATATTTGACGACTCGCGCAATCTGTTTTTGCATGCTTCGCCTTCACCGAGTTTTTATCAGGTGCGTGTGCCGTTTATTGTGTGGACTTCTCCATCATACAGGGCTGAGCATCCTGAAATTTATCGTCGGATTGTTGAGAATCAACACAAAATGCTATCCTCAAGTGCAGCATTTTTCCCCCTTGCGCTTGATATTGCCGGGCTCTCCACCCTCTACCGTCCGTCGGGATACTCCCCGGCCACAGATATGCGCCCAAATACGGCTCCAACATACCTTACAGACCTCAATGAGTCAGTGCCCCTGCAGAAATCAGGTTTTCAGAAACCCGACATCACTTTGCTGCAACAGCTAAGCCAAACCGGGGGTCGCTGAAAAAGTGCCACATTGCTACCCCTGCAGACACGGCAACGTTCAGGGAATGCTTTGTGCCGCACTGCGGAATCTCAATTGCCGTGCTGCAACAGTCAACCACTGCAGGGTCGACACCCTCAACCTCATGCCCAACAACAAGGGCATATTTTGAGCCTGCTTTGGGCCTGAACTCTTGTAGGGGTACGCTGTCCATTACCTGCTCCAGGCAGCACAACTCATACCCTTGTCCCTGAAGAAACTTCACCGCCTCCATTGTGGTGGGGAAATATTTCCAGGCCACAGAATCTTCTGCCCCGAGAGCAGTCTTATGAATCTCAGGCGAGGGCGGGGGAGTTGAAATCCCGCAAAGTATCAGCCCCTCAATGGCAAAGGCATCGGCTGTGCGGAATATCGAACCGATGTTGTTAAGGCTTCTTACATTGTCCAAAACCACTACCAATGGTAACTTAGGTTGCTCCCGAAAGGTAGCTATATCCGGGCGATCAAGATCCCAAATGCTTTTCTTCTTCATCACCGGCAAAGTTAAATCCTTCATCTCATTTCACCAAATGCACACGGGTAACTGAGATTTAGCAAATTTTTGCTATTTTTGCAGGGCAGAAGCATGCTTCAAGCAAATTCTTGTCTAAGGTTATGATTGCGCAAAGAATACACGATATATCCCGGCATCTGTTGATCATGCTGTCGGTTTTGGTATCGGCGGTTTCAGCCGGTGCCTTTACTGTTGTGATAGATGCAGGGCATGGTGGCAAGGACTCAGGCTGCGTGGGGACGTCTGTCAAGGAAAAGGACATCAATTTGGCGGTTGCCCAAAGGGTTGCCAAGATATTGTCCGGGAAAAAGGATGTCAAGGTTGTAATGACCCGCTCAACCGACGTGTTTTTGCCTCTGCAACAAAGATGTGATATTGCCAATGCTGCAAAGGGCGACATCTTTGTGTCAATCCACACCAACTCTCTCCCCGAGACTGCTGCCGGCCGGGATAAACGCCAGGGCGCCTCGGTATATACCATGGGGCTTAGTCGTGCGGCTACCAATCTTGAGGTGGCAAAGCGTGAGAACTCAGTTATTCAACTTGAGGATGATTATTCAACGACCTATAACGGTTTTGACCCCAATTCAACCGAGAGTTACATCATTTTTGAACTCGCCCAAAACAATCATATTGACCGCAGCCTGAATCTTGCCGGACTAATTTGTAGTGAGATGTCATCAAAGGCCGGGCGTGTCAATCTTGGCGTAAAGCAAGAGCCATTCTGGGTATTGGTTCGCACCTCTATGCCCTCGGTGCTTGTTGAGCTGGACTTTATCTGTAACCCTGAGGTTGAGGAGTTTTTGGGCTCTGAGGCCGGACGCGACCAATTGGCGGAGGCAATTGCTCAGGGTATCTTGAATTACAAAAACAATGTAGGGTTTACCAATCAGAAGCCCGAGGCTCCCGCTAAGCAAGATACAAAACCCTCAAAAAACCTTAAGCGCATCAAGCCCTCCAAGCCACAACCCGGGGTTAAACCTGCTGTCAAAGAGACCCCCGCTACACCGGGTGCCACTACCTTCCGCGTTCAGTTCTTGACCTCGGCAAAAGTTCTACCTGTGAGTGACAGTCGCATATCTTTCCCCGGTGAAGTGATAAACCATTACACCGAGAACGGGATTGTGAAGTACACGTTGGGAGACTATGGCAATCTGAAGGATGCCCAGAAAGCTCTCTCAACCGTGAAGGAGCGTTACCCCGATGCGTTCATCATAACCTGGCGAGACGGACAAAGGGTTAAAAAGTGAGTTTATTAAGTATATTGAAATCCCAACCGAAGTTATCAAAATAAAAATGAAAAAATTGTTCCGTAGAGAATTCTGGATAGGCCTTACGGTTCTTGTGTCGTTAGTAGTATTGTTTTTTGGCATAAATTATCTTAAGGGTATAAACCTGTTCCATACATCAAATTATTATTTTGTTACCTATACCGACGTGCAGGGTCTTACCCAATCAGCACCGATCACCGTGAACGGTTTCAAGGTTGGATTGGTACGAGAGATTAAATATCAATATGATAACCCGGGCCATATACTGGTTGAGCTCAGTCTGGACAATGAGCTTAAAATCCCCAAGGGGACAAAAGCAATGATTGTCAGCGATATGCTCGGCACTGCCTCTATTGACCTGATAATGGGGAATGCTCCGGACTATTACAAGGCCGGCGATGCTCTGCCGGGTGTTATCTCGCCGGGGATGATGCAGGCAATCAGTGAAAAGGTTATGCCCATAATGGATGAGACGGTGCCGCGTGTGAATATGCTCCTTGACACTGTTACAGCTTTGGCCGGCAATCCGGCATTGAACTCATCGATATACCGGTTGGATAATGTATTGGCAGGTCTGGAGGTTTCTGTGGCAACCCTTAACCGTGCCATGGTCCCCATGCCCTCCATAATGAACAACGTAAGCAATACCGTGGGGGGAGCCTCTCAAGCCATGGGGGACGTCAAACAACTCGCCGCTAATCTCAACAAAATATCTCAGGATCTCGCGGTCCTTAGCAGTGTATTGAAGGATGCCCCCGTAGACTCAACCCTGCGCAACATCAATGCCACATCACGCAGTTTGGCTCAGCTTGCCGAGCAGCTCAATGACCCCAATTCTTCCTTGGGGTTGCTGATGCATGACCCTGCACTGTACAACAACATCAACAGCTTGTCGGTACATCTTGATTCTATTCTGGTTGATGTTAAACGTCAACCCAAAAGGTATATCCCTGCTATAAAATTATTCTGATAAACATCATCGCGAAAGCACTGACACATCATGACTAATAACACAGGTAACAACAGTTGGATGAAGTGGGGGGTTATAGTCCTTGGCGTACTGCTGATTGTAGCAGTGGTGGCCGGGGTTCTGTACACCTCAAACCTTAACAAGCGAGTAAAGGAGGCTGAGGATTTGAATGCCCGTTTGCAGGTTGACACCGAGCAACAGCTTTTGCAGCAAGAATTTGACAACGCCACCTCGCAAATCGAACAGCTTGAGACAGAGACCATTAAGCTGCAGAACGATACTATCTTTGCCAAATTCACTGCTGCCAAACAGCGTGTTGAGGAGTTGCAGCGTCAGTTAAAGGATGCGCGTTCTCAACTTGAGGCCGCTAAAAAGGCCGCGCGTGAGGGTCGACAGGTTGACCGTAAAAAGATTGCTGAGCTACAGGATGAGATCAATACCCTTCGCAACCTTTTGCGCCACTATGTTGCCCAGATTGACTCATTGAGCCGCGAAAATTCGGTGTTGAAAACCGAGAACCGCGAGGTGCGCTCACGCAACGAGGAGCTTTCTGCAACCGTACAGGAACAGACAACGCGTGCCGACGGGTTGCAGGAACGTGTCAAGCTGGCAGAAAAACTTAACGTTACCGGCGTAGGATTGACAGCGTTGAACGGAAAGGGGAAAAATGAAAAAAATATCACCAAGGCCAAACAGCTCAAAGTGACATTTACCATACCTCAAAACAACTCCACACCCACCGGGCCAAAGACTATTTATATGCGGTTGACTTCCCCTGAGGGGCAACTGTTGGGCTCAGGGGGAACGTTCAAATTTGAAGGCGGAACCCTTGCTTGTTCCGCAAAAAAGACGGTTGACTATGGTGGCGATGAGATTGCCGGCATAACCATTTATTGGGACGTAAATACCGTCCTCAACCCCGGCAACTACACAGTGGAACTCTTTACCGACGGGTATCGTCTGTGCAGCCGTTCCTTCTCAATGAAATAATCACCCACTGTAAGTCCTGAAATTTTGCAGTCATTTATTGAAGCGATAAGCGGCACCGAACTTAACTCGGTCTCTTGTACTGTCAGGCTCCTGCTAAGCCTTTTGTTAGGGAGCCTGATAGGGATGGAGCGCAAACGTAAAGGACAGATTGCCGGCATACGCACCTTTGCATTGATCTCAATGGGTGCTACCTTGGCAATGTTGTTGAGTATCTATGTCCCGCAGGAGTATCTGGGGCTGAAAAACGGTGACCCGGGGCGTATAGCCGCTCAGGTTATCACCGGTATCGGTTTCTTGGGCGCGGGTACTATCATACAAATGAAAGGGTTAGTGCGTGGATTGACCACCGCTGCCGGAATTTGGATTGTCGCTATTGTCGGGATGGCTGTCGGTGTCGGCATGTATCTTGTGTCAGTCGTCACCACCATTTTGGTATTGTTTGTTCTGTTGGTGCTTGAAACAATAGAGCGACGTGTAAATGTTGGCAGCGAGAGCCGCATAATACGCCTGAAACTCAGCGGCGTAATCTCAGACATCGCCCCATACGCCAAAGTGTTGAAGGAGAATCAGGTAGTCCTCACCAACTATTTTGTGGAGTATGACTATCAGGAGAACACAACCCGCCTAAATCTTGTGGTTTTGTTACGTGAACACAGCGACCTTATAGAGTTGTTTCGTGAGATTAGCTCAGTTCAGAAGACCATAGCTATTTCAATATCCAACCAGGCAAGTATAACGTAATAGGCCCACTTTCAATCAAAGAGTGAGAGTATGGAAATGAACATTGAAAGCCTGATTCGGGACTTAGCCTTTATATTGATTTTGGGTGCTTTCACCACCTTGTTATTCAAGTGGATGAAGCAGCCGGTTGTCTTGGGATATATTGTTGCCGGTTTTTTGGCAAGCCCCAATTTTACCTATTTGCCCTCGGTAACCACTGAGGCTAATATTGAGTTTTGGGCTCAAATAGGTATAATAGTTCTGTTGTTTTCCCTGGGCCTTGAGTTCAGTTTCAAGAAGCTACTGAATGCGGGTGGCTCTGCGGTTATAACAGCACTGATTATTGTCACGGGGATGTTGGCTGTTGGGTTCGCCATCGGGCGTCTGATGGGCTTTAACAACATCAATAGCCTTTTCTTGGGCGGCATGCTGTCTATGTCCTCAACAACTATTATTATCAAGGCCTTTACCGACATGAACTTGCGGCAAAAAAAGTTTGCCTCATTGGTTTTGGCGGTACTGATTGTTGAAGATCTTTTTGCCGTCGTCATGATGGTTTTGCTTTCTTCCATTGCCATTAACAATTCTGTTGAAGGGGGGCAGATGCTATTCAGCGTCCTCAAATTGATTTTCTTCCTGGTGATGTGGTTCCTGGTGGGTGTCTTTGTTCTGCCCTCATTGTTGAACCTGTGCAGAAGGTATCTCAATGGAGAGACCCTCCTCATTGTATCAATGGGTTTATGCCTCGGCATGGCCGTGTTCTCGGTCTATTGCGGATTCTCGCTGGCGCTCGGGGCTTTTGTTATGGGTTCAATTTTAGCCGGGACAAGTTTCTCTGAGCGCATTGAGCATATCACAACCCCGGTAAAGGACCTATTCGGCTCAGTCTTCTTCATCTCAGTCGGGATGATGGTCAACCCTGAGGTTATCGCCAGGTTCTGGGGACCCATCCTGTTGCTGTCAGCGGTAGTGATAGTGGGAATGATAGTTTTCGGGACCTCGGGAATGTTATTGACGGGCCAAACCCTCAAGGTGGCAATACAGAGCGGTTTCTCATTGACTCAGATAGGTGAGTTCGCATTCATCATTGCTACTTTGGGTATGAGCCTTGGCGTGCTTAACCATGATATTTATCCGATTGTGGTGGCTGTATCTGTCCTGACAACGTTCACAACCCCCTATTTTATCAGAATGGCTAACCCATTCTACCGGTTCGTAGAGAGACATTTGCCTGAAAAGTTCCATTTCCTTATTGACAGATATTCAGAGAACGCACAGACCGAGTGTGAGACCAAGGAGTTATGGAAGTCGGTATTTCAACGTTACCTGTGGCGCATCTCGCTATATGGCATACTCCTTACTGCAATAATGCTGCTTGGCCTCAAGTGGCTGATTCCGTTCATCTCACATTTTACCCCGCAGTGGGGAAAACTTATCGGCGTGATATGCACATTCATATTGATGTCACCATTTTTAGTTGCCCTGTCTTTGCCGGCCTCAAAGAGAACTGAAAGGAAAAGATTGCGTAAGGCAAACGCGCATTTTGACCTCCCCTTGCACGTAATGACGGTTGTGCGCCTGCTCCTTGCGCTCGGCTTTATGGTTTATCTGCTCTCATCCGTTTACTCTCTCAAGGTAGGGTGGACATGGGGCCTGGCGGGATTTTTCCTGCTGCTGTTGGTATTCTCCAAACGGGTAAGGCATCGTATGAAGATGTTTGAGACCCGGTTCATTGACAACCTCAATGAGAAAGATTTGCGCCGTACCGGTCGCAACAACAACCTTGTCAGCAATATGCACCTGGCATTTGTCAAGGTCGGGTTTGACTCACCCCTCATTGGCGAACAGCTCGGGCAATCTCAGCTACGAAAAAATTATGGCGTAAATGTGGCTTCAATCCAACGGGGTGGGGAAACAATAATGGTTCCGGGCCCTCACGCCAGACTTTTCCCCGGGGATGTACTGGGTATTATTGGCACCGAGGAGCAGATACAAACCGTTATCCCCATTCTTGAAAAAGAGGATGATGCAAAACAGACAGTCTCAACAGATGACATCAGGCTGAAGTCCATACAGTTGTCTGATTCATCACCTATAATTGGGCTGACAACTTCCACGGCCGACTTGCGTGGAAAGTATCAAGCGTTGCTGGTAAACTTGCAAAGGGGCAACGAGTTTTTAACCCCTGACGCCACAACACCTTTCCTCCCTCATGATATTCTATGGCTTGTGGGCAATGTACATAAAATTGAGAAATTGAGATAAGAGAAGATAAGATAGTAGAGAAAAATGAGATTATCTGAATTGAAACCCGGTCAGACCGGTAGAATCATAAGAGTCTCAGGCCACGGAGCTTTTCGCAAGCGCATGATTGAGATGGGCTTCGTCAAGGGTAGGGAGGTTACTGACCTTCTACAGGCCCCGCTGAACGACCCCGTTAAATACAGCATAATGGGATATGAGGTCTCTTTAAGGCGCACTGAGGCTGATATGGTTGAAATTGAGCCTCTCAGTAGCCCCAAAAAAACGAAATCTCATGACAACGAAACTGTTGAGGGTTGTCATCACAACGATAGCGAACACCAGGGTACCATCACTGTAGCATTAATCGGTAACCCAAACTGTGGCAAGACATCCCTGTTCAACATAGCCTCCGGGGCTCGCGAACATGTAGGTAATTATTCAGGAGTCACGGTCGATACCAAAACCGGTTATTTCAACCACCGGGGATACCGTTTCAAGATCATAGACTTGCCCGGCACTTATTCATTGGCATCATACAGCCCCGAGGAGAAGTTTGTGCGCACATATCTGGCAAATAATAAGCCTGACGTTATTGTAAATGTTGTCGACGGTTCAAACCTGGAGCGCAATCTGTATCTCACCACTGAGCTGATTGATATGAATTGCCCTATGGTGATAGCCCTGAATATGTATGACGAGCTTAAGAACTCAGGGGCTGAACTTGATTACGAGACATTGGGCAAGATGATTGGTGTGCCGATTGTCCCCACAACCGCCCGTACAGGTGATGGCGTTGACCAGCTATTTGACCGAATCATTCTGGTATATGAAGACCGCGAGCACAGCGTCAGGCATGTGCATGTGCCGTTGGGTGAGGAGATCGAGACATGCGTGCGTACACTCAATGCGGCTATCAAGGAGGATGACAAGATACTGCCACTGGTGTCACCTCGCTACTTAGCTATTAAGTTAATGGAGAAGGACTCTGAGGCTGAACGCATCATTGCCGACTGCACCAAGGGACAAGATATACTGCAAATGCGCAACGAGTTTCTTGCCCTTTTGCAGAAAAGATTTCCCAATGAGGAAATCACGGATATGATCGCCAAGGAGAAATTCGGATTTATCTCTGGGGCCCTTGCTGAAACTTTTACCGAGGGTAAGAAAGACGCTCAAGAGTCAACCCGCATCATTGATGCCATTGTCACCAACCGCCTTTTTGGTTTCCCTATTTTCCTCGCCATCATGGCTACTATCTTCTGGGCAACTTTCCAGCTCGGGTCCTATCCCATGGATTGGATTACCGCCGGGGTAGACTGGTTGGCAGGTATAGTTCAGCAACATTTCCCCGAGGGACCCCTTAAGGACTTGATTTCAGACGGTATCATCGGCGGCGTTGGCGGGGTGATTGTCTTTCTTCCTAATATCCTGATTCTGTACTTCTGCATCTCTTTTATGGAGGATTCCGGCTACATGGCCCGGGCAGCCTTTATTATGGACAAGGTTATGCACAAAATGGGGTTACATGGCAAGTCTTTTATCCCACTGATTATGGGTTTCGGATGCAACGTACCCGCCATAATGTCAACAAGGGCCATTGAGAGTAAATCCTCGCGCATCATAACCATTCTTATCACCCCGTTTATGAGCTGCTCGGCGCGCATACCTCTGTACGTCCTTTTGGTGGGAGTGTTTTGCCCGCAGCATGCCACATGGGCATTCCTCGGGTTATATACTGCCGGCATTGTGGTTGCCGTTATAACAGCCCGGTTGTTGCGTCGCTTCTGGTTCCAGGTTGACGAGACCCCGTTTGTTATGGAACTTCCTCCCTATCGAATACCAACTTTCAAAGCCTCTTTGCGCCACATGTGGGCCAAAGGGGAGCAGTATATCAAGAAAATGGGTGGAGTAATATTGGTGGCATCCATAATAGTCTGGGCCCTGAATTATTTTCCCCTGCATAACGAGGACTCAAATACAGAAGCCACCGTTGCGCAGTTACAAACTGAGCAGAATACCGAGGAGGTTAACCCTGAGCACGACTCATACCTTGAGATGATCGGGAAAACCCTTAACCCGGTAATGACTCCGTGCGGTTTCCATTGGCGCGCCACTGTGGCAGCCATTGCCGCTGTTCCGGCCAAGGAGATTGTTGTAAGCACCTTAGGCGTGCTCTATACCGGTGACGGTGAGGCATCAGACAACGCCCTGAGCGCACGTATCACCCAACCCAATCCATTGACAGGGCAACCCGACTTCAACACAGCATCAGCATGGAGTTTTATGCTCTTCATCCTCCTTTATTGCCCCTGTCTTGCCACTGTTATTGCAGTAGCCAAGGAGACCGGCCATTGGGGCTACGGACTGTTTTCAGTAGTCTATAATACTCTGGTCGCCTGGATAGTGGCTTTTGCCGCCTTCCGTATCATCTCCCTCTTCCTTTAAGCACGCACAAGGAGGATGACCGGGAGCCAACCTACAAAGTGTGACCTTGACCGCGTTAAAAGAAGGTCGAGAAAATTGCGTATTATTGCTGTAGCGATAAGCTGTGCTGTCATTGTAGGTATAGGGATATTCTTCAAGCATCAAGCTTATTTGCGACATTTGCGTAGTGAGGAGCAAATGGAACAATTTGAGGCTAACCGGCGTCTAATGGCGGCAGAACATGAGGAACGAGCACGCTTGGCTGAAATTGAGCGAGAGCACCAACGACAGATTGAAGACTCTATCAGGGTTGCGAACATGCCCTCGTATACTATAGCAGATGTTCATGAAATGGTAAGAACCAAGGCGCCGGCATACTCATGGGTACAGCTGTGGCGGAAGGATAACGACAACTGGATTATGTCGTATAAGAAGGAGTATGGCGACAAGGAGCATTGGTTCATGCAGCGTTTCAACCCTACTACCCGTAAATTTGAAACGGCAATAGAGTATTCCACTGTATCATATCCCGACTTGACCGAAGATGGGGTTTATACTCAACCCAAGAATGTTCGTTGCAGTTTTACTGAGGACCACGTCTGGGGAACGCTTGACTACTATGAGGATGGTAAGCACATAGGCGTTTACAACCGACGCGGCATTGAACATGGTTGCCGACTACCGTCTACCGGTCACGGACCGCTGACAAAGAAGATACTGCACGCATTGCGCACTGCGCCTCCCGAGTGGGTCGAGGACGGCTATGAGTCTGTTGAGGATATGTATTACGACAATGAGGAGGATTTGTATTTCTACTATGAACGATAATGAGCCTACTACTCGGGTGGTATACCTCGGTTTTCAATCAACTTTTTTACACGTTCCTGGTCAGCCTTGACATCGGCAATATTTGCTTTGTATCGAGCAATACGTCTCTCATAATTCTCTATTAGTTCTGATGTAGACTTTGTTGTCCGGTAGCCTGCACCGTGTCCCCATCGTATTCTACGTACCCGTACATAATTGTTTATGTTAATATCTATCGGTATAACAAAGGTGAGCGACCTTGTGTGGTGCTCACCTTTGTATGATTATAGGGGGGTGTTTTTTAGAAGATCACTTTGACGGCTTTGTTGCCCTGCTGTTTGATGTAGAGGTTGCCCTGTACGGGGTTAGCAACCTTAACACCCTGCAGGTTGTAGTATACGGCGGGGGCGTTGTTGTCAACTGATACGGTGCTGATGCCGGCAACATCTTGAGGCATTGTGCGGAGGTAAACAGTGATAACCTCATCGGGAGTGGCGTCATAGAAGAGCTGAATAGCTGATTCAGTCTCAAAGGTGGGAACGCCGGCACCTGTAAAGTCCATGTACTCAACATGTACTTCCATGCTTTCGGGGGTCTCGCTGTCAATAACACCGTGTTTCTCGGTCCAGTTAGCATTACCCAGAACGCACTGACCGTCAAAACCGCACATTTGCATCATGGCGCCCTTTTCTGAGGCGTCGCTCATGAACTTGCAGGTGACTTCAAGTTCGGGGTCGGCCTGGGCATACAGGTGGCTGTCCCACTGATACCACCCTTCTTCAATCTCCTCATAGCCCACGGTGATAACGTAACCGTCAGCAATCGGTTTGAAGGTGTCCCCGTCTTTCAAGAAAAACTCAGGGGTAGCGGCGTTTACAGTTAATACAGTAGCTGCAGCAAAAGCAAAAAGTAAAAATTTTTTCATTTGATTGTTATTAAGTTATTCTGTCTGTAGTTGTATGATTTCTCAGGGCAAAAATACAAAAATGCAAGGTTTATGCAAAAAAAAACTAAACGGGGGAAAATATGCTGAGAAAACACAAAAAATTGGCTAACTTTGCACACACCAAACTGCAAAAAGATGTCGACACAACCCACAGCAAAGAAAGCAATCAAGCGCGCTCTTATATCGGTATTTAACAAGGATGGCCTATCTGAGATATTAGCGCTGTTGTCAGCTGACGGTGTTAAGTTTTTGTCGACGGGTGGTACCCGCGCTTTTATTGAACAGGAGGGCTACCCTTGTGAGGCTGTTGAGGATATCACCGGTTATCCCAGTATTTTGGGCGGGCGCGTAAAGACCCTCCACCCCAAAATTTTTGGCGGGATATTGACCCGCAGGGATGTAAGCGATGATGCCCGTGACACCACCAAGTTCTCTATCCCTGACATTGACCTGGTTATTGTTGATTTATATCCGTTTGAGGCCACTGTCGCTCAGCCGAGGGCTTCTCACCAAGATATTATTGAGAAGATTGACATTGGCGGCATTTCATTGATACGCGCTGCTGCAAAGAATTACAAGGATGTTGTAATAGTAGCATCCAAGCAACAGTACCCCATGCTCAGGGACCTAATGCAGGCACAGGGTGCGGAGACCACGCTTCCTCAACGCAAAGAATTTGCTACTGCCGCATTCCATGTGACGGCAGCATACGACAAGGCAATCAGTCAATGGTTTGCCGGCGATGAGGAAAACGCACAGGACGGACGCTTTTCATTGACGGCCGCCCCCAAGATGCCTTTGCGATATGGCGAGAATCCGCATCAGAAGGCTGACTATTATGGGGACTTCAGTGCAAAATTTGAAAAGTTGCATGGCAAGGAGGTCTCATATAACAATCTGCTTGATATTCATTCAGCCGAGAACCTTATAGCTGATTTAAGCAGTTTGGCCCCTGACAAAGTTGCTGCCGTAGTTCTAAAGCACAACAACGCATGTGGGGCTGCCATACGCAACACTGCCGCCGAGGCATGGAAAGATGCACTTGCCGGGGACCCGGTCAGCGCGTTCGGCGGTATCATCGCTTTTAATAGCCCGATTGATGAAGACACGGCAGGGGAGATTAATCGCATTTTCTTCGAGGTGATAATCGCCCCGGACTATTCAGCTGAGGCACTTGAGATTCTTAAGCAAAAAAAGAACCGCATAATCCTGAAAAGGAATTGCGGCAAAGTGCAGTCAACCCTAATGGTGCGGAGCTGTCTTGGCGGTGTACTTGTTCAAGAGAAAGATACACACGTTGAGGGGTTAGACGACCTTCTCCCCATGACTGACAAGCAGGTTTCTGAGGCTCAGGCCCGTGACCTTCTTTTTGCCAACGTCATTGTAAAGCACAGCAAATCAAATGCCATTGTTCTTGCCAAGGACGGCATGCTTATAGGCTCAGGCGTGGGACAGACATCTCGCGTTGACGCGTTGAAGCAAGCCATTGCCAAGGCCCACGCTTTTGAGTTTGACACAAATGGAGCCGTGATGGCGAGCGATGCTTTCTTCCCCTTTGCCGATTGCGTGGAAATCGCATATCAGGCAGGGATAAGAAGTGTTATTCAACCCGGAGGCTCGGTGCGTGACAATGAGTCGGTTGACTTTTGCAACGCTCACGACATGGCTATGGTAAAAACCGGATATCGCCACTTCAGGCACTGATGGCATAACATTAATAAAGGTAACAAAAAGAAAAACAAATAGATAAATAAAGTGGGACTTTTTTCAGGAATATTTTCGCTTTCCAAAGAGATTGCAATTGATCTTGGCACAGCCAATACCATCATAATACATAACGATAAGATAGTTATCGACGAGCCCTCGATTGTCGCTTTGGACAAGAAGACCGAGAAAATGATTGCCGTGGGCCATGAGGCCCAGGAGATGTATGGCAAAGGACATGACGGCATCAAGACCATACGCCCTTTGCGCAATGGCGTAATCGCCGACTTCAATGCTGCCGAGCTTATGATACGCGGGTTGGTGAAGAAAGCCAGTTCAAAGAGCAACTGGTTCTCACCCAGCCTCAAGACCGTTGTCGGTATCCCCTCCGGGTCAACTGAGGTTGAGATTCGCGCCGTGCGTGACTCAAGCGAGCATGCCGGCAGCCGCGATGTGTACATGATTTATGAGCCTATGGCTGCCGCCCTTGGTATCGGCCTTGATGTACTTGCCCCCGAGGGTAATATGATTGTGGATATAGGTGGTGGTACCTCAGAAATCGCCGTTATTTCTTTGGGAGGTATCGTCAGCAACAAGTCAATCCAGTTTGCGGGTGATGACCTCACGGCTGACATCCAGGACCACATGAGCCGTGTCCACAACATCAGAGTGGGTGAACGCACAGCCGAGCAAATCAAGATCCATGTGGGTTCAGCCCTCACTGAGCTTGAGAATCCCCCGGCCGATTACATTGTTCATGGCCCCAACAAAATGACTGCATTGCCCATGGAGGTTCCCGTTAGCTATCAGGAAATCAGCCATTCTATCGAGAAAACCATCTCTAAGATTGAGGCAGCTGTTCTGCAGGCTCTCGAGCAAACTCCCCCCGAGTTGTATGCCGACATCGTGCGCAACGGTATTTGGCTGGCCGGTGGTGGCGCCTTGCTGCGCGGTCTCGACAAACGCCTCACCGATAAGATCGGCATACAGTTCCATACAGCCGAGGATCCCCTGTTGGCAGTTGCCAAGGGTACCGGCGTGGCACTGAAGAACATCGACCGTTTCCAATTCCTGATTCGCTAATTTTGAGGGCGAAGTTCCCCTCGGTATATTGACAGGACTAAATGAAGAACCTGCTCAATTTCCTGCTACGCTACAGTTCAACGTTGCTGCTGGTGGTCTACTTGGTCATCAGCAGTTCGCTGCTGTTTACCACCAATCCGTGGCAACACCATGTGTATCTTACATCTGCAGGAAAATTGGCAAGTTCCATTTATGAGGTCAGCAGCAGTGTATCGGGGTATTTCGGATTGCGAAGCATCAATGAGGATTTGCAGCGTAAAAATATTGCCCTTGAGCGGGAGGTCCTTCGTCTGCAGGCATTGGTAAATAACTATTCGTTGATGCTTGAAGCCGATACAATGACTGTTGACTCAGCTTTGCAGCGTTATTCTTTTGTGCCGGCCCATGTCATCCATAACAGCATCAGTCGGCCAAACAACTACCTGACAATTGACAGAGGGTCTCTTGACGGCATTGCTCCCGAGATGGGCGTGCTTGACCAAAACGGCATTGTCGGAGTAGTGAACGTAACCGGCCCGCACTCATCGCGCATCATTTCTCTGCTAAATCCCTACCTCAAGCTCTCCTGTAAAGTTAAGGGCTCACAACACATCGGGTCCTTGTCCTGGGATGGAAAGAATTATCGTGAAGCTATCCTTGACGAGTTGCCCAAGCACGCCCGTTTCCATAAGGGTGATACAATTGTCACCAGCGGCTATTCCTCAACCTTCCCCGAGGGAATCCCGGTGGGTGTGGTTGTTGGGGGAGCACGTGTAAACGATGACAACTTTAATGCTCTGAGGGTGAGGCTCTTCACAGACTTTTCAACCCTGTCAACCGTGCGCGTGGTTCGCGATGCCATGCAGAAGGAATTGCGTACACTTGAGGCCACCGACTCCCTGCAGCCCACAGATAATCCCGCCAACCAATAAGCCTGCTCAACAATGACCAAACAAGCCATAACGCTGATTATCACGGCATTGATACTGCTGCTTGCTCAGGCGGTAGCCTTCAATAATATTTGCATGTTTGGGGTTGCCATCCCGGTGGTGTTCATATATATCATTATTAAACTACCTATAAATCTGGCTCTTAACTGGGTTTTAACAATTGGATTTTTGGTGGGTCTGATTGATGATATTTTTGCCGACACATACGGTATGAATGCCTTGGCTTGTACGCTGCTTGCATGGATGCGCAAACCGATTTTTAACCTATATCTGCCGCGTGGCGAGGAGATGCCTGATCCATATCCGTCATTGTCCTCCCCCGGGTCAGAATGTTTTATCAAATACTTGTCAACCTGCACATTAGCCTACTGCACAATAATATTTTTGATTGACGCCTTCACCTTTTTCAACATCACATTGATTGTGTTGAGGATTTTGGCATCAACCGTCCTTTCGGTAGCTATCATGTTGGCAATAGATAGTCTTTTCTTTAACCACAAGCATGAGAAAAGGGCCTGACCTGCGATATCGCCGTTATATTATAGTTGGTTTCATAACGGTAATATGCCTTATCTATGCCATCAGGTTGTTTAATTTGCAACTTGAGGACCCCACATATAAGGACCGCGCCAAACAAAATGCTTTCCTAAACAAAACTGTATACCCATCCCGAGGAATAATTTATGACCGTGACGGTCGTTTGGTCGTTTATAACGAGCCGACGTATGACGTTATGATGATTCCCCGTGACGTTCAGCCATTTGATACTATTGACTTTTGTAACTCTCTGGGGCTCACAAAGGAGGATTTTCTGCAACGTCTTGAAGACCTTAAGAAAAAACCGAGTTATTCACGTTTTGCGCCTCAGACCCTCATTACGCATCTGTCGCCACAGGAGTATGGACGTTTGCAGGAGAAACTTTACCGCTTTCCCGGTTTCTATATACAGAAAAGGATACAGCGGCAATACAACACAACCGCCGCTGCCAACGTTTTGGGTAACATTCGTGAGGTTAATCTTGATGACATCAAGGCTGATGAATATTACTCACCGGGTGACTACATCGGTGACCTTGGTGTTGAACGCTCGTATGAAAAAGCACTGCGCGGACGCAAGGGTGTAGAGGTGTTTATACGTAATGCCAATGGAAAAATCCAGGGGAGATATGAGAACGGAATCCATGATGTGGGAGCCATATCAGGTCGCAACCTTCGGCTGAGCCTGAATATCGAGCTGCAGGAGTATGCCGAGAGCCTTATGCGCAACAAGAAGGGTGCTGTGGTTGCCATTGAACCTGAGACAGGCGAGATCCTCTGCCTGGTTACAGCCCCCGGATATGACCCGGCCATGTTGGTGGGGCGCGATCGCGGCAAAAACTATGCGGCGTTGCGCAGTGACCCTGATAAGCCTCTGTTTGACCGTTCAGTGATGGGCGCATATCCTCCCGGTTCAACTTTCAAGCCCACCCAAGGTCTGATATTCCTACAGGAAAATATTGTCACCTTGGGTACCTCCTTCCCATGCAACAAAGGGTATGTGAATGGCGGACTCAGGGTGGGGTGTCATGCACATTCGTCACCCATTGCGCTTAAGCCGGCATTGGAGACATCTTGTAACTCTTATTTCTGCTGGGGATTCAAGACAATGATTGACAGCAAGGCGCGTCGATATGGCGGCTCTGCACAGGCGTTCGAGGTGTGGAAGAAACACCTGGTATCAATGGGGTACGGGTACAAGTTGGGGTTGGATGTCCCGGCTGAAAGTCGCGGTTTTCTGCCCAACGCCAAGTTCTACAACAAAGTATATGGTGATGACCGCTGGAGTGCCAACTCGGTTATCTCGGTATCAATAGGACAGGGCGAGATTTTGGCAACCCCGGTGCAGATTGCTAATTTGGCCGCCACTATCGCCAACCGGGGATGGTTCGTTACACCGCATGTCGTCAAGTGGATTCAAGACTCAACCATTGATGTTAAGTACCGCCAAAAAAACTACCCTACCATTAATCCCGCAAATTATATCCCTATTGCCGAGGGTATGCGTATGGCTGTATTGGGCGGAACATGCAAGGGAGCAAACCTGCCGGATATTGAAGTCGCCGGGAAAACCGGTACGGCCCAAAATCCTCACGGGCCTGACCATTCAGCCTTCATGGGTTTTGCACCCTATACCAATCCGAAGATAGCCGTAGCGGTATATGTTGAGAATGCCGGATTCGGAGCAACCTTCGGTGTGCCAATTGGCGCATTGATTATTGAGAAGTATTTAAAAGGAGAAATAGCACCTGAGCGTAAGCACGTTGAAGAAAGGATGCTTTTCTCCCACACCATAAAAAACAGTGGAACAAAAAAACATTGAGCGTTCGGTCTTCAGACACGTCGATTGGTGGACAGTAATACTGTACCTGTTGATGGTGATCGGGGGTGTGATAAGCATCTACGCTGCCAGTTATGACTTTGATAATGCGTCAATGCTCTCGTTCAACGAGTTCTCAGGCAAACAGATACGTTGGATAGGGCTCGCATTGGTGCTGGGATTGGTGATTTTGTTGACCGATGCACGGGTATTTGAGGATTACGCCTATCCTTTTTACCTGGTAATGATAGCACTGTTGATACTGACTATATTCATCTCCCCAAATATCAAGGGCTCGCACTCATGGATAAAGTTGGGGTCAATGTCGTTGCAGCCGGCTGAGTTTGCCAAATGTGCAACCGCATTGGCTTTGGGAAAACTGTTTGACACCTACAATTTCTCCCTCACAGCCTCGCGGCAAAACTTTATGAAGGCCTTGTCCTTTATTCTTATCCCCGTTTTTATTATCCTGGCTCAGAGCGAAACCGGTTCGGCGCTGGCTTACATGGCACTGTTCTTCGTCTTGTACCGTGAGGGGATGAGCGGATTGGTGCTTTTGGCGGCCTTGTGTGCAGTGGTATTTTTTGTGGTAGCGATGAAATTCTCAACCGAGGTTTATCTTGGTATCCCGGGTGGCGAGGCCATTGTGATGGCCTTGATAATGGTTCTGATGGTGTTGATGACAGCTTTCTATGCCAAGCGTGGGGTGGAGGCCCGTCAACTCTTCTTGGGATTTGCTGCCGGGTGGACCATTGTCTGGATTCTGTCATTATGCGGGGTGTCGCTACCTGGCTATGCGGTATTTTTCACCATGATTGGCGCCGGTGTTGTTTACTTGATTCTTGTGTGGTTGCATCGCGGTATTCCCAAGCTTAGTCATGTTGCCGTCGCTGTTTTCTGTTCCCTGATTTTTCTTTTTTCAGTAAATTATGCATTCAACAATATCCTGCAACCGCATCAACAACAGCGCATCAAGGTGTCGTTGGGGTTAGTTGAGGATTTGCGAGGGGATGGTTATAACGTTAACCAAAGTAAGATTGCCATAGGTTCCGGCGGATTCTTGGGGAAGGGATTTCTCCAAGGGACACAAACCAAGTTAAAGTATGTACCTGAACAGCATACCGACTTCATCTTCTGCACAATTGGTGAGGAGGAGGGCTTTGTGGGAACAATAGCCGTTTTAGCCCTTTTCCTTATGCTAATTTATCGGGTTATCGGGATGGCTGAACGACAACCGTCGCCTTTCGGTCGGGTATACGGATATTGTGTAGCATCATTACTGATTTTCCATCTTGCCATCAATGTGGGAATGGTCATTGGTCTGGTGCCGGTTATTGGTATCCCTTTACCATTCTTCAGCTATGGTGGCTCATCCCTCTGGGGCTTTACGTTGCTGTTGTTCATCCTTATACGATTAGACGCCTCCCGCCGTTCATAAATCATAAAAATTAACTTGCGCCTCACCCGATTCAGTTGCTTACGGGTGAGGCGCAAGTCTGTTTGGTTATGTGGAGGGGCGCTCTTACTTCAGCACGCCAAGGCGTTTGCCAACGCGCTTAAAGGCGTCAATGGCCTTGTCAAGCTCCTCCTTGGTGTGACCGGCTGAGAGCTGAACGCGAATGCGCGCCTGGCCTTTGGGTACCACCGGATAATAGAACCCGGTTACATAGATGCCCTCTTTCTGCATTTCGGCGGCAAAGTCCTGGCTGAGTTTGGCATCGTACAGCATAACGGCACAGATGGCTGACTGTGTGGGTTTGATGTCAAAGCCGGCTTCAAGCATTTTGCTACGGAAATACTCAACGTTTTCCATGAGGCGGTCATGCAGCTCATCGCTCTCATCAAGCATCTTGAACATTTCAAGGGATGCACCTACTATTGCCGGAGCAACTGAGTTTGAGAACAGATAGGGGCGTGAGCGTTGACGCAACATGTCAATGATTTCCTTGCGTCCGGTTGTAAATCCGCCCATGGCACCACCAAAAGATTTACCAAGGGTGCCGGTGAAAATATCAATTTTGCCGTAGCAGTCAAATTTGTCAGCAACCCCGCGACCGCGTTTGCCAACCACGCCGGCACTGTGGCTCTCATCCACCATTACCAGGGCATCATACTTCTCGGCCAGTTCAATGATCTTATCCATGGGGGCAACATTACCGTCCATAGAGAAAACACCGTCAGTAGCGATGATGCGGAAGCGCTGAGCCTGAGCCTCTTTGAGGCAACGCTCCAGGTCCTCCATGTCAGCGTTGTTGTAGCGATAGCGTTTAGCCTTGCAAAGGCGCACACCATCAATAATAGATGCATGATTCAAGGCATCGCTGATTATAGCGTCCTCCTCGGTTAACAGCGGTTCAAACAGGCCACCGTTGGCATCAAAACAGGCGGCATACAGAATTGTATCCTCGGTTTTGAAGTAACGGCTGATGGCTTTTTCAAGCTCTTTGTGCAAATCCTGGGTGCCGCAGATAAAGCGAACTGAGGACATGCCATAGCCACGCTCGTCCATAGCTTTTTTAGCGGCCTCGATAAGACGCTTGTTGTCTGACAAACCAAGGTAATTGTTAGCACAGAAGTTGAGGACTTCGCCGTTGCCTCCCTTCACCTCAATATCGGCGCGTTGGGGGGTGACTATTACTCGTTCTTCCTTGTAAAGACCCGCATCGCGTATGTCTTGCAACTCACGGGTTAGATGTTCTTTGAATTTAGTGTACATTCAGGTATGATTTGAGGTGAAAAATTTCTACCACAAAATTACTATAATTTTTGGGATTTTTCTAAATTTGCCTCAAAATATAGAGGCCGTTTCACACTGCCAACCGTTATGAAATAACAATCTGAAAAATAATATACAAATCATATTTGTAAGTATAGTTTTTGCACCATGAAAAACATCCTGATTATTGGCTCAACCGGGCAAATAGGTTCTGAATTGACAATGACCCTTCGCCGTCAATACAACATGGACAATGTAGTTGCCGGATACATCCCGGGGGCTGAGCCAAAGGGAGAGCTCCTTGAGAGCGGCCCCTCAGCCATCGTTGACATCACCAATCCTCAGCAAATAGCTGATACGGTAGACCGCTATAATATTGACACCATTTACAATCTGGCAGCCCTGTTGAGCGCTGTAGCCGAGGCAAAACCTCAGTTGGCATGGAAGATTGGCGTTGGTGGCCTCTATAACACCCTTGAGGTCGCTCGCGAGAAAGGGTGTGCTGTCTTCACCCCGAGCTCAATCGGTTCGTTCGGTAAAACCACTCCTCATGACAATACACCGCAAGATACCATTCAGCGCCCTGATACAATCTATGGCGTAACCAAGGTTACCGGTGAGTTGCTCAGCGACTACTATGCACGTCGGTTCGGTGTAGACACACGCTCGGTACGTTTCCCGGGTCTGATATCATTCGTAACCCCTCCCGGAGGCGGCACTACCGACTATGCGGTTGACATCTATTATTCTGCCGTAAAGGGTGAAACCTTTAAGTGCCCCATCAGCGCAGGCACATTTATGGACATGATGTACATGCCCGATGCCCTCAGGGGAATGATTGAGATTATGGAAGCTGACCCCACACGTCTGGTGCACCGCAACTCTTTCAACCTGGCCTCAATGAGCTTTGACCCTGAGATTATTTACGCTAAAATCAAAGAATACGTTCCTGACTTTAAGATGGAATATGAGGTTGACCCGTTGCGCCAGGCCATTGCTGACTCGTGGCCTAACTCACTGGACGACTCTTGTGCCCGTCAGGAGTGGGATTGGAAACCTGAATATGATTTGGACCGCATGACACAAGACATGCTTAAAAACCTGCGTAAGAAATTCAACATCCCTGAGCCTGCCGAGGCAATGGCTTAATCAGGGAGCCGACTTCTAAAAGGAACAAATTACCACCGGGGTGACATTCTGCATTGCTCCGGTGGTTTTTTATAAACTATTTCAGGGTGGTCGATGTTTTATTGTCAAACGAACTGAAACATTAACAAATACACAAGAGACTATGAATTACAACGACGTTATCAAATCATCAAACGTAGTTTTGGTAGAATTTTTTGCCAGCTGGTGCCCTCATTGCCAACGAATGATGCCTATTGTGGCTGAAATCAAAGAGCTTTTGACCGGTAAGGTTGACGTATACCAGTATGATATAGATAAAAACCAGGAGCTTGCCGATGCCAATCAGGTTAACTCAATACCTACGTTTATAATCTACAAGGACGGTGTTGAACAATGGCGTCAGAGCGGTGAAATGCCCGCAGATGTTCTGTTAGGCAAAATCAAGAGTTATCTTTAAAGAATTATAGCTCAAAACTACGCCTATATGTCAACGTTCCTTAGTGATTTATTGGCTGCCATGCGGGTGAAACACACCCGCATGTACAGTGATAAAAGGTTTCGAGAGATGCCTTTCTCCTCAATGTTTGGTGTTTCGCACCTGTTGAAGGAGTATGGCGTTGACAGCGTGGGCGTTAAGGTAGAGGAAAAGGCAAGGGGAGAGGCATTGCGCCTTCTTCCCGTTCCCTTTGCCGTTGATACCCTTAATGGATTTTTGATAGTCACACGGGTAGCTGACGGTACAGTACAATACATCAGCCAGGGTAAACGGTTCAATGCCCCTGAGGAGGAAATCATTACTGCCTGGAACGGAATCGCTTTATTGACGGCGGCTACCGACGAGGCTAAGGAACCGGGATATCTTGAGCACAGTATCGCGGAGGGTGCTGAACGCATGAAGCGTTGGGCCCTTGCCGCTTTGATAACCGCTCTTTTGGGTATCGGGATGTGGCTTTCGGGTCTCTACAGTAGTTGGGCGGCTTGGGTGGTGCTTGCCCTGGATGTCGTTGGCATTGCCCTATCTTGGATGCTGGTACAAAAAGCCTTGGGGATACATACAAAGGCTGCCGATAGTGTCTGCTCTGTGTTGGAGGAGGGGGGCTGTGATGAGATAGCGCGCTCTGAGGCTGCATCATTTATGGGCATCTTCAAGTGGAGCGAGGTCGGATTGTCTTACTTCTCAGTGAGTCTGATGGCTCTAATTCTTTTCCCAAAAAGTTTACCGGTGTTGGCTGCCATTAATATTCTGTGCTTGCCTTACACGATTTGGAGCATATCTTATCAGCGGTTTATTGCTAAAACCTGGTGTACGCTATGTGTCTTTGTTCAAATAGTGCTGTGGTTGCTATTTGCTTTCTACCTTGCCGGTGGTTGGACTGCAAGCATTGTGTTCAACGGTTGCTTCTGGTGGACATTCGGTATCCTGGCCGCTGTGTATGTAGTGGTACTTCTGATTTTGAACCTATTGGACACAGCCTTACTCAAATATTTTAATAACCGGCAAGATGTCAAGTCCTAAAATTCCGCAGATTGAGGGGATAACCGTTATGTCGCCCCTTGAGATGAACGATGTGCGTTTTGATAAAAAGCATACCGTTCTCACCCCTGAGGTTCTTGCAGCCAATAGTAAGACTCAGGATGGGAAAGCCTCAGAGAATCGAGACTCCCTCAATTCCTCCGAGGCGCATTGACAGCTCCTCATTCCTATCCTCAGGCCAACTGACACTAAATGAGCAGGTATTGTCAAACGACTGCGATAGTACCTTGATATCCTCATCCCCTTTCAGCAACCGCATTACTCCCTCCATTGCTGTGTAAGGAATAGTGAAGTCTACCGTCAGCATCTCCCTGCCCTCAATAATCTCTGCCTCACTTAGAGCTAATCGGGCAGCCTCACGATAGGCTGCAATCAATCCGGGGGTCCCTAACTTGATGCCCCCAAAATATCGTACCACTATCAGGACAATATTGGTGACATTGAAGGAATTCAGCTGTCCCAATATCGGTTTACCTGCGGTCCCTGAGGGCTCACCGTTGTCTGATGAGCGGTACTCGCGGCCATCGGCTCCAACCTTGTAAGCCCAGCAGACATGGCGGGCATCGTGATAACGGTTTGTATACTCGGCAATCACACTTTTGGCCTCTTCAACCGTGGTCACACCAACCGCAAAAGCCAGAAAACGGGACATTTTGACCGTATACTGGCTTTTGGCAGGCTGAGCGATGGTGTTGAAGCGCATATAGTTATCAATGTATTACCAGCATTGCATCGCCGTATACACCAAAGCGGTACTTCTCTTCAACCGCCTGGCGGTATGCCTCCATAATCAAGTCATATCCGCCAAAAGCCGCAACCATCATCAGCATGGTTGAGTAGGGGAGGTGAAAGTTTGAGACCAATGCCGTAGCTACCTTGAACTCGTAAGGCGGGAAAATGAATTTGTTGGTCCAGCCCGTAAATGCTTTGATATGCCCTCCCATAGTGTGGACAGTTGCCAGAGCACGCAGGACCGAAGTGCCGATGGCGCAGATGTTGCGACCCTCATCCTTCGCCCGGTTTATTGACTCGACAGTATCCTCAGATACGGCCATAGATTCACTGTCCATGCGGTGTTTTGTGAGGTCCTCTACATCAATCTCACGATAGTTGCCAAGGCCGGTATGGCTGGTGATATGTTCCATCTGCACACCTTTAATCTCAAGGCGCTTCAGCAATTCGCGTGAAAAATGCAATCCGGCAGAGGGAACGACAACTGCCCCCTCATTTGTGGCATAAATATTTTGGAAACGCTCAAGGTCCAACTCCTCAGCCTCACGACGAATATAAGTGGGCAACGGCATGCGCCCAAGCTTGAAGAGCAGCTCTTTAAACTCATCATGCGGGCCGTCATACAAGAAACGCAGAGTGCGTCCGCGTGACGTGGTGTTGTCAATCACCTCGGCTACAAGACCCTCGTCCTCACCAAAGTACAATTTATTGCCTATGCGTATTTTGCGAGCCGGCTCAACCAAGACATCCCACAGTTTAGCCTCGGCAGACAATTCTCTCAGAAGGAATACCTCAATGCGGGCTCCGGTTTTCTCCTTGTTGCCTACAAGGCGCGCCGGGAACACTTTTGTGTCATTGAACACCATCATGTCTCCGTCATTGAAATAATTTATCACATCCTTGAATTGGCCATGAGTGATTTCGCCGGTGCGGCGGTTAACAATCATCAAGCGTGACTGGTCACGCACTTCTACAGGATAGTTTGCAATTAGTTCCTCAGGAAGGTGGAATTTGAATTGTGAGAGCTTCACTATATTTTTACTTTAATTATTAAGTCTTGAAAACGTAAAGTCTATTTTTTACTTGGCCGGTTGATAATCATCGGGGAACTCAACGGGGACAACCTTGATCAGTTCAGCGGCTTGCTCAATGCTCAGGCACTTGTCAATGGTAACCTCTCCGACACGAGTGCGACGCAAGGCCGTGAGGTGAGCACCTGAGTTTAGGGCTACCCCTATGTCCCTTGCCAGAGCGCGGATATAGGTTCCTTTGCTACAGACTACCCTGATTGTCAGAGTCATGGTTTCAGGATTGAAATCTAAAACCTCAAATTCATCAATCACAAGGGTTTTCGGCTTTAATGCCACCTCTTTCCCCTTTCGGGCACTTTGGTAGGCCCTTTTACCGTCAACCTTAATTGCTGAGAATGCGGGCGGTATCTGTTCAATAGTCCCTCTGAATCTTTCAACAGTTGAGTCAATGAGTTCTCGGGTAATATGCTCTGTGGGATAGGTAGCATCAATGGGATGCTCCAGGTCAAATGAGGGGGTGGTAGCTCCCAACTGTATGGTGGCAATATACTCTTTGACGCCCAGTTGCAGCTGCTCAATGCGCTTGGTGGCTTTCCCGGTAACGATTATCATTACCCCCGTGGCAAGCGGGTCAAGTGTCCCGGCATGACCTACCTTTAACTTCTTTATTCCCAGTCGGCGAGACAATTCAGAGCGTAACCGCTTGACGGCATCAAATGATGTCCAGCCCAACGGTTTGTCAATCCAAAATTCCTCCCCGGTTATAAAGTCCATTCTTTACTTCAAAATATTACCAACAAATACAGATCACACCGACAATGACACAGTAGGCAGCAAAATAAACCAGTTTACCGCGTTTTACAACCTCCAGCATGAATTTACAAGCCAGACAACCTGTTATGAAGGATGTGAAAAATCCGACTAAAAGCGGGATGGTAGCAACGCCGCCTTGGGCCCCATCTGTCAGGAAATCTTTAAAGGACAAAAGTGCCTCGCCCAAAATAGGGATGATTACCATCAGGAAGGAGAAACGGGCAACCTCCTCACGTCTGTCACCAAGGATTAACCCGGTGGCTATGGTGGTACCTGAGCGGCTCAAGCCCGGCAGCACGGCTACTGCCTGCGAGCATCCAATGATGAATGAGTCCATCCATGTTATGGCGTGGGCGCGGCGCTTCTTCCCTTTGTGGTAGGGACCTGCCTCGCCTCTACGCATAAACCAAGCAAACGAAAGCAAACCGGCGGTTATTATCAGACAGATACCAACAAGAAGCAAGTCAGTGCCAAAGAATCCTTCAACCTGTTTTTTGAAAAACAAGCCGACCACGGCAACCGGCAGACATGATAACAGTATCTTAAGCACCGTGCGGGTGTTGTTGTCGTTTTTAAACGTAAAGAAAGATTTGCACAGAGGAACAAACTCATGCCACAGAACGACAATGGTGCTAAGGACCGTGGCAACATGCAGCGTTGCATCAAAGTCAAGGGCCTCGGCTCCACTCAGGTTCAAGCCAAGTATCTTACTGAAAATTTCAAGATGACCGCTGCTTGAAATTGGTAAAAATTCAGCGACACCCTGAACGAGGCCTAATATCAGTGCTTCAAACCAATCCATAGGAAAACAGTTACTTAGTTTTGTTTCTCAACCGGAACAATCCCTTTTTTGCAGTGGCCGCGCCACATTATGCCGAACCCCATAAATATGTATCCTATAAAAGCAATAGTGGGGCCAACCACAATGCGTCGGGTGCTGAAGATGTCAGGGTTAAAAGTATCTCCCGATGGCGCCCCCAACATTAACAGGAAACCCAGGATTATCATGGCCCCTGCTGCGCCCATTAGCCAGAAGTTAAGTTTCCCCAGCGGTTTACCCTTAACCTCTGAGCGGCACTCATCAGCTACTCGGTTATTATTGGCTGATATATTCTTTTCTGTCATATTCATTAAGATTTTTATAGTTCATCTTGGCTACGCCTCAGATACTTGTCTACTGCGAGCCACGAGGTAACACCGCACAACACCATGCCGGCCAGAGGCAACGAGGCAAGCACCCACCATGAGTGAGCCAACCCGAAAAGGCTGCGCAGATTTCCCCGATCGGTTTCACCCCATATCAGCAATGCCGCCAAGAGGCCGGCAGCGATAATACCGGCAATCATCCCGTCCAGAACTTTTTGTAACACTATTGGCCGGCGAATGAAAGCCGCAGTGGCACCCACAAGTTGCATGGTGTAGATTGAGTGTCGGCGTGAGAAGATTGCCAAACGCACGGTATTATTTACCAATATGATGGATATTAATAGCAAAATAAGTGCTGAGGCCCCAAGCAATATAAGTATGTTGGAGATTGACCCTTGAACACTCTTTATCATGTCACTGCTTACACGCACCGACTCTACACCGGGTAGGTTTTCAACAGTTTTGGCAATTTTGTCAAGGCTGTCGGTGTGTGAGTATCGGGCCGTCACTTTTACATCAACCTCAGCAGTGAAAGGATTTTCTCCGTCAAGAAGTGAGCGTATATCCTCCTCAGGCCCTACCAGTGCCTGCCATCTCTCCAGGACTTGCTGTGCTGAAACGACAGTAACCTGTTGGGTGTATTTCTCCTTTGAGAGTCGGGAGGCCAGGGCAGAGGTATTAACCTCAGTTGAGTCAGCCTGCATCACCACAACAAAACCCATGGACTCACGTATTTGTCGCACTGCGGTGTCAACTCCAACGGCTATAACACCCAATACCCCCAACAACAAAAGCACCATTGTCACCGAGACAACGGCTGTGATACGGGTACTGCGCACAGGCAGACTTTTAAGGGTCTTGTCGTCACTCATGTTTTTGCGAGGCGCCAACGACGTCTTTCGTTGCAAAAGTACTGTTTTTTACACCAATTACCAACTTTTTGTTGCTGAAATCTATCCCCGTTTATTTCATCAATGCTCTGTGACACAATCTACAGGCTATGAACTTAGTCTTGCTTAAGGCTGTATAACAAAGTGTTGATTTGGGGTAGTAAGGGTGTCACATCGTCATTTACTATAGTCTTGGCATTCGGTATCGGCTTGGAGTTCTGCGCATCAATGCGGGCTTTAACCTCAGCAGCCGAGTGTCCGTTGCGTTTCATTACGCGCTTAACACGCACCTCCTCTGGGGCATAAACTTGCCACACTTCATTTGCCACTTTGTCAAGGCCGGATTCTTGAAGGATAGCGGTCTCAAAAAAGAGTACATATTTGTCAGAGGCAGAAAAAAAGTTTAATAAATCATCCCTGACGCATCCATGCACAATGTTGTTGAGAGCGGTTAATTTTGCGGGATTGCTAAATACCACTTCTGAGATCGCCTTACGATTTATCGCACCATCGGGGAGTACTGCAGTTTCACAAATCTCAGTGCTCAATCGGCGTTTAATCTCAGTGGATGTGTCCATCAGGCGCCGGGCATTGGCGTCACAGTCATAGACTTCATAGCCCATTGTGCGTAAAATATTGCAAACCACCGACTTTCCGCTACCAATCCCGCCGGTGATGGCCACAATGAGCTTATCCATCATTGATGTTGAACAATATATTCAACCGAGTCAGGCTTAAGGCTCACCGAGCGCAGCAGGTCGCTGGTAAGTGATACAGTAAGAGGCAGTTTGTCAACCCCCGGCTTGATGTCATCATAGTTGGCATATGCAACTACATGGAAGTCCTCGCTGTAATAGCTCATTGGAACGAGATAAGAGACTTCAACTTTTGACGGGAAGCAGATTACAGAGGTCCCTAACGGAACATTGGTAACCTCAAGATGCACCTCCTTGCGCTTGGCAATGAGTGGCTCTACCGGTACCGTGACAATAACCTCAGAGGGTACAATCTTGACATTAGGGATGCTTTGCAGAGCAACTCTATAACGTGTTGAGTCGCTGACGTTTTCTGCCACAAGTTTTTTGGTATGAACCGCTTTCAGCGAGAGTGGTAAGGGACCGGAAGAGTAAACAGTAACCGAGTCAACATTTGCACGTATGGCACCGATGACGATACTTTGACGGTCGGCGGTTACATCGCTGTCAACAATCAGTGGTAAACGAACACCCGGACGTGTGGTGTAGGCCACACTGAGAGAGTCAGGTCGACATGAGGTTATGGAGATTCCGCTGCCGAAGTAGTTGCGGAGCAGCGTCGTCAATCCGGTATGCGTTACAACAAGACGGCTATTGCTTTTCGTGGAAAAATTCTCCCGGGATATTTTAAGGGTAGGCAGTTTGTGAGTCCACATATATCTCAACAATTGAGAACCCTTGCCTCTCACTGTCACTGACACAGTTTTGGGTGGGGTGTTGAGTAGAGTCGCCTGCGGGGGCACGTCAGAAAGCTCAATGGGAACCTCAAAATCACGTTCAACATAATCGTCAAGTGATAACAGCATCCAGAAGATGAATGCCACCACCACGAACACCGAGAATGTCAGCAAGTCTTTGCCGCGATGTGAACTTTTGAGACTCTTCATATAAACATCAAACCCGGCATTATAATGCAGGGTATATTATAAAACAACGGGTAGGGGGACTGTCGTGCCCCCACTACCGTCGTTAGATTGTATTATTAGTTGGCGGGCTGACCCTCTTTAAGGGTTTCAGCAGGCGTGTTTACAGGGAAAACAGCGGTTTTGTCAACCTCAATTTTCACCTCTTTGGCTATCTGTACAAGGAAAGTGTTCTCTTTGGTATCTGCAATGGTTCCGTAAATACCACCAGAGGTCATCACACGTGAACCTTTGCCAAGGCTGTTGCGGAACTCCTTCATCTGTTTCTGGCGACGTTGCTGGGGACGTATCATAAAGAAGTAAAATACTGCCACCAAAGCAACAATCATTATGATGTTGGGAAGCATTGATTGCTCGGCGCCTTGCTGTGCGGTTGCCGATTGAAGAAAAATAAAGTTAAGCATAATTATGCAATAGTTTGATATTTAGCTTTTTAAAGTTGAAAAATCATTAGGGTTTGGTGAGAATTCCCTCCTGGCGCAGATACTCAACGATGGAACGGAGCATCCCGTTGACAAATTTACCGCTTTGCGGGGTTGAATAATCACCGGCAATATTTACATATTCGTTTACCGTTACAGGAACCGGAATATTAGGGAAGTTCAACATCTCGGCAATAGCGGTTATCATGATAATGGTGTCCATAAACGCTATGCGTTCAGGGTCCCATTGCCCTGCATCGATAAACCGGTCAATGTATGTGCGGTATACACGTCGGTTCTCAACTGCGAATGCAAAAAGTTCTGACCCGAAACGTTCATCCTCGTTGTCCTTAAACTTCGGTAGCACTGAAACCTCTTCAGCGTTCTTTGCCGACTGATACTGCTTAACGGTCTTCAAAACGAAGGTACCCATTATATGCAGGTCGTCATTCCAGTATACCGATGAGTTTTCAAGCGCCTCAGCCAACTCATCGCCCGGGAAAATTATGTCGCGATAAACTTGACGCCAGAAGTCCGCATCTTGTACCTTGTCATTGCCGGCCGTAGAGATATACTCCTTATATATCTCGCTCTTTAAAATATCTTCCAGCAAATTATGCACAAGCACGGGATCTGTTTCCCAATCTGAAGGATGTTCCTCAGCCCAATGCTTCAGCTCAGGGTTATTTTCCAAAGCTTTTACAAATAGGTTGTCTACAAGCTTGGGGTTTCGGGTGATGGCAGCCTCATCGCCAAAAGGACGGTTGAGGGCATCATCAATGCGACGATCAAGGGCTCGGGTGATTTCAACGCTCAGCCATAAAAGAGAGCAATAGAGGTCATAGGCGCGGTCCAGTGACTGTGCCAGATTGTGTTCGGCAAGGCTAAGCAGACGTTTGTTGGTACCGTAACTTTGCAGGGTTTCCACCGCGAGGTCAACAGCGCGGCTCATACCCACAAGGGAAAAACCCTCCAGACGACGAGCTGCCTCCTCAAAAGCCCCGGAATTGGCCACAACATTCCGTAACATCGTTGACCAAAACTCAACCTCTGCCAAAATATCGAACTCCTTCTTGCGTGAGGCACTTCGATATTCAGCCGACGAGGTGATTGCAGAGAGGAGCTGCGGCATAATACCCTCAAAGGCTGCGATTTGGCCGGGCATAAAGGCACGTAGCTCACTATTCTGTAACAAGGCCTTGGCAAGACGCCCCTGACGCAAAAATCGCGGTGCATCAACACCACGGTAATCCTCTAATCCCGGCAATGTATATCCTGACAAAGACGGTATCAGCATCAGAAGGTCAAAATAAAGCCGCCGGGTAAATTGCCGGTCAGGGGCAGTCTCCTCTGCAAACCGGTGTATGCGGAAATCACTTTGCGTAAGAAGGTAGGAGTACAGCAACTGTACCACCTTCTGTCTAATGAGCACTCGGTTGATCATCGCTTGGTCTCAATTTGGGTTTAAGCGCACTCAGCTGCTATTTTATGGCCTTGTGCGTTGCTAAAACAGTGCAAAGGTATAAAAAATTTTGTACTTTTGCACGGCCAAAAGGTAATAT
>CAYMNF010000013.1:0-34953 GCA_964391735.1 uncultured Bacteroides sp. | reverse complement strand
CCCAAAAACGCCCATTCCTACCAACCATCCACAACCACTCCCCCACCCCCACAAACTGCCTCGTCCTCCACACAGTCCAACCCCACAAAGAAAGCCGGATTGACGCCCGGGGACCACCCCACGCCAATCCGGCCAGTATCTTTATTGCCTCAGATTTTCAGAGGCAATCTTGTGTTTACATATTATATACGCATCAGTTCTGAGCGGGCAGAGCCTCCTCGGCGGCCTGCTCGGGATTTTCTATGCCCAGAAGTTCAACTTCGAAAATAAGGGTTTCGTTGGGCTCAATGCCGGCCATGGGCTGCCCGGTAATGCCATAAGCGAGGGAACCGGGGATGTAAAGCATATATTTGCTGCCAACGGGCATGAGCTGCAGGCCTTCTGAGAAACCGGGAACGACCTGATCTACGGGGAATACGGCGGGTTCGCCACGCTCAATGGAGCTGTCGAATACCTTTCCGTTGATTTTTTTGCCGGTGTAATTTACTTTCACCGATTGGCCTTTAGTGGGCAGGGGACCGTTGCCGGCCTTCAGCACTTTGTATGCCAAGCCGGTTGATGTAACCTTGACAGCTGCATCTTTCTTACGGAGGTCATTGATGTATTGAGCACCGGCCTCAGAGTTCTTCTTGGCTTGTTCGCGGGCAGCTTTGTCACGTTTCTCCATTATCACCTTCTGTGCCTTAGACATAAGGCCCTGATAACGAGCAATGACGTCTTTGACCTCGGGAACAGAGTCTTTGCGGAAGTTCTCGGCAAAAGCCTCATATACCTTTTTGTTGTCAACGGGAACGCCCTCTTGTGTGAGACCGCCTGTCTGTTGAATCATTTGCATACCTACCTGCAGACCGATAAGGAAATCGCGGTCAGCTGTGTCGGTATTGAGGACAGTCTGGAGACCTTTAAGGATGTTCTCCTTGTTGATTTTAGCCTTAAGGCTGTCGGGGAGTGAATTATACTCAGCCAGGAGTTGAGCAGCCTGTGATTCGCCTAAAGCGGTTGAAATAGAATCAGCGAGGGCAACCGTAGCGGGATCGACATCCTTAGCGGCTTTTTTGCCACAGCTTGTAGCAGTGCCGAGCAACAGCACAGCTGCGGCGGCAATAAGAAACTTCTTCATAGATATTTATTGTATAATTTTAACTATCTCAGTCTTTGAAGACCTCAAGGAGCTCAACATCAAAAATCAGGGTTGAGTTGGGGCCGATAACGCCTCCTGCACCTTGGGGGCCGTAAGCCAATTCTGAGGGGATAAAGAGGCGCCATTTAGCACCCTGCTTCATCATCTGCAAGGCTTCAACCCAGCCGGGGATAACCTGTGTTACGCCGAAAGTTGCGGGTTCGCCACGCTCAACGGAGCTGTCAAATACGGTACCGTCAATCAGTTTGCCGGTGTAATGCACCTTCACTCTGTCTTTAGCCTCAGGCATCGGGCCATCACCCTCAGCGAGGACCTCATATTGCAACCCTGAGGGGGTTGTCTTCACCTCGGGGCGTTTGCCGTTCTTCTCAAGGTACTCTTTGCCGGCCACGGCGTTGACGGCAGCGGCAGCCTCGGCGTTCTTGCGGTTTTCCTCCTCCATGGCGGCGAAGAACTGCCGGATTTCCTCCTTAGCCTCGTCGTAGGTAATTTTAGGGGTTTCGCCTGAGAATACTGCTTTTACACCGGCGGCAAACTCAGCCTCATTCAGTTCTTTAATACCGCTTGCGCGGAAATTGTTGCCCATGCTCAGGCCCAGGGCATAGCTCAGGCGATCAAGATTCTTAGCTTCCATTTTTCTAAATTTTCAGATATTACAGAGGCCCGCATATAATCACCTCAGCACGCAGGCAAAGGTATAAAATCTATGACCAATATGCAACCCTCCGGGTTAATTACTTATTACTTAAATATTTAGTTTTTAATCGTTATTTTCGGGTTCATCCTCACTGCGCCCTTTTATCCATACCACCACTGGCCACAGCACCAGCGCGGCACCGGCGCCGGCCACCAACAGTGAGACGTAAGACCACTTGGTGAAAGCCTCAGGTGGCACACTTATCAGCGACAGGAATGTCCAGCCGGCCAATAGAGAGCCCAACACGCCGACAAGGCATTGCAACCAAAGGTGTGTGCCATCGGTGAGCAGGCGCGATGTCATGTAGCCGCCAACAATTCCAATAATGGCCCAAACGAGCCAGATCTCAAAGGATATCATTTTGTTAAAAGTTTATAACTATATCTTTATAGCGGGAAAAGTGCCGAAGGGGCCATGAAAGCAGCCACATCGGTATCACCCCACAGGTCAGCTATCGTTAGCCAGACAAACAACAGAATGATTAACACGACTGCGATAATTCCCAACCAAACTTTCAGCGCTTTTTGATTTTTGCGATCACTCATTTCTAATTAGAGATTTGTTATGATGATAAAAATGTGATTTATATACTTGTTAATATAATAACGCCTCATTGGCGTTGTAGGTTCAGACGGAAGTCACCGGCCTGACTGTCAAAATGTATTCCATGGTCGGCGAACAGAGCATTAAGCTCGCCATCCTCAATGAGTTGCGACACTGAGCCCACGCCCAAGGAGCCGTCACCCTTTAGGAGCCATAAGAAATCAGCGGGGGCCGATATTGCCGGGGCCACGTCATGGGTTGACAACAGTATGGTGATGCCGCGCTGCGAGGCCAGTTTCCTGAGCAATGCCATGGTATCCAGGCGGGCTGCCACGTCGAGGAACGCAGTGGGTTCGTCAAGGAGCATAACGGGGGTCTGTTGGGCCAACGCGCGCGCTATCATTGTCTTTTGCCGCTCCCCATCACTCAACGTGGCCAGAAAACGATCCTTGAGTTTATTGATGCCGAGCGCATTTATTGCGTCAGCCACAACCTCCCTGTCATGAGAGTCTAAGCGTCCGAAAAACCCGGTGTAGGGTTGTCGGCCAAGGGCTACCGTCTGCTCCACTGTCAACGCTCCCGCACGGTCAGCACGCTCGGTGTAGACCAAGGACACAAGTTTTGACACCCGGGCGGGACGCATACCGGCGATATTGACCTCGCCGATATATACCCCGCCGGCAAGCGGTGGCAATACCCCTCCCAACGTGCGTAGCAGTGTTGACTTTCCGCTGCCGTTTGCCCCGAGAAGGACCGTCAGTGACCCCTCCGGCAAAGCGGTTGTTACATCCCTGAGCAAGGGATGCGCCGGATTATAACCCGTTGAGAGATTCTTGAGGGCAAGCATCGGTTAATTAAAATAGTGCAACCGTTTGCGTTGCAGGATTATATATAGGATAACCGGCACGCCGATAACCGGAGTGATGGCATTGACGGGAAGCACCCCGGCCACCGGGAGGACACTGAGGAAGGCGCAAAGCAAACCGATAGATGCGCCGGCCCACAAGGTAGTGGGCAATAGGACAGAGTGTTGGCCGGAGGCGGTGGCCATACGGGCCACGTGCGGGACTATAAGCCCCACAAAGCCAATAGGGCCGCAAAAAGCGGTTACCAAAGCGGTAAGCAGACCCGAGAGCGCAATCATAGCCGTGCGGGCGCGGGGAATGTCCACGCCGATTGAAGCTGCATATCTGTCGCCCAGAAGCATGGCATCCAGGGGCTTTATCAGCAAGAAAGATGACAAAATAGTAACCAGTAACGGAATGGCGAAGTACCCCAAAGTGTCGGTTGAAACGGCGGAAAAACTACCGAGTCCCCAGACAACATAAGCCTGGACGGCCCCCTCATTCGCCGCAAAGAAATTGAGTAGCGAAATCCCGGAGGAGGCGAAATAACCCACCATTATGCCGACAATGAGCAACATTGCAGCCGAACGAACCAACCGTGCAAAAGCCAGCAGGAACAGCAGCACAACAAATGCGCCCGCCATCGCGCCTGCCATAGAAGTTATGACCCCGGCGGTGCCGAATCCCAAGACAAAGATTGCCACCCCCAAAGAAGCACCGGTTGAGATACCCAAAATCGACGGCCCTGCAAGGGGGTTATTGAAAGTAGTTTGCAACAGTAGGCCGGCCACCGACAAGGCTGCGCCGGCCAACATTGCCGTTATAGCCATTGGCAAGCGCGCATCGCAGACAATCACCCGCCAAGTGCTGTCGGCCCTATCGGCAGCGAACAGAGCGTCGATAACATCCCGGGCCGGGATATCCACCTGCCCCACAAACAGGCAGGCAGCAAAAAGCAGAACGCAGGCGACGATGAATCCGATCTGTGCCACTCCGGCTCTACTCAACCTCATTCCATCAATGGCGCAAACCATCGGGGCGCCATACCCGTTTCTGGGTGGAAAATGGCGATATAGTCCTGCAAAAGATAATCAGGATGGAAGGGGAAAGACTCAAAAAAGTCGGTATTTTCGGTATCTACGCTCCATACTCGGGCGGGAGCAAAAGCCTTGAAACGCTGCAACAAAGGGTTATCGGTACGCAGCCTCTTTAACGACTCCTTCCCCAAACTTTTCACCAGCCACACATCGGCCTTGTAGGCTTTGCTGAAAACAGCCTCAAAGTTCAGAGGGAGGGAGCCGACCTCATCAGTATCGGCCCAGGGATAATTAGCCCCGGCATCCTTAAAAAGGCGGGCCATGTAGCTTTTACCGCCCGGCACATACCAGACGCCGGCATAAGGAATCTCAGAGAGAACTGTGGGGCGTGATTTCGTTTTGGCGGCGGTCTCCCTCAGAGCATTATAATTTTGGGCAACCGAGTTGAAAATCGAGTCTGCCTTCTGCCGTTTTCCAACGATAAGGCCAAGCAATTTTATCCACTCAGCGCGGCCCAATGGAGACTCCTCCATATAGTCCATCATCTCGATCACCGACACACCCAAACGACGTAATGCGCCAAAGTCACTGTCTTGATATGGCGAAACGATGAGGGCATCCGGCTTAAGGTTGATAATCGCCTCGACTGAAGGGTTCTGAGAGTTACCGACATCGACGATTTTCCCGGAGGAAAGCCCCCGGGTTATCTCCGGAATCTTAAAATATTGGGCATCAGCCACCCCGGTAACCACATCAAGGCTGCCGAGCATCTTCAAGGCGCCGGCGTAGACCGAGGAGTACACCACGGCGCTGCCAATTGCGGTATCACCGGGGAAAACCAGTCGTGTAGGTTGGGCATCCTTGCGCCAGGGGCTGCGAATATCGGCGAATACCGTGTCGCCACGCTCAACGAGCGTCAGCCACTTGGCGTGTTTTGTCAAGGTGTCGCCAACAATGGTTGCCTGATTATGCGACCCGGCATGTCGGCTGCACCCGAGCAGAACAAATAGACCGGAAGCAAGCAATAGCTTAAACCCTCTCATATCGCTCTTTAAAACTTATAGGAAGCGCCGATTGTGGCAACCCAGAGGGACGCCGGGGTAAGGTCTATATTATATGTGTGGGGCGTGAGGGAGAAATCCACATTGGCAAAGAATGAGAGACGCGGCATAAAGAGATATTCACCGCCCAATGTCAAACGCGAAAGGTTACCGAGGTTCAGACGCTTATAGGCCAAAATTATAGCCGGGAAATCGGGGTCCTCAAGGGCGATATTCTGATACCACGCGCGGCAAGCCCTCAACGTGTAGTCGGCTGTCAGGGTGAGGCCCTTGATGGGGAACGCTTGCAGGCGGGCCGTCAGGACATGCTTTGCGCGGTCACGCCACAGATAGTAGGCATTCTCCCTACCACCGGGGGCGACCTCATAGCGAAGTGAGCCGCTCAGCAAACTGCGGAAAGCGCCACCGACCTCCACGCCGGCATGGAATCCGCGGATATCAACCTCGGCAAATTGGCCGTCGTAGGGCATAAGCCAGTCATTGGCACGTGCCCAGCCGCCGAAGACTGATGCCCAACACCCGCGCAGCTGCCCGTAAGTGGCCTGCAAGTCAATGGTGAAAGGGATGTGACTGAAGCCGTATGAGATGAGTGGCGAAGTGCGTTGCGCCAAAGCGTGCAGGTCGGCCAAACGGTTTATGTATTCACCGCCACCGGCCTTAAGAGCAACTGTGAGCCGATTCAAGGGAGTCCACCACCCCTCGGCCACGGGAGCGATGTGGAATGCCTTGCCGGCGTTGAATGACACCTCGATACGTGGGCCTACCTTGAATCCCCAGTCAGCACTCTTTAGCGTATAAGCCGGGGTGAGAGACAGCAGTGCTGAGGTCTTGGCATCCAAGTGCAACCACATGGGTTCAAAATACTCCCCATACCACCTTCCGCGCCTCAGCACGGTAACATCCAGATCCAGCAGAGCGGCACTGTTATCGCTGAGGGCCATGCGTCCTTTCCCGGCAACGTTGACGGCCCAATCGTTAGCCCCGTCAAAATCCCTCAGTGAGTAACCGAACCTGTTGAAGCCCGCACCGACGGTATATTGCAGGCCGTCGATACGTGAATGCCAGGCAGCGGCCACGTCAATTTTGCCTGTGCGCACCCAGTTGCCCACCTCCTGACAAGGACGGTTGTAACGGCTCCACTGATATGAGACATCGGCATCAAGGCGCGAATAATCGTTGAAGGTATAGGACCCATAGAGGCCGCCTGCAAGTGATTGTGAACGCCAGTACTCACTGCTGCGGCGATATGCCTCCCCGTCATATTGCAGCCAGACCTTCAGCAGCTTTGAGTCATCGTCAAAAATCCGATACCCGGCTGACAAGGGGATGGAAAACATTGGGGCACCGAGACCCAAAACGGCGTATCCGGGGGTGTCTCCCTGCGGCAACGAGTCTTTCCACTCAACGGGCTCGGTGATTTGTATCAACGACGGCACCGCGGTAGTCACCTTGCGGGTGCTGAATGAGAGTTTGCCCGGCTTCACCTCAGGGAGGTCAAGCTTGGGTGAGAGTATCAGTCGGTTAGCCGACCCCTCGGCAACAGCCGGAGTGTGCGTGCTGACAAACTCGTGTGTCAGTGCTTGCGCATGGGCGCATTCAACACCGGCGGTTGCCAACAGTGCTATTGCAAAATATTTAGTCATCTTCATGATTATCAGGGATTGAGTCTACGATTAATCATAGTATTGATGTCAGCATCACGGCCGGGGTAGTGGTCGCGCAGGCTGCGCAGATACTCATCAGCCTCAAAAGTCTTGCCCTGTTTGCGCAGGATGTCGCTGTAAAGGATAAACCCGCGGGCCAACCAGTACTGATGTGGCGGGTCGGCATCGATAAAGTTGTTGACAACCGTCTCAGCCTCAACAACTTTTCCGCGGTCAAGCAGTGATTGCCCGTAAGCCACCGCACCCATTGAGCCGTATAGCTCGCCCGGGGTTGCGGCCAGAGCCTGCAGAATCTTGTCAGCCTCGGCATACCTCTTCATTGCGTTGAGGGCCAGTGCGCGGCGGTAGTTGACCTCGCCCCGCACCTCATTTGAGGATGCCGATGCCAGCATGTCAGACGTCAGCTCCAGGACCTCGTTGTTGCGTCCCAATATTGATGCCGAGCGCAAAATTCCCAACCGGGCCTCCTCGACAGTTGCAGGGTCTGAGGCACTCTGCTCGAGAGCGCGATAGTCAACAAGCGCGGCCTCATGTTTGCCCTGTGCGGCCTGAGACTTGGCCTTCAACAACATGGCATAACGAGAAGCCTCAGAGTGGGGATAAGCCGTTATGAGTTCCTGAGCACGCAACACAGTCTGGGAGTGTTTCCCGGCTTTCCAAGATGCCTCGGCCATGTAATACAGAGCTTGCGGTCGATTGGCACCCTCGGGATATTCAGCCAGATATTTTTCCAGGAGGGAAGTCTTGCCCTTTTCGGCATATTGGTTTTGGGCGGCCTCGAAAGCAGCAGCCTCAAGGGTTGACTGTTCAATTTTGGGAGCGTTGGGTACCGAGTTGATAAAATCAACGAACTCAACCAGATGTCCCTCACCGGCATAGAGATTCTTAAGGTCCTCAGCGGCCACACCGGCCTCGCTGCTGGTGGGATAGCGCACTATCACCTCCTTGTATGCCTCAACGGCGGCGTCCCTTTGGCCGTTCTGCATCAAAGCCATGGCCATCTGCAGGTAGCCGTTACGTCCGGCGGGTGTTTCGGGATACAACTCGGTGAGGTTACGGTATGTCTGACGGGCGTTGTCAACATTGCCGGCCTCAACCTGGCTTTGAGCCTTCTCAAGCATGGCCCCCGGCAAAAGGGTTGAGCCCGGGAAACGCTTCATCAGGTCATCAAGATACGCAATTTTTTCAGCCCCTTTTCCCTGGCGGCCCTTAACCATAGCCAATTGATACAACACATAGTCGCCGTTGTCAGGGAGTTGCGCATAGGCGTTGCTGTACAGACCCTCGGCCGCAGAATAGTCGCCAAGATAATACCGGCAGTCAGCAATACGGGTCTGGATGTCGGCCAACAGGGATTTGTCCCCTGTTGTTGACTTCGCCAAATCCAATGCGGTTTTGAAATCGGCCTCAGCGCCCTTATAGTTTTTGTTGTTAAAGAGGGCATACCCCATGTTGTATTCTGCCACCATCCTGTTGTAGGCGGTTTGCTTGTTTTTGGGGACGGCGTCAAGATATGCTTTGTATTGTTGTGCGGCAGCTGAGTATTTGTCGTTTTGCATCAGGCAGTCGCCTAACCACAACCGGCTTTGGGCGCGGATAGAGGCGTCGGTGCCCTCGCAGTCGAGCGCGGATGCCTGTCGCAGGTGCTCCTCGGCCAGCCGATAGTTGCCCTCCTGATACTCACGGCTTCCCAACACAAATAGCACGCGCTGGCGGGCAGCCTCAAGTTTCGGGGTCTTGTGCTTGATGCGGTCCAATGCCTCAAGGGCGTGGCCATAGTCGTTCTCGGTCATATACCCGTCAACGAGGTACTCCTCAACTGTTGACGCGTATGTTGAGTTAGGAAACTCCCTGAGGAAATTTTCCATAATCTTTACCGAGGAGCCGAAGGGCACCTTTCCCCCTTGCACATTGGCCACGACATAGTTGTAGAAAGCGGTCTCCTGCACCTTACGGTCAAAATTCTGTCGATAAGCCTGCTCGAAAGCCATCACGGCGGCGTCATGGTCACCCCGTTGCTCATAAGCCTGTCCTAACATAAGGTATGCGCTTTGCCCCATGGCATTGCCGGCGGGGACGGCGCGTTGCAACAACTTGATGGCGTTGTCCCAATTACCCTGGTCAAACTCGCTGATGCCAAGGATATACAATGCTGAGGGAGCGGGATTATCCACCAAAGAGGCGTATGTCCACAAATATGAGAGGCCCTCGGTGGTGCGCCCCATATTGTAGAGGCTCTCACCGGCGATACGGTTGCTCTCGGCGTCAAAATCTCCCATCCCGGGGGTGGATAACAGGGCCATGGCACGCTCTAACGCTGCGGGGTATTTACCCTCGGCAAAGTCGATCTGCATCAGATAAAACGGGGCTGCCGACCCGGGGTAAGTTGCGGTGTCACAGCGGTTGAACATCTCGGTGGCCTTCCCGAATTGTCGTTGTGCATAGGCGATGTAAGCGCGGTAAAACAGGGCTGTCTGTGCCAACTGCGGTGAGGCCTCTAAGGTTGACAGGTCCTCCTCGGCGCGGGAGTAATCGCCAAGCATTATGCGGCAGTAAGCGCGTCGCAACGCCAGTTGGTTGGCCAACGGCTCGGCAAAGGAATCTGCCCCGATAGCTATATATTTTTCAAGGGCATCGGCATACAAGCCGTCGGCAAAATCGATATCGGCCAGGGCCATTTGCGCCTGCATGCGCAGAGGTGATGCCGGATAGTGCTGCAAAAACCGCGTCAGCAACCTGAAGGCGTCCTCATTGTCGGTAGCCAATGCCGCAACCGCTCTGAGCCAAGCGCGCTCCTCGCCCGGCGAGGCGTTGCGGGTCTGGTCGGCAACACCCTGATAGTTGTGGTCGATGTTCATAAGCCGGGCACGGTCAAGGTATCCGGCCGGCATCGGACTATTGATTTGGGCACTGACCGCCAGGGTACCCCCGGCCAACAATCCCGCAAAGAAAATTCTTAGAGGTTTCATACGTGCAAATATAGTATTACGGCGCAAAATACGCAATCACAAAAGATTAAAGTTGACGGCCATCCGCGGGGTTATTGCCCCGGGGTGGTCGTCAACTTTAGCGTCCTTTTATATATCAACGTCCGCTGCCTGCAACCATTTGGGCAACCCTGTGGTTGAAGGCCTGTGCGTTGTTCAGTTCGTCCAGTGTCATGTGCATGCGATAGCGCCAGTAGTGACGCGGATTTGCCGGCACATTTATCTGCTCCTCACGCGGGTCATGACGCCTGAGCGAGCCGTCCATCGAGAGCCAGTCCTGCAGCGGCAGGATGCACAGCATAGAGGGGGAGTTGAGGTTCAGCTCCAGAATCTTCTGGCATATCCACGGCTCGGCATAAACGGGTGCCTCGCCACCCTCATGCAGCACGTTGTTGTAGTAGCGTTGGGTTTTGGCGCGGTCCTCCTCCCACCACTGGCGTATGCCGGGCATGTCGTGGGTTGAGGTTGTGCAGACTGAATAATAGGGGTATGACCATGTGTTACCGAACTCTGACCGCGGGTCCTTGGGCATACGCTGTATCTCAAGTGCCAGAATCTCAAGCTGCTGCATCACTGAGGGGACGCAATCGGGAATCATGCCCAAGTCCTCGGCACACACCAGCATGTCGGTGGCGTCAATCAGCGGGGGCAGTTTCCACATAGCCTTGCCATACCAGTAATCGTTGTTGCGACGATAGAAGAAGTCGTTGTACAATCGGTCATAGCACCACCTCTCATAATCTGTCAACGAGCGGTAAATGTATGTCATCTGGCCGGCGATGCGCGGGTGATATTTCCCGGCCTCATACGGGTCCTCAATGAACAGTACATTGTCTATCAACCCCAGAAGGGCGTCACGCAGGCGGTTGTTCTTGTCATTATGCTCCTGGTTGTCAAAATACTCAACAACCTGTCGTTGGGTCTTGAAGTCATCATTGAGCTCATAGCGGCCACCACCCACGGGGTGCATGAATCGGCTGCGGGCCTCATCGGTATATTCACCGAAGAAGTCGCCCAGGAACCAGTCCATGATGAAAGGCTTGGTCTGCAGGTCAACGTTTATCCAAAAATCATAGTTGTTTCTGAGCTCATCGGCACTGAAGGGGAGGGCCGAATTGAAGAAGCCAAGCAGCCCGTGGACATCCTTCATGGGTATCTGCCAGATGCGGAAGAAACCCAGGACATGGTCTATACGATAAGCGTCAAAATATTTGGCCATGTTGCGGAAACGTGCTTTCCACCAGGCAAAGCCGTCGCGGCCCATCTCCTCCCAGTTGTATGTTGGGAAGCCCCAGTTCTGGCCCAAAACCGAGAAGTCATCCGGCGGGGCACCGGCCTGGCTGTCAAGATAGAACAGGCGCGGGCTGGTCCAGGCATCGGCGCTGGTGCGTGAGATACCGATGGGTATGTCACCCTTCAGGGCCACGCCCTTTGAGTGTGCGTATGCTGTCGCCTCCCTAAGCTGTTTGTCAAGGAAGTACTGTAGATAGCAAACATAGTCAACCTCAACCTTATGCTCCTTGATAAACTGAGCCACACGCTGATCGTTGTATACCGCATATTCGCCCCAATGAGACATCTCCGGTGTGCCGTATACGTCGCGCAGCACGCAGAACGCTGCATAGGGAAGGAGCCAATGCTCGTTGGCCTTTACAAACTCCTTGAAATCCTTTGAGGCAACAACTTTTTTGCCGTCCTGCTCAAAGAGTTCGCGGGTATATTGCCCCTTGATGTTGTTTACCAGCTCATAGTCAATCTCGGGGAGGGCGTTCACGGCTTTACGCTGTTCCTCATACCACCGCATACGCTCGGGGTCATTGAGCTTACCCATTGCCTCGAGGCGCAGATACATCGGGTGCAGGGCAAAGGTTGAGTTTGAGTTGTAGGGATAGCTGTCAACCCATGTTTTTGACATTGTGGTGTCGTTGATGGGGAGCAACTGCACCATTTTTTGTCCGGTCTTGGCAGCCCAGTCTACTATCTTGAACAGGTCATGGAAATCGCCTACGCCAAAGTCCTCATCGCTACGCAGTGAGAACACGGGTATTGCGGTGCCGGCGCCGCGCCAGGGTTGTAAGGGGTTTACAAAGCGCATGCCGCCGACAACCATAGCCTCGTCGGTGCAGAAGGGCTTCAGGTCGAAGACGCGATTCTCCCTACCCTCCCAGGCGACAACCTCACCGGTGTCTTTTTTTATGATGAGGAACTTGTACTCAAACGGCTTTTTAATGTCCCTCAGTGAGATGTTGACACTCCAACGGGGGAAGTCGGCGTCACTCATGCGCAGGGCCTTTGCGGGGTCCCACTCGCCCAGGGCCGGGATATCACCGCTCACGGCCAGCACCTCGTCCGCAGCAATCATGGGTGCCGAGACACCCAGATTCACCATGCCGTTGACGGGATTAACGGCATTCTGGCGCTTGGGGCGATTATTTATGCAGTCAACAAACGCCGAGGCATAATACGGTTTGTCCCAGGGTTGGTCTTGCCAACGGTCAAAGAACTCATAACGGCTGATGCCGGGCATGGGGACAATATGGCGCGGGGTACCCCACTCATGGCGCACACTGCCGTTTTCATGGCGAACGATATATGAGTATTCGAGCCCCTCGGCCGGCATCTCGGTGTCAATCTCTGCACGCCAAGTCTCGGTGTCATGCAGCGACATGGGCAACGCACGTGAGGGGTCACCGTTCCCCAACGCCGGTATATTCCCGGTTATATACAACGCTTCGCCCCAGTTGGTGCGATAGTCGACATTGAAGTTGTATTTCATGGATGTGTATGATATAAAAACTGATTTTCAAATATTCTATTTCTTTTATCTGACGCAGCGATTTTTAAACCGGCACCACCAGCATCGGCACCCGCACATGGAATAGCAACCGGTGTGCGAGTGTGGGGTTAAAGAGCCGTGACAAGGCGTTGCGATGTTTTGAAGCGACGCATACCAGGTTGAAGTTTTCGGTATCCTCAAGCTCCTTGAGCAAGCGACGGCCGTTGTCGCTTGTAACCACAAGGGTGTTGAACACGCACCCCGGATAGTTTTCGCGGCAATAGTCTGCCAAGGCTTGCAAAGCCTGCTCGTTGCCGCGGAGGTTGCGCTGTCGGCGCGGCGGCAGAATTGCCAACGTTACCTCAAGCGACTCGGAGGGGCACATACGCCGCATGGTGTCTATGGCAACGATATCCTGTTGCTCGGGGACGGCAAAATACAGCACCTTCACAATCCGGGCCAGTGGCACAACGGGGGTATTTGCCGGCACCGTCAACAGCGGGCAACGCACGGTGTCCATGACCTCGGCGGTCACCGAGCCCAACATCTTGACCCGGCTGTCAGCCATGCCACGTGTGCCCATCACTATCATCAAGGGATGCTGGCGGCGCACCACCTCGGCAATAGCCTCCTCAGGGAGACCACCGGCTATGCGGGTATCAAAGGGTGCAGCCTCAATGCGGCCGGCCAAAATCTCACCTTTCAGTTTGGCAACGAACTCGCGCATCTGTTTTTCAGCCAAGGCGTCAACCTCGACATCCTCGGCAAGCAATGTCTCGGCCTCGTCAAAATCAGGAGAGGCACTCAAGGGCTGCACCTGCCTCACCGATGCCGGGGCATAGACATGCAACAGCAGAACCCGGCCCCCATATTGGGCGGCAAGTTCAAATGCCGGGGCGCAGGCACGTTCGCTGTAAGGTGAGAAATCGACAGGGAGCAGCACCGTGGGTCGCTTAGTCTCACGGTCAGTGCCGTCCTCGGCTTCCACAAATATCTCAGGATTCTCAATCAACCGCAATGCGCGCGGCAGGTCAGCCTCCTTGATGCGCACCCTTACCCCGGCGGCAACCGTCGGGGTTTGCAGATTTACATTTTGCAAACAAACCTCAACACCGGCAGCCTCAAGGCGCTGCTTCAGTTCCATGGCATGGCGATAGGTGTGTATGGCAACGGTAATCAGGCGCTCCATCCTCGACTTCTAATATTTCTCAACCTGCAAGTCCTATCAAAGTGGCGGGCCGGCAATGAACATTATCGCCGAGCCGCGCTAACAATATCTCGCCGACGCGGGGAGTATTATACAGCCAAGGCAGCCAACGGCACCTGCAAGGAATCCTCCCCGCGGTGCCAAGGCTGCGCTGCTTGTGCTTTTACTCTCCCGGGACGTTTAACCCTCTTGTGGTTGGCCCTGAAGAATCTCTAATGCCATATCATAGATGGTGGTGTCGTCAAGGACAACTATACCGCCATCAGGCCCCGGCTCAATGTGGATACCGCTGTTGCGGCCAAACTCATAGTTGCTTCCGCCAAAATAGTTGCGTACTGTCTGCGGGGTAACATTCAGCTTGTCAGCTATCTTGGCGATTGAACCGTCGGGCAGACTGTCTTTTATGCGACGTAGGTCATTAAAGGTTATGGTCTTTGTCATGATTCAGGCTATTTATGGGTAGATATAGGTTTAAATTTTAGTGTGAGCAATGTACGCATCTTTTTGCTAACAGGCAAATTTTTCCACACATATTTTTATATGTTTTATAACATATCTCCCAAAATATCTCTGAATCTTGTGGCACCACTCCGGCAAGAGAGGCCCTACGAACGGAATGTCCTAAAAGGGATATATCGGAGTGATGTCGGCACCGTTGATCCACGCACGGCGGTTGTTGTCGATGCGCACATCATACCAACAGGGCGCTTTTGCGGCGGGACGCACCGAGTCAAGGATTTCAACCTTGGTACCCTCATGCAGCATCATCGCCTCCTCATTTTGGCCGGAGGGTTCACGCGGAACAGTACTCAATATTGACGAACGGGCGGTGACGATGGCTTGCGTGGTGTCACGGGCTATTGAGCGCGCCCTCAAAGACATCACCAATGCGCCGATACACAGGAGCAACACGACCCCGCTCCCGAAGAAGCCGACCTTGCGCAGTAATACATTTGAGCCGACAAAGTAAACCACAACCCCCGCCGCGGCAAGCACAAAGAGGCCGAAAGCCCACCAAGCCCAGACGTCACTGGTGGCCCGGTTGGCGAGATTGTCAGCCTTGCGGTCCAGGAAAGAGCCGCGTTGGCCGGGCCGGTCAGCGATACGCGAATTGACAAACTGCAGGTTGGCACGTGCGGCCTGCATGGTCGGGTCGATGCGCAAAGCGCGCTCGTATGCCAACACGGCATAGCCGGGGACACCGGCACGATACCGGGCGTTACCCAAATTGTACCACAACGTGGCTGACGGTTGCAACTTCACCGCCTCCTCATAGCACTTAACAGCCTCACCATACTTTTTAGCCTTGTAAAAAGCATCGGCCTTCTCAGCCCACTCGGTGGCGGTGCGTGGTGCCGAAGCACCCGCTGCACTCAGCATGCCGACGAGGGCCACCATAATTATTATCAGTGCTTTTTTCATTTCTTCAGTTGCTCTATGGCATCAACAACCTCGGCTATGCGTTGATAAAGGTTAGACATTGACACAGCCGAGCCGGCATCAGGGGTAAATCTTGCAACCTCACACTCGTTCCAAACGTCATCGGTGAGGTTTACAACCTCCGGCGAGGCATCACGTTGGCCTAAAGCCTCTGCAACTTTTTCGCGAGACATCTGTGAGGCGGGGATACCCAATTTGTCGCCGAGATAACCCATCAATGCCTTCAGGGCCTCAGAATAGAATAGGTCGGCCTGCCCGGCATCCATGGCCTTTTTGGCAACCGCCAGACGCTTCATTGCCACACGGCGCGCCTTGGCGAGCCGCCGCCCGGCCACATCCCCATTAAGTCGTATGCGGCGCCGGTTGAGGAGTATCACCACGACAACACCGCCGATGACCACCACAAACAGGCCCCAATACCACACCCCGGCAACCAGGAAACGGTCAATGCGCCCTTTGTCAGCGTCACGAGTGGGGATAATATCTAAAATGTCGGTGTTGGCCGATGTCACAGCCTCAGAGGCCTGGGCATCTCCCTGCTCGACATTTACCGTGTAGGCCGGGGTCTTAATGGTGTAGTAGGCTTTGCGCTCAGGGTCAAAATATATGAAGTCATAGGCCCCGATGGTGAACTTCCCTACCCTTTGGGGTGTGAAGGTGTAATCCACCTTCATGGTGCCGGTGGTGGTGCCGTTGCTGACGGTTGCATCAACCGTTGATGTCGGTGTGAAGACGTCAAAATCAGAGGGGAAATCGATTTTTGGCTCGGGGATATACTTGATGTTGCCCGTACCGGTGATGGTGAGCACCATTGAAGCCCCCTCGTTGGTGCGCAGACGGCCACCTACTAAACGAGACGAGATGTTGAACCGGCCCACGGCGCCCGAAAAGCCGGCGGGGGGATCGGGCAACGGCATCACGTCTACGGTGGCCGAGTTGCTGGATATCTTGAGGTTGCGCTGATGTGGTTGACGTATCGTCACCATACCGTTGAGGCTGATGTTCTCGATTTGCGTTACGACAAGATCATACTCGCCTGAGGTGATGGTGAGACGCCCTGACTTTTGCGGGAACAGGATAAAGCGGTCAAGGATTGCCGTGGCGTATGTACGTCCGTTGAGCACCTCCTTGCGGTTGATTTCAGGCTCAACCTCAAGATCCTCAATCAGGAACCCGTCATACGAGGGTTGCTTGGTGGGCACGAACCGCTGCAACATATATGAGGTGTACAACTTGATGGTACACTCAACGGCCTGCTGCTCATACACCTTTGAGCGGGACAGGATTATGCGTACAAAGACATCTGACGAGTTGACGGGGCGGTCGTCACTTTGTGTGTCAGGGTCGGTGATGCTGGTGGGGCGCATCGAGGCGGGTGTCGGCGGGGCTGCCTTTGACGCGGCAACGGTGAACTGCCGGGGACGCGTCGTGTATTTGTGTCCGTTGGCCGTGATTGAGGCGGCGGGGATAGTAAATTTACCGGGCTTTACAGCCTGATAATAGAAGGTATACTCCTGTTTGGTGCCTCGGGTGGCCCGGCCGTTGTCGTTGACGTAGAACATGCCGTTCATCACCGTGGGGCCGTATAGCTTTTCACATCCGGCTATTTGGCCCACGGTGAAGTTGCTCCCCTCGGCATTTACCAATCTGAAGGTAACGGGGAATTTGTCCCCGACCACAATATCAGCGGGAGGCAGCACCTCAAACGTCACCTGCGCAACCCCGACAAGTGAGGCTGCCATCAACATGATTGTTAGAAACAATGAACGCAAACTCTTCATAGCGTGGGGTTACCAGGGGTGTGTTACTTGCTTGCGCGGGAGGGTCTGTTGCTGCTCTTGCAGGCGCTTGAGGGTGGCAGCCTCGCGGTTCTGCATCTCCTTGAGGATGCGTTCGGCGTTGGCATCGCTCAGTTGTTGCTGCTGGGGCTGCGGCTGCTGATTTTGGTTCCGGTCTTTATTCCGGTCTTTGTTTTGGTCTTTATTCTGATTTTGGTTCTTGTCCTGGTCCTGATTTTTGTCCTTGTCCTTATCCTTGTCTTTGTTTTTGTCCTTGTCCTGCAGTTTCTTTTGGGCAAGACGCAGATTTTCACGGGCTATATCATAATCCGGGTCCAGGCGCAAGGCTCGCTTGTATTGCTCGATTGCCTGTTGGTAATCCTCAGCGCGGTAATACATATTGCCCAATGTCAGAGCCGAACCGCGAGCTATGGCCGGCTTGCTCTTATCTTCAGTCAGCTGCGTCAAGGATTTGGCAATCTCACCGAAGTCTTTTGAGTCGGGCTTCAAGGCACCCTTTTGGCGCAACAGCGACAATGCCAGGTTAAACTGTGCGGTAGCGTTTGAGGGCTGAGCGGCCAAAGCTTTTTTATAGAGAACCTCGGCAGCGGCAAACTCCTTTTTCTGGAACATTTCATTCCCCTTGGCAATGTTTTTGCGTGCCGTGGCTGCCGGGTCAGCAGCGCGAACAGCCGGTGCCATTGCCGCCAACATCAGCACGGCAACCATCCGCACTGCCACTTTCAGTGTCATCCGTTTTATGCTATGCCTCATGGTTCTGTGCTTCAGATGTAGGTTTACGTGTAAAAAAGTTGATGCGGCTGAGCCAGGCAATCTTGCGTGTCACTGTAAACAGATATATAATAAGCAGTATGACGGCCAGCCAAGTAAACAGGGGGAAAAGCTCGGCCGCGGGTGACACGGTGGTGCGCATAAACTCCTCCTTGGCCAGTTTGTCCAGGCTCTTGTCCAGAACCACCAGCGCTCCGGGCTCGTTGGCGTTGACATATACACCTTTGCCGGCCTCAGCAATTTGTGCAGCGGTGGCGGCGTCCAAAGCGGTCATTACCGTCTGCCCGTTTTCATCCACAAAGAATCTTTCCTTATCCTTGGTCAAGGGTATGGGCGCACCTTTCTCGGTGCCTACCCCGATGACATCAACCTGGATGCCGTTATGGGCAGCACGTGCGGCAGCCCCCGTTGCATCCCCGTCAAAGCTCTCACCGTCGGTAATTATAATAATGGCCTTGCCGCTCTTGGTCTCGGGGGTGAACAACCCTGAGGCTATCGATATGGCGGCATCGATATCGGTACCCTGCGTGCCTACCATACTCGGCGACAGGTTTTGTGTAAACATCTGTGCCGACACATAGTCAGCGGTCACGGGCAGTTGGGTATAAGCCTCACCGGCAAAAACCACCAGGCCAACCTTGTCGTTGCGCATCTTCTTGAGCAGTTGCTCAAACAGCTGTTTTGCACGCTCAAGCCTGCTTATACCCTTGGGGTCATCGGTTGAGGATGCCAACATTGAGTTCGAGACATCAAAGCACACAACAGCCTCAATACCGCGTGATGACTCCTGCTGGCGGGCAGCGTCTGCCAGCGTATCCTTGGCGCGCGGGCGTGCCAGCACCACCACCATCAGGCCCAACACGGCCAACCCGAGCAACAGTTTCACAACCGGCATATATCGTGATGCCCGGGGCATCAACCCCTGCAAACGGCCTGGATTACCATACCTGGCCAACTTGCGACGTCGTGACACACGCGCTCCCCAATACAGCAGTGCCATCAAGGGCAACAGCAGCAATAGCCATAACAGCATGGGATTGGTGAAACTCATATATATCTGATGCTTTTTTATTCAGTTTATAGTATAACAAATAATCAAGGTATGGAGCGTAAAACGGTATACCTCAACAGCAGAGCGCACCCGAACAGCGCTATGGCGGCAATGGCCCAACCCTGATAATCATCCTCGGTTGAGGAGAAGTTGCGGATGTCCATACGGGTCTTCTCCATTGAGTCAATCATGTCGAAGATATCACCCAAGGCCTGTGCATTGGTGGCGCGGAAATATTTTCCGCCGGTCATCGAGGCCATCTTCTGCAACGTGGGCTCGTCAAAATCAACGGGCATACGCTCATAGATATATCTGCCGCGGGCATCCATCCCCACCGGCATCTCGGCGGTGCCTTTTGACCCGACGCCGATGGTGTAGAGTTTGATGCCGTTCTTGGCGGCAATCTCGGCGGCCGTTGTGGGGCTGACATTTCCGGTATTATTGGTACCGTCGGTGAGGAGGACGATACTCTTGGACTTGGCGCGCCCGCTGCGAACGCGGTTTATTGCGGTAGCCACACCGTCACCAATGGCGGTACCATCCTTTATCATGCCTATGCGCAGGTGCTGCAAAAAGTCAACCAACTGGGCGCGGTCGGTAGTCATGGGGACGGCCGTGAAGCTTTCCCCGGCAAAAATCACAAGGCCCATGTTGTCTCCCTGTCGGCCGGCCACAAAACGGGTTGCCATCTCCTTGGCCGACTCTATACGGTCAGGATTGAAATCCCGCGCTAACATTGAGGTGGAGATATCAACCGCCAGGACGATATCGGTACCCTCGGTGTTTGAGGTTCGCCAGGCATCGTGAGACTGGGGCCTGGCCAGTATCACTATCAGGCATCCAAGGCTCAACAGCGACATCCCGAAGACAACATGGCGCATAGCGGCACGCCAGGGAGTCCTCAACCGGCCGAAGGGCTTGACGGTTGAGACCTGCAGTGCGGCATGTAGCCGGCGCTCCTTCAGTATATACCACACCAAGGGGGGCACAAGCAGCAACAGCAGCCATAGCATATAGGGTTTAGCCAGTTCCATCAGCCTTTAGTTTTTAAGAGTTGTGGTATCATCCTCAGACCCTGCCGGGGTATCTGTCTGCGGGACCGGTTCGACAACCTTTGTATCCTCGACAAAGCGCACGGCAGCATCATAAACCTTGGCGTTATCCTCAGGCAACGGACGCACCTTTGCAAACTTCACAAAGTCGGCCATATTGAGGACCTTACGCATCTCGGCGGGGCTCACAGCCTCGGCAGCCGGCAGCGCCTCAAGGGCATTTATAATCTCGGTTGAGGTCATCTCCATGGCAAATATCCCGAACCGCTCTTGCATGTAAACACGCAATATCTCGGTTAGGCGCGTATAGTATTCCTTTTCAAGCCCTTTCTCGCACAGCCGCTCGGCATGCAGGGCCTCCAGAGCCTGCAGGGCCACCACGTATGCGGGAATCTTGGGAGCGGGCTTGGCACCGGGAACGGGCAATATCTTTTTGGGCCCGTACATCAGCCAGCCGGCAACTATCAAGCCTGCGGCCACGAGTCCCAACAATATCCACAACCAGTAGTCAACCAGCCAGTCGGGCAACCGGTCGGTCCACTTCAGGTCTACGCCAATTACATTCGGGTCGGGGTGGATGTCCTTAAGGGAGTCAACATTGACGGGTATCACCTTCAGGGCCAAGGGCTTGGAGTATGCCGTATCACGCCCGGCAGAGATGTAGGCTGCCGGCGGAATGGTGTACATGCCTGAGTCAAAACTCTGCAATTTTACATCCTGGCGTATACTGTAACGGTTATGACCCAACGAGGTAATCGAGACGGGGCCGGCCGTGGGCTCGACATTCTCGGGGAACTTGCTGACATCAACAAAGAAGTGTCCCGTGGGACGCCCCGTCATGCTGGCCTCGATACGCAACAGGGTGGTTTTGCCCATGAGCAGATATGCCGAGTCGAGCCGCTGGGTAACGGTGATGTCGTCAGCAGCATGCAGGCTGATGCCGCCCACAGCAGCCAATGTAAGAATGATATATTGCAAAATCCTGTTCATTGCAGCCGGTATTATTAGTTCATCATCGGGCTGAGCCCCTCATTTTAAACAGCGCCTTCAGGGCAAGCACAAAGTCCTCATCGGTGGTGATGGAGGCGACATCAACATTTGCCCGGCGCATGGTATCCTCCATGCGCGTCTGGCGTTCATACCACCACCGGTCAAAGGCCTTGCGTGTGTTGCGGCTTGAGGTATCAATCCATTTCTCGGCGCCGGTCTCCAGGTCCTGAACACGCATCAAACCCACATCAGGCAGCTTTGCATCGCGCTTGTCATATATCTGTATGGCGGTGAGGTCATGACGCCGCGCGGCCATTTGCAACGGCTTGGTGTACTCATGCTCATCAATAAAGTCGCTGATGAGGAAGCTGGTAGTTCGGCGTTTCATGGCGTCGGCAAAGTACCGCAATGCGGCTCCTATGTCGGTGCCGGGGCTCTCGGGGGTAAAGTCGAGGAGCTCCCTTATCAGGAACATGATATGGCGTTTACCCTTTTTGGGAGGGATAAATTTCTCAATTTTGTCTGAGAAGAAAAGCAGTCCCACCTTGTCGTTGTTCTTGATAGCCGAGAAGGCAATCGTAGCGGCCACCATCGCTATCATGTCGCGTTTCTCATCCCCCACGGCACCGAACAGGCGGCTGCGTGAGACGTCCACCAGCAGCATCACCGTCAGCTCACGCTCCTCCTCAAAGACCTTGACATGGGGCGTGTGGTGACGGGCCGTGACGTTCCAGTCTATATCACGTATATCGTCGCCATACTGGTATGGGCGCACCTCGGCAAACGTCATGCCGCGGCCCTTGAAGGCCGAATGATATTCGCCCCCAAAGACGTTGTCGGCAAGCCCGCGGGACCTGATTTCAATACGCCGTATCCGTTTAAGCAGCTCTGCCGAGTCCATCAGGGCACCTCTACCTTGTCAAGAATACGTGAGATGATATCGTCGGTGGTGATATTGTTTGCCTCAGCCTCGTAGGTCAGGCCGATGCGGTGGCGCAGAACATCATGGCACACTGCACGCACATCCTCGGGCACCACATATCCGCGCTGGTTGAGGAAGGCATAGGCACGTGCGGCACGTCCCAGACCGATGGACGCACGGGGCGAGGCACCGTAGGCGATGATATCCTCCAGGTCACGAAGGTCAAAATCCTGAGGCCGACGTGTGGCAAACACTATGTCAACGATATAGCGTTCAATCTTCTCATCAATATATATCATGTCCACAACCCGCTGGGCATCAACGATATCCTCAGGCTTCAGGATTGGCATCACTTTGGCGTCACGCGCCATGGGTGAGAGGTTCTGGCGGATGATGCGCTGCTCCTCAGCCTTGGTGGGATACCCGATGACAACCTTCAGCAGGAAACGATCAACCTGTGCCTCGGGCAGCGGGTAAGTACCCTCTTGCTCGATGGGGTTCTGGGTAGCCATAACAAAGAACGGCTCCTCAAGGGGGAAGGTGGTGTCGCCGATGGTTACCTGGCGTTCCTGCATGGCCTCGAGCAGTGCACTTTGCACCTTGGCCGGGGCACGGTTAATCTCATCGGCAAGGATAAAGTTGGCAAAGATGGGGCCACGCTTGATTTTGAAGGCCTCGTCACGTGCCGAATACACCATGGTACCGATAAGGTCGGCCGGCAAAAGGTCGGGGGTGAACTGTATGCGGCTGAACTTGGCATCGATAAGCTGCGCCAAGGTCTTGATGGCCAGGGTTTTTGCCAAGCCGGGGACACCCTCAAGCAGCACATGGCCGTTGCTCAGCAGGGCAATCAGCAGGGCATCAACAAGGTGTTTCTGGCCCACGATGGTGGTGTCCATCCCCTGACGTATGCTCCTGACAAAAGCATCTTTTGACGCTACTATATTGTTGATTTCTTGAATGTTAACAGATCCACTCATAGGTGAAGTATTAATTATTCGTCGTGTTGGTAATCTCCTTAATATTATTCATGCAAATTTATGCAATTAGAACAATATGTAAATGCCCGCAAAATGTTAAAAATAATTATATAATCTTTCTCATAGCAAAAAACACCGGGCATAATAGACCCTAACAGAAATCCTTGATGTTAAGACACTGCGTGGGATACAATTGGGAGTACCCGACCTACGTTTATGATTCGGAAATTTTTTGTACCTTTGTAGGATATGTCAAAGAATACACAAGGCAATATTGTAGTTAAAGGAGCGCGGGTCAACAACCTGCAGAATGTAGATGTGGAAATCCCGCGCAACACGCTGACGGTGATTACCGGCGTCAGCGGTTCGGGAAAATCCTCACTGGCATTTGACACTCTATATGCCGAGGGGCGCCGGCGGTACGTCGAGAGCCTCAACAGCTACGCGCGGCAATTTATGGGGAAACTGGCGAAACCTGACGTCGACAAGATTGAGGGACTTCCCCCGGCCATTGCCATTGAACAACGCGTCAACACGCGCAATCCCCGCTCAACGGTGGGAACGTCAACCGAGGTATATGACTACCTGAGGCTGCTGTTTGCAAGGATAGGCCGCGTCATCTCGCCGCAAACCGGCAAGGAGGTGAAGCGGGACACCATTGAGGATGCCCTGCAGGCTGCCGTTGAGCATCCCGCGGGGACACGTTTGGCCATTGGTGCCCCGGTGTGGTTGCCACCGCGCCGACCCGTGGCCTCGCACATTGAGGTTCTGCGTCAACAGGGTTATACGCGATTCATAAAGCCCGAAAATGGCGAGATTATTGATTTTGAAGATTTTAAAGGTGAAAATTTTGACGGTTATGAGTTGCTGATAGACCGCCTGGCGGTGCCTGAAGCCGATGACGACGATGAAACAAGCCGCCTGCGTGACTCAATCGAGACCGCCTTTTTTGAGGGGCATGATGCCATGTCGCTTTACATCTTTCCACGGGGTGAGGAGCCTGTGCAAAGGCAAGTATTCTCACGCGGCATGGAGATTGCCGGCGTTGAGATGCCTGAGGTCACCGACACCCTGTTCAACTTTAACAACCCCTACGGGGCGTGCCCACGCTGTGAGGGGTTCGGTCGCACCCTTGGTTACAGCGAGCAACTGGTGGTTCCCAACCCCTCGCTCTCGGTTTTTGAGGATGCCATTGTGTGCTGGCGCGGTGAAAAGATGGGGCTGTGGAAAAAGGCCTGCATTGAGGCTGCCGCAGCCGCCGGGTTCCCTATCCACCGCCCGTATGAGGACCTGACGCCTGAGCAGAAGGATTTTCTGTGGCATGGCAACGGACGCTTTGGGGGCCTGGACGCTTTCTTCAAAATGATTGAGGAGAACCAGTATAAGATTCAATACCGCGTGATGAAGGCGCGCTATCAGGGGAAAACGGTTTGCAACCTGTGCCATGGCAAACGCCTGCGCAAAGAGGCGCTGTATGTACGCATCGCCGACAAATCCATCGCTGACCTTGCCCAAATGCCGGTAAGCGAACTGGCGCAGTGGTTTGCCAACCTGGAGTTGGACCAACGACAAGCCCTCATCGCAGACCGGCTGCTCAAGGAAATTCGCTCGCGCCTGGGTTACCTTGTTGAGGTCGGGCTCGGGTACCTGACGCTTGACCGCCTCTCCTCTACCCTGTCGGGCGGCGAGAGCCAGCGTGTGGGCCTGGCAACCCAACTGGGGTCAAGCCTGATGGGCTCACTCTATATCCTTGACGAGCCTTCAATAGGGTTGCATCCACATGACACACAACGCCTAATCGGGGTAATGCGCAATCTGCAAAAGGCCGGCAACACCGTGGTTGTGGTTGAGCATGACGAGGAGGTGATGCGCGCCAGTGACTACCTGATCGACGTAGGCCCCGATGCCGGAGTCAACGGCGGCAAAATTATATATGCCGGACCCACTGACAAGATTGCCGACACGGCAACGGGCCATACAGCCGACTATCTGACGGGGCGTGAGACTTTACCCAAGCCCGAGGTGAGGCGGCGTTGGCGTGACTATATTGAGGTGACGGGAGTGCGCCAACACAATCTGCGCTCTGTCACCGCCAAGTTCCCGCTGGGGGTAATGACGGCGGTAACGGGCGTGAGCGGGTCGGGAAAATCATCTTTGGTGCGGGATGTCCTGTACAATGCCCTGCGCCGATACCTCGATGAGCCGGCCGACACACCCGGGACTTATAAGGAACTAAGAGGGTCGCTGGACCGGTTATCCTCGGTTGAGTTTGTGGACCAAAACCCCATCGGGAAGTCAACGCGCAGCAACGCCGTGACATACCTGAAGGCTTACGATGACATCCGCCAGATTTTTGCCCAGCAACAGGCAGCCAAGCAGATGGGCCTTACCCCCGCTTTTTTCTCTTTTAACACCGACGGCGGACGATGCGAGGAGTGTAAGGGAGAAGGGGTGATAACCATCGAGATGCAATTTATGGCCGACATCACCATGCAGTGCGAGGCGTGCCACGGTCACCGCTTTAAGGATGAGGTGCTGATGGTGAAGTATCGCGACAAAAATATTTTTGACGTCCTGGAGATGAGCGTTGACCAAGCGGTTGAATTCTTCGGCGCAGACCCGTCACCGGCGGCCCAAAAGGTGACTGAGAAGTTGCAGCATCTTGTTGATGTTGGGCTCGGGTACATCAAGTTGGGCCAAAGCTCATCAACCCTGTCGGGCGGTGAGAATCAGCGCGTGAAACTGGCCTCCTACCTGAGCGAGCGACACAACCGCCCCACCATGTTTATCTTTGACGAGCCCACCACGGGCCTTCACTTCCATGACATACGTCGCCTGTTGGATGCTTTTAACCGCCTGATTGACAGCGGCCACACCGTTGTAGTTATCGAGCATAACGTTGATGTGATACGAGCTGCCGACCATGTGATAGACATAGGGCCCGGCGGCGGTGATGCCGGCGGCAAAATTGTGGCCACCGGCACCCCTGAGCAGGTTGCCAAAAGCAAAACATCAATAACCGCTCAATACTTGTGACACCCCTTTCCCGACAAGTTGTTTTTCACTAATTTTGCGGCATGGAACCACTGGTAAGCATAATCATGGGGTCAACAAGTGACCTCCCCATTCTTGAGAAAGCGGCAAAATTCCTTGATGAGCTGCAGGTACCCTTTGAGATGAACGCATTGTCAGCCCACCGCACCCCGGTTGAGGTTGAGCAATTTGCCCGCGAGGCCAAGGGGCGTGGTATCAAGGTGATAATAGCGGCTGCGGGCATGGCGGCAGCCCTGCCTGGTGTCATCGCGTCGCTGACACCGGTGCCGGTTATCGGCATCCCCATTAACTCAAGCCTGGATGGGCGTGACGCGCTATACTCAATTGTGCAGATGCCCCCCGGCTTGTCTGTTGCAACTGTCGGCATCAACGCGGGCCTGAATGCCGCCATACTTGCCGTGCAGATTCTGGCGCTTTTTGATGACGAAATAGCGCAGCGCTTTGACGGTTATCGCGCCGGTTTGTCAGCAAAAATTGTCCAGGCAAATAAGGAACTGAAAAAACTCAAATACCAATACAAAACCAACTGAGCATGGGCGGCCGCAGGCACACTCACCCCGTAAAGGTCGGCAACATTATGATTGGCGGTGACAATCCCGTTGTCGTACAGTCAATGACCACCACATCAACCATGGACACCGACGCCTCGGTGCAACAGGTGCTGGAAATTGCCAACGCCGGCGGTGAGGTTGTGCGCCTGACCGCCCAGGGTGAGCGCGAAGCACGCAACCTGCAGAACATCCATGAGGGTGTGCGCAAGGCCGGCTGTTCGGTACCCCTGGTGGCTGACATACACTTCAACCCCAAAGCGGCCTTTGAAGCGGCCAAGCATGTTGAGAAAGTGCGTATAAACCCCGGAAACTTTGTTGACCCGGGGCGCACATTTCGCAAACTGGAGTTTACCGATGCCGAGTATGCCGCTGAGTTGCAGCGGATTGATGATGCCCTGACCCCCTTCCTGGAGCTTTGCCGCCAAAACGGCACAGCCGTGCGCCTAGGCGTTAACCACGGTTCTCTCTCAGACCGCATCATGTCCCGCTATGGCGACACACCCGCGGGGATGGTAGAGAGTGCCATGGAGTTTTTGCGCGTGGCCGTGCGTCGCGGGTTCCCTGACATTGTCATATCAATAAAAGCCAGCAATGTAACCGTCATGACCACCACCGTGCGCATGTTGGTTAAGGCTATGGAGGCCGAGGGAATGGACTTCCCCTTGCACCTTGGCGTCACCGAGGCCGGCGACGGCGATGAGGCGCGCATAAAGAGTGCCGTGGGGATTGGCTCCCTGTTGGCTGACGGCATAGGTGATACTATCCGGGTAAGCCTCAGCGAGGCTCCGGCAAATGAGATTCCCGTGGGGAAAGCTCTGGTGGAATATATCACTGACACATTTACCAAAGCCCCCTACGCCAACATTGAGGGTGACCTTGAGCGCCCGCGCACTGTGCGGGAGCCTAAGGTGATTGCTCTGCACCCGACAAATGATTTTGACAAGGACCGCTCTCCCGACGGGTTTGGGGTCGAGCCGGGAATGAATCTTTTGAAGGCTCGTTACCACGGCATTGATGCCGATGCCGTCAAGTTGCGTGCGGCTGTTGATCTGGGTTCGCTGTTGCTGAAGGGGATTGGAGACGCCATAGCTGTGGACTCGGGTGGTGCGCTATCTCCCCGCCAAGAGGTTGAGCTGTGCTTCAGCATTCTGCAGGCATGTCGTCTGCGCATCACTCAAACCGAATATATTGCCTGCCCGGGTTGTGGACGCACCATGTTTGACCTGCAACAGACCCTTGAAGAGGTGCGCCGGGCCACCCGCCACCTCCAGGGGCTGAAGATTGCGGTGATGGGTTGCATCGTCAACGGCCCCGGCGAGATGGCTGATGCCGACTATGGATACGTGGGCGCCGGGGCGGGCCGCGTAAGCCTGTATAAAGGGAAAGTCTGTGTCAAGAAAAATATCCCTCAGGAGCAGGCTGTGGAGACCCTGCTGCAACTACTTGGCTCTGAGGTGAAGCAATAGGGGTTTTGAACGCACATCCCCGCTGCGGTAATCACCCTTCCACAAGGTGTCGGCGACCTCATATCGTGAGGCATATCGGCGTTGCCATTCATCCAGATCACGCTCTGACACCAACAGGTTTACATCCTTGTTTGCCGGGGCATCCTCAATGCGCCGCAGGCTGTCGTTGAGGTAAAAGGCGGTTGAATACCACCGCATCAATCTATCCTCATTAAAGGTATACACCGGTTGGGGCAACCCCATTCCGCTTATGGCACGTGCAGCCTGCAGGTCGCTCTTCCCGTTGAGAATCGGCGGAAGAATCGTTGTACTCAACATGCAATACACGCAGACAGTTGTCGCCAACACAGCCGCAAGGTTACCTTTGCTGCGGCGGTTTGCCGTCCAAACCACTACCGAGGCGGCAATAATTGTCAGCCATACCCATATCCATTGCACTATCCCCCAATCGGCGTTATATAACCATAATCCCACCGAGGACCGCACCATGTGCAGCCCCCACACCGCCCAGGCGCATATAAAGGCCACGGCCCCGATAACCCACGCGTATGCCTCAACGGGCCATTGCCGCTTGGCAATAAGTGTACAAAATAGGCGTGCAACAAAATAACCGAGAAACGGATAACAGGGCAACAGGTAGACGCTGCGCTTGCTGGCCGGGAAACAATAGAAAACAAATACCACCACTGCGGCGGTCAGTGCAAAAAGTGTAAACGGCCGTAATCCGCGCAAGGCATGCACCTGCCCTTTCAGGCGCGGCCACGCCACACGGCGGGTGAAAATTGCTAACACCGCCAGGAGTGTGTATGGCAACATCCCGGCAACAATGGTGATAATATTGTACCACCAGGGGTTGAGGTGACTGTCATACGTCATTGTGCCGGTTAGACGACCGAGGTTCTCCTCGGCGACAAGCTGTAGGAATGTATCGCCGCCACGCTGCCAGGCCAGGAAGTACCATGCGGCCGGTAGAATCAAGGACACAAATCCGGTAAGTGCCAATATCCCGAAAGACCGCCAAAAACTGTCACCGTGCAACAGAAAGTATACCATCATCACCAGGCATGGCAACGCCATCCCCACAGGGCCCTTGGTGAGCACGGCACCGATCATCAGCAACGCCGCCCACCAAGAGAATGCCGGTTTGCCCGCGCGGCGGCTACGCTGAAACAGGCATAGCAACGCGCCCACAAAACATGCCGTTAGCACCATGTCAACGCGACAAGCGGTGGCGGCCCTGAACACCTCGGTGGTTGTGATGGTAACCATGGCGGTGGTCACGGCAAGCGTGCGCGAGTGGGTCTCCTTGTGCACCACCCGGTACAAACCCAACATCAGCAATATAGCCGCCAAGGCTGAGGGTAAACGGCTTGAGAACTCTGTAACCCCGCCGGTAAACACCGATGCACAACTTATCAGCCAGGCCAACAGGGGGGGCTTATAGGGTATGTCGCCACCGTATGCCGTGGGCAAAATATAGTCGCCGCTCTGCAGCATGGAGACGGCCACCAAGGCCTCACGCGGCTCACCCTTTGTGTTGTACAGGGCCTCACCCAGCCATGGCAGCATCATCACGGCCATGACAACCAGCAACAGCAGCAAGGTGTGCGGGCGCAGACGCTGTAAAAAGGGCTGTAGAGCTGGTGACTTCATTTTCCTTCAATATGGAAAGCCTCAGAGAGTCGCTGCTCAAGGACAGTGGATGTCATGCGGGTAGTGAGCTTACCTCGGTGGGCAAGCGATATGCCGCCCGTCTCCTCAGAGACGACTATGGCAAACGCGTCAGTAGCCTGGGATATGCCCAACGCCGAGCGGTGGCGCAGGCCCAACGAGCGGGGGATGTCGTTATCATGGCTCACGGGCAATATACACCCGGCAGCCTTGATGCGCCCGTCGGCAATTATCATGGCGCCGTCATGCAACGGGGAGTTCTTGAAGAAGATATTCTCAATCAAACGGCTGTTGATAAGCGCGTCAATCATGTCACCGGACTTCTCATACTGTGCAAGCGAGACTTCCTGCTGTATCACTATCAGGGCGCCGGTCTTGGACTTTGCCATATTCATCACGGCATAGACTATCGGCATCATGTCCCGCCGCTCGGCATCCTTGACGGTTTGGTGTGCGTGGAAAATTTTTCGCAGAAAACGCCATCGCTTATGGTCGCCCAACTCCACCAAGAACCGCTTTATCTGGTCCTGGAACAGAATTACCAGTACCAACAGGCCTATCGACATAAATTTGTCGAGGACAGTGCCAACCAGTTTCATCTCAAGGATTTGCGACGCTATCACCCACACCACCACAAAGGCCATCACACCGAAGAAGATGTTGATGGTGCCGCTCTCGCGCATTATGCGGTACAGGTAGTACAGCATAACAGCCATTATCAGGATGTCCAGCAGGTCGCGGAATGAGAATGAATCAAGCACTGTAGTATATCGTCAACAGGTTTTACAATTGGCAGTGGTGAGGCAGCACACATCACGCGCCTGCACGGCGGCAGCGACATCGTGTACACGCAGTATAGCCGCGCCGGCCATCAAGGCTATGGTATTCACCGCCACGGTCGCGGGAAGGACTGTCCCGGGCTCTCCACCTAACGGCTTGTAGAGCATTGACTTGCGCGACAACCCGACCAATACGGGCAACGCGAGGGTCTGTATCATCTCGGCAAGATTGGCAAGCATGGCATAGTTCTGCTCAACAGTCTTGGCAAAGCCGAATCCGGGGTCAGCGATAATGTCTGCCACTCCCATATAGTGAAGCTCTTCAGCCTTACGTGCCAACGCATTAACCACGGTTGCACATACCCCCTCACGGCCGTAGTCGGTCATGGCGTGCATGGTTGCCGGGGTCCCGCGCATGTGCTGCATAACGTATGGCACCTTCAGGTCAGCCACCGTGCGTGCCATCTGCGGGTCCATATCACCGCCTGAAATGTCGTTAACGATGTCGGCACCGCACTCCTCAACAGCCATCCGCGCTACATCGGCACGGAAAGTGTCTACCGAAATAAGGCAGGTATCACCCACTGTCTCCTTGACAACTTTTATGGCGGGTGCCAACCTGCGGGCCTCCTCCCGGGCATCCACCGGATTGGCCCCCGGGCGTGTCGAGCAAGCGCCAAGGTCAATTATCTCAGCCCCCTCGACAGCCATCCCTGCCGCGCGCGCGGCAATCTCTGCCAAGCCTTCGGCACGTGATGCGTCATAGAATGAGTCATCAGTGAGGTTGATGATTCCCATTACGGCCGGCCGGTCAAATTGTCGCAGCCACCCGTGGATGTTGAGCGTGAAGGGGTTCATTCTTATCCGGTTTTTAAATGCTACGGGCAAATTCCACCATCTTCAGCGCTGCGTCAATACACTCAGCGCCCTTGCCGATGCGTTCCACAGCCTGTTGCTCATTCTCAACGGTGAGCACGCCGAAAATCACCGGGATATCACAGTCGGCATTCAGTGCTGTAATGCCTTGGGTAACCGATTGGCACACATAGTCAAAGTGTGGGGTGTCACCACGTATCACCACTCCATATACCACAATGACATCGTATGCCGATGCCTCGATAAGGTGTGACGCGCCAAAGGTCAGCTCAATTGTGCCGGGGACGCGGAACACCTCAGCCGTGTCAGCCGGATACCCCAACTCGGCAAGCCGCTCACGGGCACCCTGAAGCATCGGGTCGATGATGTGTGAATTCCATTGGGCTGCCACTATGCCGATGCGTAGCGGCTCAAGGCCTTTGGGCGGTGCAATGACGGGTATGTGCTGACTCATTATTATTTCTTTTTGTCGGTAATCAGGTTATTATTTCGGAAACATCTTATGCCAAAAACCCAGGATGTCAAGGGTGCCGGTTTTGGCGTTGAGCAGAATGTCCACAATATGGCGATGCTCATCCTGCGCCCCCAACTTGGTGGCCTTGTGCAGCATGGTGTTCAACAGGTGTATTCCCTTGTCACGGGTATTCTTGACATTTAGCAGGGCCTCACCAAGGTCAATCGACATCGTCAGTTGGCGATGATCAAAGTTCGGGGAGATACCGGTCTGATACTTGAGGGCGCGCGTCAGGTACTGTATAGCCTCGCGATGCTTACCCATTGAGGCCAACATTCGCCCCTCGGCGGCAAGTGATTCCACCAGGCGGGCTGTGGCATCCTCGATGCCGGCATTCACCTCCTTGAGGTATTCTTGGGTTGCCTCCTGGCTCTTGGCCAGCGTCTCAACCTGCTTTGAATGCGAGCGGATTATCTGCGTGGCGGCATTCTGAGCCATGATGTGCGCCTGCCCGTAACGGGCGGGGTTGGTTTTGGCAAGCCGCTCAAATATCTTCAGGGATTTGTCCAGTTCACGCTCGGCCTGGCGATACTCGCTGCGCTGGGCATGCAGGTAGGCGATGTCATAAAGCGTCGATGCCAAAAGCTCGAGGAACGGCTCATCCTTGCGTTTGGGCTCATGGGCCATGGCGGTAAGTAACCGCGCTGCGGTGTGTCGTGCCGCTGAGAGGTCGCCCGCAAGAATCTGCAGGGCCACCAAAACCTGCATGCGGGCGGCACGCAGCATATCAATCGGCTCCTCCTCAGCAAAAGCTGCTTGGTCACCGACAGCCTGCTCGACAGACTTTATTGCGCCCGCGAGGTCGTCCCGCTCAACACGCTGACGCACCGTGCTGCGCAAAGCGTCATAGGCGGCGTTGAACTCAGCCCCGCCGGCCGACCGGCCCCCGGGGCTCTTGCGTTTTGTTGCCGAAGCCGCGTTCTCGCCTATAAACAGGGCGTCAAGGGACAGATTGGTCATTGCGCTCCTCCCTTCTCGCATCCCTGTAGGTTGCGCGACTTCTGCCCGAGGTATCCGCCATGATGCCGCTTGGCATACTCCTCGGCGGTGAATCCGGTTTGTTCCATTACGTTGACCACCAGGATATCCCCGATAACGGTCATCAGCGTGGTGCTGGTGGTCGGGGCAAGCCCTAATGGGCACACCTCGGGGGCGTTACCTGTCAGGAGTGTGACATCAGCCTCAGCGGCCAGTTCTGAGTCGCCATGCCCGGTGATTACTATCACCGGGATTTGCGGATAAAGGCCTCGGGCCAATGCCACCAGGTCGACAATCTCGCGTGTCTTGCCTGAGTTGCTTATAAGCAACAGCAGGTCATTGGGCTGCAGGATTCCCAAGTCACCGTGCTGCGCCTCGGCCGGATGCAGCGATACCGCCGGGATGCCGGTGGAGGCGAAGGTGGTGGCTATGTTCATGGCTATCTGGCCCGCCTTGCCCATGCCTGAGGTTACAAGTTTCCCCCCCAGCCCGTGCACATGCTTGACTATCAAGTCAACGGCACGGTCATAATTCGGGCTATATGGTATACGGCTCACCGCAAGGCTCTCGGCCTCCAGAATGCGGCGCATGCTATTTTCTATGCTCATGGCTACTGTTGTTGAGCCCGTGGTTTGGGCCTCCCCGCAAAGATAGTCAATTTTGTGCAATTTCTATACTATAATATAAGCGCAAGGGCCAACCCTTGACGGGAGGCCCTTGCTTATAATACTGGAGGTATCTTTTCTTAGAAGATAACTTTGGTGGCGGTGTTGCCCTGACGGCGGATAACGATCTGGCCGGCTACGGGATTGGCAACGCGTACACCCTGCAGGTTGAAGTATTCAACCGGGGCGTTGGGGTTAACGGTCATAACCTCGTTGATGCCACCCTCGGCGCTGAAGCTAACCTCGATTGAGTTGATCTGAGGTGAGTACTCATTACCGTTGTTGCTGTATTTTTGCCAGTGGAAGACGATCTTTGAGGTCTCGCCGGCCCACTCTACAGTCTTGCTGCCGTAGGTTACCTCGCTTACTGAGCCACCCTCGTCGATGCTCTGAACGCAGTTGGGTGAGTCATATACCATGTTAAACTTGATGTCAGTGATGGTACCGGCGGCAGCGGCAATTGTGGTGAGGTTGCCGGCGTATACACGCATGTGGGGATCATAGGTACCGTTTTTCCAGATACGGGGAGGGGTTGAGTTGCTGCCCTTTACGGTTACCAGAGTGATACCGTTGTTGGTAAAGGTAACATTGTCAACGTCAACAGCGCCGTCCTGACCGGCTACGTCGCAAACCTGTGCGGGGTTAAGGGTGCCGGGGGCGTTGAAGTTGAAGGTGGCAACATCGGCACCTGTCGGGGGAGTCGGAGGGGTCGGGGGAGTTACAGGGCCTTCGCCATCGGTGTCATAGGTAACCTCGATTGAGTTGATCTGGGGTGAGTAATCCTTACCGCTGTTGCTGTATTTTTGCCAGTGGAAGACAATCTTTGAGGTCTCGCCGGCCCACTCTACAGTCTTGGTGCCGTAGGTTACCTCGCTTACTGAGCCACCCTCATCGATGCTCTGAACGCAGTTGGGTGAGTCATACACCATGTTGAATTTGATCTCGGTGATGGCACCCTGGGCAACTGCAAAAGTGGTGAGGTTGCCGGCGTATACACGCATGTGGGGGTCATAGTCACCGTTCTTCCACAAACGCGGAGAAGTGGTGTTGCTACCTTTCACTGATACCAAGGTTACATCACCGGCGGTGAAAGTGAGGTTGTCAACGTCAACAGCGCCGTCCTGACCGGCTACGTCGCAAACCTGTGCGGGGTCAAGGGTACCGGGGGCGTTGAAGTTGAAGGTCACAGTCTTGATCTCGGCCTGTGCCACACCAAAGGCGAGCATAGCAGCCGAAGCGAGTAAAATTTTCTTCATACTATTAGGTTTTTGTAAATAGGTTTTCACTGTTGCGGCGGCCTCACCATCAGGCGTTTATCTCCTACCCCAGCGGCAGGCCGCATCTCGTTGCAAAACTAATCAAAAAAAGTACAGCTACAAAACTTTTTTTGCGCCTCGGGTGTCAAACCGCCGGTTTTAACACTGCGTATCCGAGCC
>CAYMNF010000012.1:18437-35972 GCA_964391735.1 uncultured Bacteroides sp. | reverse complement strand
TTTTACTATTGCCATTGTAAAGTACCGCAAAATCACCCGTATAGCCCTTGAATTTCGGAGAGTCAGACGGGTCATGCATTTCCGATAAAGTGATAAGTCCGTTGATTTCAAATGTATCGAACTCCGGGCAACGAACTACCGCAGTGCTCCCATTGATTACAAAAGTATTGCCGTTCATCACAATACGTTTAAATTTAGGCAAGTCACAATATTGGGCGCCGCCGATATTTAAGTTATCTCCATTATAGATTACTTCTTCTAAATTTGGCAATCCTTTGAATGTTAGACCGGGGAGAAAATCTATGCCTTGAAAAGTAACTTTTCTCAAATTATCAAAACCTTTCCCCTCAAATGAAGAAGAAAGGGTATGACATTTTGGTATGATGAGTTCCGTGACAGTTTTATCCAGCGAATCAACCTCGATAATTTGAGATTTTAAGTCGATTGCGCAGATAATACAAAGCACAGTCGTCAAAAATACTTTTTTCATATTTATTGTCATTAGGATACTAAAATACAAAGATAACATTTTGTCGTTTTGATTTGGGTGATTTGTTCTTCATCTTTGCGCAAAGTTTTTAATTTTCCGGCACTGCTCGATCATTGAAAAAAACAGGCGAACACCTCGGGTTGAGGGCTCGCCTGTTTAAGATTTTATTGAGCCGGCTTGTTACCAGGCAAACATTGAATACTCGTTCATGGTGTTGTTAACCTTTTCGCGCACGTCGGCGATAACTTTTTGGTCCTCGGGATGTGACAGCACGGTGTCAATCATCTCAACGATTTCGCCCATCATGTCCTCCTTGACGCCGCGGGTAGTGATGGCCGGGGTGCCGAAGCGCAGACCTGAGGTCTGGAAGGGTGAACGGCTGTCAAAGGGTACCATGTTCTTGTTGACGGTGATGTCAGCCTCAACAAGCGCCTTCTCGGCGGCCTTGCCGGTAAGCTCGGGGAACTTGGGACGCAGGTCAATCAGCATTGAGTGGTTGTCGGTACCGTCTGAGATTACCTTGTAGCCTTTGTCCATCATGGCCTGTGCCATAACGGCGGCATTCTTTTTAACCTGCTTTTGATACTCCTTGAACTCGGGCTGCAATGCCTCGCCAAACGCTACGGCTTTGGCAGCAATAACATGCTCGAGCGGGCCGCCCTGAACACCGGGGAACACGGCTGAGTCAATCAGTGATGACATCTTGCGCACCTCACCTTTTTTGGTGGTTTTACCCCAGGGATTTTCAAAATCTTTGCCCATGAGTATGATACCGCCGCGCGGGCCGCGCAGGGTCTTGTGGGTGGTTGAGGTAACGATGTGGGCGTAGCGCAAGGGGTTGTCAAGCAGCCCGGCAGCAATGAGCCCGGCGGGGTGTGCCATGTCAAACATCAGGATTGCCCCGATTTCATCGGCAAGACGACGCATGCGGGCATAGTCCCACTCACGTGAATATGCGCTGGCACCGCCAACAATCAATTTGGGACGCTCACGGCGAGCGACCTCCTCCATCTGGTCATAGTCAACCGTGCCGGTATCCTCCTTGACATTATACTCAAGCGCCTGATACATAAGCCCTGAGAAGTTTACGGGGCTGCCGTGGCTCAGGTGGCCACCGTGGCTCAGGTTCAAACCCAAAAACTTGTCGCCGGGTTTCAGCACCGTCATGAACACAGCCATATTGGCCTGCGCGCCTGAGTGGGGCTGAACATTGGCGTATTCGGCACCATAGAGCTCCTTGATGCGGGTGCGGGCGAGTTCCTCAGCCTCGTCAACGACCTCGCAGCCGCCATAATAGCGGTGGCCGGGATAACCCTCGGCATATTTGTTGGTCAGGCATGAGCCCATGGCTTGCATAACCTGCGGGCTGACGAAGTTTTCGCTGGCAATCAGTTCAATGCCTTTGCGTTGACGCTCACCTTCGCGGCGTATAATGTCAAAAATTTCAACGTCGTTTTTCACTTTTATTGGATTTAAAGAGGTTGATATATGGTATTTTACTTGTTTTTCTTTACCGAGAAGCCAAATCGGCCAATCTCTGGTCCCTGCTCATAATAGTGCCCGTGGGTGTAGGAGAGAAGTCCTGCTCGGCCAAGGTCAAAAGCACCGGTCTCGGCATCTAAAAGATTTTCATCGGCCAATACATTCACTACATCAGCGATAAAAAGATGATGGCTGCCCAGGGGCATTATCTCCCTAACGCGGCACTCGATATTTACAGGGCTCTCCTTTATTGACGGGCATTCCACGGCAACCCCGGGTTCGGGGGTCAGGCGGGTTTCTTTCCACTTGTCATAGTCGCGCCCTGAACGCACCCCGGCCCAGTCGGTAGCCCGTGCCATGTCGGCTGTGGTGAGGTTAATGGTGAACTCCATTGTGCGCTTGATGATGTCGTATGAATATCGCTCGGGCCGCACTGCAATGTAGCACATAGGGGGATTGGTGCACAGGGTTCCTGTCCACGCAACCGTCAGCATATTGCTGAGCTGCGAATCCCCGCAGGTGACAAGCACGGCGGGCAGGGGAAAAATCATGTTGCCGGGTTTCCAGCTTTGTTTTGCCATTGTCGCAGGGGGAGAGGATTAATGATAAATTTTTCGCCCGCAATAGCAACATTCAATGCACACCGGGTTGTCTGAAATCACACTGAAGCGTGATGACATCGGCTCATTGTTGGTTATGCATTTCGGGTTGGGGCATGTTACAAGTCCCACAAGGTAGGGCGGCAGTTTCACGTTGAACTTCTCAACGACTTCATAGTCCTTGATGATGTTGACGCGGGCCCCCGGGGCCGCAAGGGCTATGCGGTTAAGGGTTTCTTCGGCAAAGATTTTGTCGGCAACCTTTATTATCCCTTTTTTGCCCATTTTGCGGCTCGGTAGATTATTACCGATGGTAATCGGGGTGTCCATCTCCTCAAGGTGCAAAATCTCGGCTACCTCAAAGAGGGCGTTGGCCGGGATGCCGTCTATTACGGTGCCGTTGCGCAGGGCCGACACCGCCAGTTCCTTATTCTTTTCCATTGTCAGGACAGGGATTTATGCCGAGCGAACGGCAAATTATGGCTTGGCGCACAAACAACCCGTTGCGTGCCTGCTCAAAATAGTAGGCCTGTGGACAATCGTCAACATCAACAGCTATCTCAGTAACGCGAGGCAGGGGATGCAGAATCTTCATCCCCGGCTTGGTGTGCTCAAGCATTGAGGCACGCAGGGTAAACAGGTCCTTTACACGCTCATACTCATCAATGTCGCTGAAGCGCTCACGTTGCACGCGCGTCATGTACAGGATGTCAGAGGTATTTATCACCTCGGGGGTAAGCTCTTTGTGCAGTGTGTAGGGGATACCCATGGTGTCGCAGAACTCAAGATACTCCTGGGGCATCTGCAGCTCGTCACATGCCACAAACCGGTAGGTAGGGTTGAAGTGCTTCATGGCCATCAGCAACGAATGCACCGTGCGTCCATACTTCAGGTCTCCAACCATGGTTATGGTCAGGTTGTCCAACGTTCCCTGGGTCTTGAGTATCGAGTAGAGATCAAGCAGCGTTTGTGAGGGATGTTGATGCGCACCGTCCCCGGCGTTGATGATGGGGATATCGGTAACCTCTGTGGCGTAACGGGCTGCCCCCTCAAGGTAGTGACGCATTATTATTACATCCACATAGTTGGCAACCATCTTTACGGTGTCTTTAAGGGACTCTCCCTTCGACGAGCTTGACGTGGCTGCATCGCTGAATCCTATTACCCGGGCACCCAGGCGGTTGGCGGCGGTCTCGAAGCTTAGGCGTGTGCGCGTCGACGGCTCAAAAAACAGCGTGGCAACCACAGTGCCGTCCAGCAAATGGTGGTTGGGGTGCGCCTCAAACCACGCGGCCTGCTGCAACAACTTTATAATATCTTCTTTTGAGATGTCATTGATTGACACCAGCGATTGGCTCATGTGCGTAACTTTTTGGCAAAGATAGCAACTTCAACTCAGAAAGGCAATATCACCCGACATGATGCATCAGCGGAATCTCAATCATCGGGATTTCAGGGAAGTGCCGTTGCAGATACATGCGCGTGTCGGCTGCAATCTCCTTGCTGTCGGCATCATGGAAGGTGTTGTACAGCAACCCCTCGATTTTGATGTTGCGATGCTGCAGGGCCTCAATTGACAACAAGGTGTGGTTGATTGAGCCGAGGCGACTGCTGGTGGTGAGTAGAACCGGCCACCCCATCCCGTCAACAAAGTCAATGCACAGCAAGTCATCGGTAAGGGGCACCATCAGCCCGCCGGCACCTTCAACAAGCACTTGATCGTATCTGGTGGCAAGTGTGTCAACAGCGTTCTCTATGGCCTTCAGGTCAATCTCTCGCCCCTCAAGGCGCGCTGCCAATTGTGCCGATGCCGGATACTTGTAGATTTGCGGTGCCGTCAGGCCCTCTTTGTCCTCGGGGAACAGCCCCTCGCCCATGATGGCGCGGTGGGCTGTGATGTCTTCAGAGTACCCGCTATTGCCAGTCTGGATCATTTTCACGGTTATGGCATTGACACCCTCTTTGCGCAGGGAGCGCGCCAACCAACCTGTGGCGTATGTCTTCCCGGCATCGGTGTCAATCCCGGCAACAAACGTTATTTTTCCTTTCATGGTTTCTTCAGTATAAGATACAGTGGGTGATACGTCAGACGGCAACGGCCCTCGGCATCACGCGGATAGTGCCGAAGCATAGAAAATGCCGATGCTTTGCCGTCAATAGAGTTTACACCTGTCAGATGAAAATGCCGCAGAACATCCATGGGAGTATCAAACTCAAGGTCAATACGCTCCTCATACGCCTCTACAATTTTCAAGCCTTCCGGGATTATAGATTTTATACCTGAAAGGGTCTGGAGTTCAAGACGGGGGGCCAACCCGTATAGTTGTTGAAACGTAAGGGGCCCAAAGGTTGATATCAGGGCATACCCTCCGGGCTGCAGAACCCTTTCGAGATTTTTGAAAAACCCGATTTGAGAATTAAACCATTGTATTGTAGATGAGGAGATAATAGTTGAAAATGAGTCTGGCGGCAGTGTGTAGAGCAGTGCCTCGGCATCACATTGTTTACAGATTAATTCTACCTTAAAATTAAATTTTGAAATAGGCCTTAAATCGGTAAGTACCAATTGTTTAATTCCCGAAAAGCGATTGATGAATGCTGTTGTCAACATGCCGGTACCGCAGCCTATCTCCAGGACGTTATCAACCGGGATGTCCGGCGGGGTCATTGCAACCAGTCTGTCGGCAATGGCTTGTTGAGCAACCGCATTGTCGTGATATGTCCCCTGCACGGCACTGAAGCGTTGTTGCACGCGGTCTTTATTTACCGGCAGGGAGCTGATGATTGCATTGAAGTCAGGGAAGTGAGCCCCTGAAATTATGAAACAATCTGTTGTTTCCCAGGCATTTGTCTGATTTCTCGTGGGAATTATTTTGTCGTTGTCAGCGATAAATGCTTTGTCGAATACAGCCTTTGGTTCCCCCTCATGCTCATATAGCCACGCAATGCGCTCAAGTTCGGCTTTCAGTTCCTCCTCGGGGCGGTCAGCCGGCAGGTGTTTGGGACCCTCTCCACACATCCTCTCCCAGAATTGGCTTATGCTTTCCTTATTTAAATGCCTGAGGGTTAGGGAAAAGATGCGTTTTGGGATTCCGAATTTTTCATGTACAGGATGTAATGTGCCATTTACGGCAACGCGGAGAGTTATCGGCAGTCCGGGATTGTTGTGCAGAAATCGGCCGGCCATAAAGACTCCGAACGACCATCCCACCAATATTATCTCTGAGTACGGTGTGAGGATATCAATCGGTAAATCATCAGACGTATAGTTCCAAACTACTATAGTGTCATAGCCGGCGAGACTGACATTTTTCAGGGTCTCAGCGTTGGTAGCCCAACCCGAAAAAATCAGAAGCAGTCGAGTGGAATTATGATCAACTGTTTTTTGCCAACGCATTGTCTAATACGTTTTTAAAGTCTAAAACTTGCTCGGTAGTGAGGGCTGCAGAAAGGGATATGCGCAGCCTGTCTGTCCCTTTAGGCACCGTTGGGGTGCGTATTGGCAATACTTTGTATCCTACATCTTTTAATTCTTTCGACAGCTCGACAGCCCTATGCGGGTTACCCACAATTGCCGGATATATATGGGAGGCTTTCTTGCCGAAAATTTGCGCAAGAGTGGCGAGGTGTTGTCGCCGCTCATCCATCTGCATCATCTCCTTAAAGATGAAGTTTGACCACGCGGTTTGCATCGGGGAAAGTGCAGTGGAAAAAATCAGTGAACGGGAGGTGTTTATCATCAACTGTTTTAACTCCTCAGACAAGATTGCATAAGCTCCCGCTGATGCAAGCGCTTTTCCCAGTGTTCCAACAATGATGTCAATATCGTAAAATCCCGCTGACTTTTTTGCCAATCCTAATCCATTTGGACCGCATACCCCGACTGCATGGGCTTCATCAATATACAGTGTAACTTTTGGGTGAGAGCGTTTTATCTCAACAAGTGCATCAATATCAGGGGAATCCCCGTCCATTGAGAAAACCGACTCGGTGATTACAAGTATTTGAGAATATTCACTTTTAGTCTCTTCTCTCTCAATCATTTGGATGAGATGGGCCATGTCATTATGGCGGAAGCGCAAAAACGGACGCCGGCTCAATAACATTCCGTCAATTATGCTTGCGTGCACTAACTTGTCGGCAATTATCAGGGTGCCTTTATCAGCAATTGCCGGGATAAGTCCGGTATTGGCGTGGTATCCTGAGTTAAAGAGTAAGGCCGGTTTTGAGTATGCCTGGAAAAGAGTCTCCTCAAAATTACTAAAACATTGTTGGTCAGCCGCTAAAAGTCTTGATGCCGAAGCACTCATAGCCCACTCCCTGTTTTGGTCCTGTGCAAAAAATCTTTGTTGCAGGGAGGGATCTGCAGCGATACCTAAATAGTCGTTAGTCGTCAGGTCAACCAACCCGTCGGCTGTGTTATGGGGCCGGATTGTGCGCAGGTTGCCTGAATTGGCCAACTCTTTTAGTCGTGCTGAATAAGAGTTCATGACAGGATCTCAAGCAAACGGGTCGTTAAGGTCTCCAAGTCATTGTCACTGATGATATAGGGTGGCATGATGTATACATTCTTGCCGAACGGACGTACCCAGATTCCTTTCTCAACACATTTTTTTTGAAACTCTCCCACATCAACCGGCTCTTTCATCTCAATGACACCGATGGCACCTATCACCCTTACATCCTCAACCGTCGGGAATTGGCGTGCCGGTGCAAGTAGCTCCTCAATGCGTTGTTGCAGGTGGGCAATGCGCCCTTCCATATCCTGCTCACGCATCATGGTGAGCGATTCCACAGCCACAGCCAGAGCCAGAGGGTTTGCCATAAATGTCGGGCCGTGCATCAGTACCCCGGCCTCACCCTTTGATATGTCATCGGCCACCTGCTTTGAAGTGAGCACAGCCGCTGAGGTCATATACCCGCCGGTCAGGGCTTTACCGACACACATAATATCCGGCTCAACCCCGGCATGTTCCCAAGCAAACTGTTTGCCGGTGCGCCAAAAGCCGGTGGCTATCTCATCAAAAATCAGGAGTATACCCAGCTCGTCACAAAGTTTGCGCAGTTGACGCAGATATTCAGGATGATAAAACCACATCCCGCCGGCACCTTGCACTATAGGCTCCAGAATGACGGCGGCAAGGGTCGTAGCATTTTGGCGTAGCAGCTCCTCCATAGGTTTGAAGTCGGCAGGGTCCCATTCCTCGTTGAATCGGCAGCGTGGTTGGGGGGCAAAAAAGCGAATCGGCAGTGCCGGCCCAAATGCGCCGTGCATCCCGGTTACCGGGTCGCAGACACTCATGCAGTTCCATGTGTCGCCATGGTACCCGTTGCGTATGGTGGCAAAGTCGGTGCGCGCGGGGTCATTGTGGCGGCTGCGAGCAGCCTGTATGGCCATTTTCATTGCCACCTCAACGGCAACCGAGCCTGAGTCGGCAAAAAACACGTTGTGCATTGAGGGGGGAGCCATCTCAAGGAGCAGCTTGCCCAGTTCAATGGCCGGCTCATGGGTTAACCCTCCAAACATGACGTGGCTCATCTTTTGCACCTGACGCTCAATGGCGGCGTTCAGGCGCGGATGATTGTATCCGTGGCAGGCGCACCACCATGACGACATACCGTCTATCAGCTCGGTCCCGTCAACCAATTTTATGCGCACACCCCGGGCCGACTCAACCTTGTAGGTGGGGAGGGGATTAAGCGTTGAGGTGTAGGGATGCCACAGGTGCTCGCGGTCCCACGCGTCATGTACCGAGGGGTTATTTTCCATCGCTGTCCAACAGTTTTTATTGATTGCAAATTTAGGCATATTTCGTAATTTTGCGTTATGGAACTGCCTGAAAAATTCCGCGACATGATGCATAGTCTGGGGTATGACGATGTGCTTGATGCACTCGCATTCTCCTCGCCGGGAGTGTCGGTTCGGTTAAATCCCTTGAAGGGCGGGGAGGGATGTTCGGTTGCGTCGGGCTCACCGGTACCCTGGTGGCCCGCCGGGCGCATACTGCAACAGCGTCCTGACTTCACCTTGGACCCGGCTATGCACCAGGGGCGTTATTATGTGCAGGAGTCTTCCTCAATGTTCACTGCCCATGCAGTTAAGGCATTGTTGCCCGACACCCCGGTATTGGCTGTGGATATGTGCGCAGCCCCCGGCGGCAAGAGTACGGCGGCTTTGGATGCCTTGCCTACCGGCTCATTTTTGGTGGCAAATGAGTTCGTTCCCCAGCGCGCTGAGATTTTGCAAGAAAATCTGATGAAGTGGGGGCGCACCGCGGTGGCCGTCACGCGGGGAGACACGGATGCTTTGGCCGATGCCCTACGCGGGCGGGCTGAACTTGTGATTGCCGATATGCCCTGTTCGGGTGAAGGAATGATGCGCAAAAGTGCAGAGGCTGCCGCCCAATGGTCGCCCGCGTTGGTGCATGAGTGTGCCGCTCTGCAGCGACAGATTGCTGAGAACGCTTGGAGGATACTGGCACCCGGTGGTATAATGCTGTACAGTACCTGTACATTCAATATCACTGAGAATGAGGAAAATGTAGCTTGGATGATAGAAAAATTCGGTGCCGAGCCGGTTGCAATCCCCGTTGAGGAAGGGTGGGGAATCTCAGGGGCCGCGGGGAGATACACCTTCCCGGTTTACCGTTTTATGCCCGGCCGCACACCCGGCGAGGGCCTTTTTATGGCTGCGTTACGTAAGCCTGGGTATACCGCTGCTCGAGAAATTACCCCCGGGCTGACCCTGCAAAAGGACACCGAGGCTCAACGGTTAATCCCCACCGAATGGGCAAAGACCGTGAGCCGTTTGCAGAAGCAGAAAAATCTAAAGGTATTGAGCGCGGGACTTAAGACCGCCCGAAGCAAAGGGCGAGGGTACATCCCGGCACATGCGCTTGCGATGTCGGCCGAGGTCGCTGATGAACAGACCCCACGTTATGCTGTGGGCCGGGAGGAAGCCCTCAGCTACTTGCGCAACGAGGCTGTCAATACCCCCGGTATGCCAAAAGGCCCGGTGTTGCTGACGTATGATAACTACCCCCTGGGATATGTCAACAACTTGGGTAACCGTGCCAACAATCTGTATCCGGCCAACTATCGTATACGCAACAAATAGCTGTCAGCGCACCAGGCGGGCACCACGCAGATAGTCTGCGGTGGGCATGCGGCGTTTCCCCGAGGGCTGCAGCTCAAGAACCTCGATGCGGCCGTCGGCACAATCGATATACAACCGCTCATTGTCGACGGTAACTGTTCCGGGAACGGTGTTTCCCCCCTCATGGTATCGTGTCGTGAAGACTTTAAACTCAAGGGGGATGTTCTCGCGCGTGCGTACCGTAGCTTTTGCCCCGGGGTATGGTGAGAGTCCACGCACATGGTTATGTACCTTCACCACCGGTTGATTGAAATCAATCAGGCAGGTTTCAGCAAATATTTTAGGGGCGTCCGTGGGCTCAATCCCGCAATCAGCTTGTGAGCGCGTCTCAACTGCCCCCTTCTCGGCGGCGTTAAGGGTTTTGATAGTCAGTTCTGCCCCAAGCTGCATCAGGCGGTCATGCACCGAGCCGGCGTTGTCCTCAGGGTGTATCGGCATCTCAACCTGGTCAATGATATCCCCGGTGTCAATGTCCTTGCCCAGGAAAAAGGTAGTTACCCCGGTAACGGTATCGCCATTCATCACCGCACGGTTTATGGGCGCGGCCCCACGGTATCGCGGTAAAAGGGAGGCGTGGAGATTGAAGGTGCCCTTAGGGGGCATAGCCCAAACAGCCTCGGGCAACATCCTGAAGGCAATCACCACGAACATCTCAGCACCGATTGCCGCTAACTCCTCCAAAAAAAGCGAATTTTTGAGTTTCTCAGGTTGCAGAACCGGGATTCCCCGTTCCACTGCCAATTTTTTGACCGGGGACTGAAACAGTTTATGTCCGCGCCCGGCAGGCTTGTCAGGCATGGTAACCACAGCAGCAACCTGATGGTCGGTCTTGTCAAGAATCTGTTGCAGGGAGTAGGCGGCAAACTCGGGGGTGCCAAAAAATACTATCTTCATTGTTTAGGGTCTTCGTGAATCTGATCGGCAAGTGCATGCCATAAATTGTCATCGGGAACGGGTGCGGTGACCGAAATCAACTCCTTGCTGACGGGGTGCTGAAACTCGATGTTGCGGGCAAGCAGAGAGATTGACCCGTCGGGATTGGAGCGTTTGTCGCCATACTTCAAATCCCCCTTAACGGGACAACCCATGTGAGCCAACTGTGCGCGTATCTGGTGCTTGCGTCCGGTCTCAAGGTGTATCTCAAGCAGGTAATATCGGTCACTGCGGGCTATGACACGATAGCTCAGCACTGCCTCTTTGGCTCCGTCGCGCGGCGTGTCATACACAAAACTTTTGTTGCTTTTTTCAATTGACTTTATATACCCGACAATACGCCCCTCAGGCTCGGGGGGACAGTTACGCGTTATGGCCCAATAAGTTTTTTTGACCTGCTCCCGGTTGCGGAACATCTCATTGAGCCTTGCCAGAGCCTTGGACGTTTTGGCAAAAACCACCACGCCACCCACCGGTCGGTCAAGGCGGTGGGGTAGGCCCAGAAAAACATTGCCGGGCTTGTTATACTTTTCCTTAAGCCAGTTTTTAAGGGTGTCAACCAAAGGTTCATCGCCGGTTTTGTCCCCCTGGACAATCTCGCCGGGTGCTTTATTGACAATCAGCAGGTGGTTATCCTCGTAGAGAACTTTCATATAGCGGCAGCGCGAATCTTCACCAGACGTTGCAACAGGGGCTCAAGACGGTCAAGGGGCAGCATATTGGCGCCATCGCTTTTGGCGAGCTCGGGATGCCGATGTGTCTCTAAGAACAAACCGTCAACGCCCACGGCCACGCCGGCACGGGCTATTGTCTCGATCATGCGGGGGCGACCGCCCGTTACACCGCTGCTTTGGTTGGGCTGCTGCAGGGAGTGGGTGCAATCAAGGATGACGGGGCAACCGAAACTTTGCATCTCAGGGATACCGCGATAATCCACAATCAGGTCGGTGTATCCGAATGTTGTGCCACGGTCAGTTACGGCCACGTTTTGGTTGCCGGCAGAGCGCACCTTGTCAACGGCATGTATCATTGAGCCCGGGGATAGGAATTGGCCCTTCTTGATGTTCACAGCCTTGCCGGTGCGTGCCGCCGCAATCAGCAAGTCGGTTTGCCGGCACAGGAAAGCGGGGATTTGCAGGATGTCGACATACTCGGCGGCCATGGGGGCTTCAACAGCCGCGTGGATATCGGTAACAACGGGGACGCCAACCTCACGACGCACCTTTGCAAGAATCTTCAGTGCCTCCTCATCGCCGATGCCTGTGAAGGAGTCAAGACGTGAACGATTAGCCTTGCGATAAGACCCTTTGAAAATATAGGGGATGTCAAGGTCGCGACATATACCGCTTATATGGTGGGCTATATCCAGAGCCATCTCCTCCCCCTCAATGACGCAGGGACCGGCCATAAGGAAGAAGTTGGGTTGTGAGGCGTATTCTTTGAAAGAAAACATCAATATTTTTTGCTTAGGTTATGAAAAATGTTGTGAAAGGGCGTGTATTGAAATGGCCGCATAGAGAGCCGCCGTCTCGGTGCGCAGGCGCTCATTACCAAGAGTGACGGGTTTGAATCCGGCCATCATGGCCCGGGAGACCTCAGAGGGATCAAAATCCCCCTCGGGGCCTATCAGCACCACCACATCGGTGCCGGGCTGATACTCCTTGGCGAAATTAAGTCGCTCGACATCAGGCGCACAATACCCGAAAAAGCGGTGGCCGGGGAGCCAAGGTGCCGTGAGTAGGGCGTCAAGAGGTGTCATGGGCAAAATCTCAGGCATGGTAGCCTTGAGGGACTGCTTCATGGCCGACACGGCAATCTTTTCAAGACGCACGGTCTTCAGCTCCTTGCGCTCGCTGCGCCGTGTAAGCACGGGAACAAAACGGTTGATGCCCACCTCCACCAACTTTTCAATCAGCCACTCCATGCGGTCAATGCTTTTGGTGGGGGCTACCGCCACAGTTATCTGCTGTTGCCATCCCGGGACCACAGTCTCCGTTTCAAGGATTTGCAGGGTAGTGTGCTTGGGGTGCGCTTCAACAATGCGGCACAGACACCGATGTCCTTTGCCGTCCACGACAGTGAGCTCATCACCCGGGCGCATGCGCAGGACACGCACGGCATGCCCCGAGTCCCCCTCGGGGAGAACGGGGGCGGTGAGGATGTCAGGGGCGTGGAACTGTATCATCGCTTAACGGTTGTTGTCAGTAATAAAGCCCTCGGGAGCCTCAAGGGGCAGCGAGTCGGCCTCCAGAACAGCCTTTTTGTTTTCGGGCTGATGTTTGTAGCGGAACAGGATAGCGAAAAGAATGGCAACCACCAAGGCAAACCCGGCAAAAGAGAGCCAGGCAATTTTCCACGATGAGGGCGTGTTGCCCACCAGGAATGTGTTGTCGCCAAACTGCTGCCAGTGGCAATGGCGGTCAATAAGCCACCCGGCCGACAGAGTGCCTATGGTAGCCCCCAGGCCGTTGGTCATCAGCATAAACAGCCCCTGGGCCGACCCTTGCAGGGTTTTGGGTGTCTCACGCTCAATAAACAGCGCGCCGGATACATTGAAGAAGTCAAACGCCACTCCATAAACAATCATTGAGAAGATGAACAGCCACAGGCCGCTGCCGGGGTTACCAAAGCCGAAGCCGCCGAAACGGAATACCCAAGCCAGCATGGAGATGAGCATAACCTTCTTGATGCCGTACCGTTTCAGGAAGAAGGGAATCAGAAGGATGCACAGGGCCTCAGAGGTCTGTGACAGTGAGGTAAGCAGGGTGGGATTCTTTGCCCCGAATGATTGGGCATATTCTGCTATCATCTGGAAGTGAGAGATGAAGGGCCCGGCATATCCGTTGGTAACCTGCAGGCACATACCCAGCAACATCGAGAAGATAAAGAACAATGCCAACCTCTTTTGTTTGAACAGGGCAAAAGCATTGAGGCCAAGCGACTCGCTCAGAGATTTCTTCTCACTGTTTTTGAGGATAGGACATTTTGGCAACGTAAAGCAGTACAGGAAAAGGAGAATGCTCAACGCCCCTGAAACAAAGAATTGCCAGTAGCTGTATTGGAAAGTTGACGTGCTGCCCAACATAAAGCCGAATTTGCCGTCGGCAATATAAGCGCAGTTAACAAACCACATAGTGGCGATAAAACCCACGGTGCCAAAAACACGAATGGGCGGGAAGTCCTTGATGGTGTCCATCCCGGCATCGTTCATTGTCCTGAAAGCCACGGTGTTGGCCAGAGCAATGGTGGGCATGAAGAAGGCTACCGACAGGGTGTAGAATGTCAGGAAAAGCGCGCGGGAAGGCTCGGGAGAATTGATTCCCAACAGGAAGCAGCCGCACATAAAGCCGCCCGCCAAAAGGTGGCAAAGGCCCAACAACCGTTGTGGCGGAATCAGTTTGTCGGCGATTATGCCCATGATGGCGGGCATAAAAATGGAGACGATACCTTGTATAGCATAGAACCACGCAATGAGGTCGCCCATGCCGGCGGTGCCAAGATAGTTACCCATGCAGGTAAGGTAGGCTCCCCAGACTGCGAACTCAAGGAAGTTCATTATGATAAGACGCACTGTCAGATTTTTCATGGCAGAGGGATAGTTATTGTGTTTTATGATAGGATTTACGGCAAGGATTTAGGTATTACTCTTCAGATTTCGGGTCATTGGACTCGCGTTTGCGTTTCAATATTTCGCTCACTTTTGAGGCCTCCTCATACTGTTCTGTCTCAATCAGGTTTTGCAGGGTGCGTTCCAGTTCCTCGATTGAGTAGCTTTCAAGAGGTGGCCTGCGGCGTGCCGGTTTCGCCTCGCGAGCCTTCAGGGTGCCGCTCTCAGCGGGGGTGTCGGCCGATTCTGCGTTGGCATTTTCTTCACCCTCTATCACAAAGCCGGTCTCCTCAAGGACCTCACGTGTGGTGAAGATAGGGGCCCCGCAACGCAGAGCCACAGCCACGGCGTCGCTGGTGCGTGCATCAAGGACAACCTCACGAGAGTCATCGGCAAACGTCATCTCGCAATAAAAAACGCCCTCAAGGAATTTGTATATGAAGACCTCTTTCAGTTCAATGCCAAAGGCGTTGTGCAAAGCCGAGAAAAGGTCGTGGGTCATAGGCCGCGGGGGCTTGATGTTCTCAAGGTGCATGGCTATGGCCTGGGCTTCAGCCGGCCCGATAACCACCGGGATGCGCACCGGCCCGTCAAGCTGACCAAGAATCAGGGCGTAGACCGATGTCTGTTTTTGGCTGTATGACAGCCCGTAAACTTTCAGTTGTATCTTTTCCATTTACAATCAGGTTAAATGGGGATTTGACGGAACAATCACCCCGGAACCGAGGCACAGGCGGCTGTCAGGGGTGTATATCACGGCAAACTGTCCCGGGGCGATGCCCTGGACCGGTTGCTCGGACAATAGCCGGTAACGCCCGGGAGAGATGAGCGATAGGTGCCCGGGGATAAAATCAGGGGTATGACGGTTTTTGAAGCGCACCGGCACATTGTCGGGGTTTTCGCCGAAGATATTCTCCGTTATCCAGTGCATTTGGCTGAGGTTCAGCTCGGTGCCGTATTGCAGAGCGGTATCATAGCCGCGCGATACAAATATAGTATTCTCCTCAACATTCTTGTCAACCACAAACCAGGGGCCGCCGCTGAGGCCCAACCCCTTGCGTTGGCCTATGGTGTGGAACCAAAAGCCCCGATGCTGCCCCAACAGTCTGCCGGTTTCAATCTCAACAATCGGGCCGGGCCGCTCGCCTAACTGTCGGCGCAGGAAGTCGTTATAATTTATTTTGCCCAGGAAGCAGATGCCCTGGCTATCGCGGCGGTTAGCGTTTGGTAGGTTGGCGTCAATGGCCATTTGGCGAACCTGAGACTTGGGCATGTCGCCGATCGGGAAAAGGGCGTGGCACAGTTGCGGATAGGTGATGCGGGCAAGGAAGTCGGTCTGGTCCTTGACGGGGTCTTTGGCGGTAGCCAGGAACTGAAGCCCGGTTGCGGGGTCGGTCCACTTTGAGGCGTAATGTCCCGTTGCCGTGGCGTCAAAATTGTGGCCCCAGCGCTCCTCAAAGAATCCGAACTTTATCATCAGGTTGCACATGATGTCGGGATTGGGGGTGAGACCTTGACGGACACGGTCCAGGGCATACTGCATGACGTGTTGCCAGTACTCCTCATGCAGCTCAACGACCTCAAGGGGCAGGTTGAAGCGGCGTGTCAGCAGGGTGCACATCTCGATGTCCTCCTGATACGCGCAGTCGCCCGTGCCGTCATCGCGACCGATGCGTATGTAGAACGGGTGCACACTATGACCCTGCTCAAGCAGCTTGAGCATTGCCACGGCGCTGTCCACGCCTCCCGACAATAACAGGGCTATATCCATCTGTCCTTTTCTTGTGTCAAATTACTTGCGCGGGGGCACGGTCACACCTCCTCCATCTCCTCCTCCTCATTTTTGCCGGTGTTGGCAAGGATGCGCAGGGAAATCATGTAGTCAAGTGAGATCTTACCGGGTCCCGCCAATAGCAGAAACAGGTATATGCCGATAAACAGGATGGGTACATAGCCGACATCCATATAGTTGAGCATGGTGGTGTCGGTGTGCAGGACATCACGCACCAGATAGTGCTCGGCAATTATCATTGTTACGATGGGCGGGATGGTTGACAAGCGAGTGCACAACCCCACCATAATAAGGGCTGAGCAGAAAATCTCCACAATAATCATCAGCACCAGGCAGGTCTGCGAGCTCATGCCCATCAGCGAGGGGAACACAGCCGACATCTCTTGGAACTGATTGATCTGTCGGATCCCAAACTGCATAAACATCAGACCCACAAACAGGCGCATAAACAACCGGGCCATGTTGCTGTATGTGTAGCCGGAGAAGCGCAGGAAAAGGCGAGCAAGGGTGTCTTTCATATCTGTGCCAATATTGACATTATGCGTTCGGTAGACATATTCTTGGCCAGGATTGTGCCGCGGTCCATAAGGATAAATGACGGGGTGCCACCGCGGGTGTCCAACGTCATGTCCAGGTCGGGAGCAGTGATGACGGTCCAGTTGTCGGGATAATGTTTTGCGGCCTGAATCCAAGCGTCATCGGCGTTGACCATGCAGAGGGCAACGACCTCAAGCTCGCCGGTGGCAATCAGCTCGTTTGCGCGAACGTTCCCCTTCAGGCGTGCGGTAACAGTTTTGCAGTCTTCACAATCAGGGTCGCTCAGGAAGATGATTTGCGCCCTGGTGGTGTCCGGCTCAAAAATTACGCGATTGCCGTTGCGGTCAAACCCCGGAACCTTGGCCATGGGGTATCCCACGTGCGTGTTGTTAAGCACGGTGAATTGGTGGGCATAGCGCAGGCGGTCCTCCTTTTTCAGCTTTTTGTTTTGCACAACCGGTTTGATGAAAGCCAGATACACATCATCGCTGCTAATCAGTGCCGAGTCGCCAAAGGCATATCGATCGGCGAGGTCTACCAACGTGAGCAGATGTCCCGGTTTGTCTTTGGCGCGTTCCATCAGGCGACGCACCGAGTTGATCGAGACCTGGGGATTTGCCTGTGGCATCAGCAGCAGGTAGTCGCGAAAAGTGCGGTCAAGGGCCGGCCCCGGTTTCAGGACGGCATCAAGATGCGCATTGTCCCAAAAGTGAGACACAAAATAGTCATATCGCCGCGAGATGTCCTGAATTGAATCGGGCACCTCGGGGTAGGGGAAGAGGGTCTTTTGGGGTGTTTGGGAATTTGCAGCTAAAGCTGTGAAAACCAGCAACAGCAAATATAGTTTATTGAATATTTTCTTAGCCATGTACATGATATTGTGTCAACGTACAAATTTACGTTAAAATACTCAATGCACAAAATGTATGTTTTGCGGCC
>CAYMNF010000012.1:0-18337 GCA_964391735.1 uncultured Bacteroides sp. | reverse complement strand
CGATTATGCCGTTATTCTTTACTGGTGGTTGGGTTGGGGTGGGCACGAAAAAATGGACTGCGCGGGAGGCGCAGCCCATTTGGGGGTGGAAGATGTCTTATTTAGAAGATGATCTTGGTGGCTTGGGTGCCCTGACGACGGATAACGAGCTGACCCTCGGCGGGGTTGAGCACGCGCTGGCCCATCAGGTTGAAGTATTCAACGGGAGCGTTGGGGTCGGTAGCGTTGATGCTTGCCAAAGCGGCTTTATCAAAGACGATTGAACCGGTGGGAACAGAGGGAGTCTTATTATCATTACGCATGAGATAAACAGGTTGGTCATTGGCTGTCCACTCAGCGGGGAAAGTGAAGACGAACTGGGCAAGTTGAGGATCTGAAGGAACTGCACCGATTTCAATAGTTGCTTTTTCTACATCAAAAGAAATATTGGCTTCAGCAAAATCACTTGAAAGGAACTGTTCTATCGTCATGCCGCCCTCTTCTTCGGGCATACCAACGCCGACAGCTGAGGACGCGCTTCCCCAGTAGCAGTCTCCTTTGTTCCCAAAGGGAAGAAGGAATTGAAGCGGGAAGATAACACAAGCGGGGTCATCAATCCAAATTTCCATATTGTTGTCATACCCGACATAGGGCTCGAAGGGAGCAACGAGACGATATACACCACGGTCAGTAAGGTTACGTTGAGCTTGTACCTTAGTAGAAGTAGGAGCATTATCCGGCAGGTTTGATACTATGTAATGTAGTACGAAATCGTTATAGGTGGCGTCACCAATGTTTTCCCAGTTCCAGCCGGAGGTCATTTCGCCTTTTGACCAGGCTCCGTAGGTTGACTCAGGAGAAACCTCCTCACCCCACAGACCAATGGGGTTGTCAAAGACGAATTTGTCACCCTCAAGATAGAGGATGATGTCAGCCTCGTCAATAGTTACAACAGTAGTTCCATTGTTAGAGGTGATGTAAGTGTTAGCGATGCGTACATATTCGTTATACTCACCGGTACCAACAATTTGGTAGGGGATGTGCAACTCGCCGTTGTCAGCGTCAAAGAATCCCTCGGGTTCTGTACCAAGGAAGTTTTTGAGGATAATTTTGCCAACGTTCTCAGAGGGTAAAATCTCAACCTCAAACTCGTCGTTGCCGTCTGAGGTCATGCTGGCGGCGGTAAGGGTCCAGAGGCCGATTACATCCTCCTCAGTCATGGGAGCTTTCAGAGCAGCGGCTTTCCTGACACCGTGCTTTTTAGCAACGGGCATGTCAAAGGTGAACTTGCTTGAAATGTTTTCGGTCGGAAGGAGTTTGGGCAGCTGAATGGCTTTTTGCTGCTTCAGTTCGGTGGCTGACATGCTGAGGACAGCGGCAGCCATCATTGAAAGAGTAAAAATCTTTTTCATTCTCGTGTTATAAAGTTTTTGTTATGGTTTTTTCAACATTTTTTGCTGAAGGCATTGGCCGATTCTACATCGGGGGGAAGTGTGTTATGCCTGGAATCCCGTCAATAAGTGTGGCCTTTGCATTATCAGTGGCGCAAATCTAACTAAAAAAATCAAAGCAAAAACAAAAGAGCCCTTTCTGTTAACATTCCTTAACAGAAAGGGCTCCGTAATATTTTCTAAAACCGCGAAAAGGTTACTTTTCGGCGTTCAGCACGCGTAGTGCGCCCTCATAGTCGGGCTCGTGGGTGATGTCGTGCACCAGGTCGCGATAGGCGATGTTGCCTTCTTTGTCAATGATGATGACAGCGCGGGTCAGCAACCCTTTGAGGGGGCCGTCAACAAGCATCACACCATAATCTTTGCAGAACTCAGGCGAGCGGAATGCAGAGGCGGGGACAACGCCGTCAATGCCGTTAATGGTGCAAAAACGGCTCATGGCAAAGGGGAGGTCCATGGCAACGCAGATGATGACGGTGTCCTTAAGCTTGGCGGCCTCGGTATTGAAGCGGCGCACTGACATGGCACACACCTCGGTGTCAAGGCTCGGGAAGATGTTCAGGACAATGTTTTTGCCTTGATACTCTGCGTTGGTAACGTCCTGTAGGTTTATGCCGGTAAGTGTGAACGCAGGTGCAGGGGTGCCGACAGCGGGCAGGAGCCCTGCGGTGTGGCATTCAATCCCGTTGAAATATACGGTTTCCATTATTAAGATGTTTACGTAAGGTTAGTTGTTATTTCTTAGTTTATATTCTTCAATAACTCTATAACAACCGTTGGTAGGTCTTTGTTGTGGCCTTCGATAACATTTTTAACAATGGCATTTGAGTCGCACACCAATACCACCGGCAGTTTGGTAGCCCCGATGGCTGCCACCCATGTTCTGGCCCCGATGAGGTGGTGCTCCCCCTCACGCAGCGGACCCAATAAACTCTCGGCCAAGTCAATGTCAGGCTGCGTTACGGCAAAAATAAGGTCTGTGCCAACCCCGGATTTTTCAACGTCGGTGCGCAGCTCATCAACGGTTTTTTTTGAGGCTGCACCCCGGGGGTCGAGCAGAGCAATGATGGTTGGGCGGCGAAATCCATCGCCGAGCAGATGCTGATAACGCTCACCGGTGGGGGTGTTCAGCGCAATCTGTGGCAGGGGTTGGCCCGTGAGGTTATGGATGTTGTAGTTTGAAGTGCGGTACCGGTCAAAGATTTCTGGGTAGCGGGCCATCAGTCCCGCCTCGGTTACCGGGTCGCAGTCTCCGGCTGACTCAGTCTTGAACTTGGCCTCGACGGTTTGCTCGCTCACGGCACCGATATTGCTCTCTATCAACATGGTGCGGGGCATCAGGTCTTCATCAAGCGTGTAGCTTCGGCGGTTCACCACCGAGCCGTCACGACGCATCTCGGCGGTGAGTTTTGAGCCCCGTACTGTAGTCGTCCACGCAGAGTCGTCCAGGAGTTCGCGCATCTCAATGGCCGCCACCGCCGGCAGTAACGACACAAATTGTGCTGACCGTTGCACCGAGGCGGCCGGGTTGCGGGCATGGAAAGCGGAAGAGTCGCTGTCAAGGTTATATTCCTTGAGGCGTCCGTGCCCGTTGTAGCGGAAATGATGCCCGCCGGTGTAGGCTGAAAAGCCGTGGGTGGGGTTTGACCCGCTAAGGTATTCCCAGTCAATTATATAGTCAATGGGTAGGAGCTCAGGATTTGAGGTCGCGGGGCGTTGATTGGCGGATATGCGATAGGAGACGGGGTCGTCACTGCGAGGCATCCACACCTGATATTCAATAGTGGCATTGTAGCAACGCGGGCCGGCCCACGCTTCCAAAATTTGATTAACCTCAGTGGCCCGTGAGCCCAAAGCTATGCATAACAGAAGAGCCCCGGTAATCAAAGATTCTCTAAAAATCCCTCTCATAAAATTTCATTCGGCGGAGTAGAGAGCCGGAGGCCTATTCACGTCCGCGGTGAGTGCTGCTCACAGGTTTCTCATGGGGTGCCAGGGTGTCGGTTTTCTTGGCTTTAATCTTCATGGCGTCAAAGCCGACGCCATATACGCTGTTGACATTAGCACGGGTAATGAAGGCGTTGGGGTCAATAGCCTGGATAATGCGATAAATGGTGATTGACTCCTGAATCCTGCTGACGACAATCAGCATCTTTAGGTCATGCTTTGAGTACCACCCCATGCCGTTTAGCACGGTGCACCCACGCCGTGCCTGTTTGTTTATGGCATCGGCAATGAGCATCCATTTGTTTGAGATGATGGTGAACTGCACCGCCTGGCGGTTGGCGTTTATCATCCAGTCCAGGGTGAATGCCGTCAGGAACAGGATGACGAAACCGTAGATGACGGTGTTGAGGTTGTGGAAGAGGAAGTATGACGAGGAGATGATGCAGAAGTCGACATACATCATTGTGCGCCCGATCGACAGGGATGAGTGGCGTGCCACAATGGCAGCCACGATGTCGGTGCCACCGGTCGAGCCGTTGTGGATAAATATAATACCCAATGCAATACCTGAGAGTATACCGCCGATGACGACCGACATAAACGGCTCACCCTGCACAAATCCGTTGGGGAAATAGCCGGTGATGAGCGGTTGGGTAATAGCAAAGAAAGCTGACAGACATGTGGCCCCGAAAATGGTTTTGAATACAAACTGTTTGCCAACCATTTTCCAGGCGAATCCCAACAGCAACAGGTTGATGCCGTACTGGGTTACCCACACGGGCAGTCCCGTCATAAAGAACACCAGAGTACCGAGACCGGTTACCCCGCCAATCACCACCTTGTGCGGCAGTATAAAGCCCATAAAGGAGACGGAGTAGAGAAGGGTGGCAAGGACAATGAGGATGTAGTCGCGTGTTGACACCCATAATTTCTTGGTTGGCAAGTGGTTTGTCAGTTCCATTACAGTGCTTTTTTAGGGCTTGTATATTGTCGGAGGAAATACGCGGCAAAGGTATATAAAAGATTCAACCCGCAAAACGATTTTGCCAAAAGTGTCACAATGCCCGGCGGAGGGAGAGATGGGGTTGCCAATAGGATATGTAAAAACGCAGCCCGTGTGGTGACGGGCCGCGCGTATGGGGTTCAGGTGGCGGATTATTCCTCGACGCTGCGCAGCTGCTGCACGTAAACGGCCTTCATCATTTTCTTGCGATTGGCCACTGAGGGCTTCTCAAAGGCCTGACGGCGACGAAGTTCGCGCACGATGCCGGTCTTCTCATATTTACGCTTGAATTTTTTGAGGGCTTTCTCGATGTTCTCGCCTTCTTTAACCTGTACGATGATCATAGATTGTTTTGGTGGTAATTTTTATGTTGGTTTATGTTTATTCGCTTTTTTAGCGTGGCAAAATTACACAGTTTTTTTATAATGACAAAACTTTTTTTGTTAACGCTGTAAGTTTATGAGCGGATACGGGTTAAGTTTATTGGTCGGACATGCCTTGGGGGCGACCTTGGCCTGATTTCTCAACATCACTGCCGGTGTTGTTGGTGCGCACCTTCTTTACCGCTGTGTTAAGGGAGCCGAAGCGGTAGCTGATGCTGAACATGATGCCTGAACGCCGGTAGCCCTTGGTGCGGGTGGTACTGAGGAAGTCCATGTTGATGGTGTGGTTGGCATATGTGCGGGTTGAGGGGCCGCAGAAGTTGTTGGCAGCAATGCGCACCGTCAGGCGGTCATCCTTCAGGAATGAACGTTGCAGCGACAGGTTGTAAAAGAAAGCCGGGTAGAAGGTGTCGTAGCTATAAAGGTTGGCATCCCACCCGGAGCTGTAGCTGCCCGAGACACTCAGCCTGAGGTTCCACGGCAGGGTCTGTTGCACCTGTAGCCACTGACTGTGGTTCCAGCGGTTGGCTTTGAGACCGTTCGGGGCACTGGCGTGGCTCAGTCCGCCCCAGAAGTTCCAGCTCAGGCGCGTCTTCTCAAACGGTGACCATTGGAAGTATAGGCTCAAGTCAACCGAAGATGAGTACTGGTTATTAGAGTTGGTGACGTATATGACATTGTCAACCACGCGGATGTCGTTGCCGAAGCAGTTGGGCTGAATGGTGTATGAGGTTGCTGCCTGCAGATATACGCGCTGTTTGATGAGGGCATATTCAGCCGTGAGCGTGTTGTTGGTAACGGTTGTGAGGTTGGGGTTACCGGATGTCACCTGCAGGGGGGTGCGGTCAACCGTGGGGTCCAGCATCGAGATGGAGGGGCGGTTGATGCTTTTCTGATATGAGAGGTTGAAGGAGGAGCAGTCTGAGGCCTTCCAGTTGAGCCCCAAAGTGGGGCAAAGGTCGTTGAAGTCGCTGTGATAGTCGTTGTGGTCCCCGATGGGATAATGAGCGCCCAGACGGCTCCACTCATAGCGCAGCCCCGCACGCAGGCCCAGGTTACCAAAGGTGCCGCGCCAGTCGACATACCCGGCCGCTACATGGGTCGTGTGCTCAAAGTCGGTGTCAACGGTGGACTCACCGACATAGTCCATCGTGGAGCGGGAGTGCCCGAAGCGATTGGTGTATTTGGCCCCTAAGTTCATGATTATCTTGGAACCGAAGGGTCGCTCCCAGTCGATTTGTCCAACATTCTCAAAAGACTTGCTGCGCTGGTCGGCATCAATGGCTGAGTAGGGGAAGGTTGTGCCCGTGACATCGTAATATTCGGTTGTTGTACGGGATTGGGACCTTTCGTATGAAGTGCGCCAAGACGCTGTTATCGATTCGCCCTTTTTACGGGTAAGGCGTTGATAGTTGAGACTACCGTCAAGGCCGTTCAGTCCCCCGGGATAATGAGCGAAGGCGGCTGACCTGTATTCCCATAACAAGGAGTTGTCGGGTGCAAGCATTTGTTCAACTGAGCTTGAATTGGATTTGGACCCGTAGCCATACAGGTTCATGTCAGCGGTGATAAGGTTCAGGCTGTCAATCTCAAGTGAGGCCTCCAGGCCACCGTATCCACCGGTGTTTTTGCTTGATGAGGATGATTCGCCCCGGCGTATTATCCCTGAGGATTGGTACACACCCTCGGCTTTGGCGGTGTTGCGGCTGTTACCCCTGCCTGAGTGCCACATACCTCCCCAACCAGAGATGGTGAACTTGTCATACTGGGCGGTCAGGTAGAGGTTGGGCATGGGGAGGAAGTCATTGGCTGAGTGGCTGTAAATCGAGGCCGTACCCATCACCCCGCGGGTGCTGACGTCATCGGCTGTGACTATGTTGAGGATAACTGAGGTACCCTCGGCATCCTCACGCGCACCGGGGTTGGTGATGACCTCAATACGTTTTATCACATTGGCGGGGATGGCCTCAAACAACTCCTTGGCATTGCGGCTGAAGGACTTATTGGGGCGCCCGTTCTTATATATCTTGAAGTTTGATGAGCCTTTGACCTTTATGTTACCCTCCCCGTCAACGGTCACCATGGGGACCTTGCGCAGAAATTCAAGCAGGTCTTGTGACTTTGAGTCCTGGTCGGCCTGCACGTCATATGTAAGGCGGTCAACCTCACGCTTCACAACAGGTCTCTGGGCAACCACCGTTACCGCAGCAAGCTCGTTGTCAGCCGTCTTGAGCTCCAGGCGACCGATGTCCACCGTTTTGTCCTCAACGGTCACCTCTTTTGACGCCGGAGCGTTCCCCACAGAGGTAGCCGTAATGCGATATTTCCCTTTTGTAAGAGTCACCGAGAAGCCGCCGTCCTCATCGGCAGCCAAGGTCTTGACGGGGGTAACCGTGTCAGTGGAAGCGTATACCCATACCGTAGCATACGGCTCAGAGACGTTTTCTGAGCTGTTCCAGACAACCCCTTTCACCACAGCGGCCAGTGAGGTCAATGAAAGAACCAGAGAGGAAAACAAAACAAGCAGTCGAAACATTTTTTGACGTTATTAGGAGGTTAGTTACGCAAATATGACGCGGTCATAGAGACAAAGTTACAGAATGTCGTGTTAATGAATGTTAACGGGAATCTTTAAAACTATGTTTTTACGTTAAATAGCGGTAACTTTGGGCTGCTAACGAGGTACTGAACCAAGCGGGGATTCGGGATGTTAATATACCGTAGAGCGATCTTCCCCGGGGGTAAGACTCGGTCTTAACAAACTTTTACGTTGAATACTAAATACTTGAGAGCATGCGTAACGAAAGAGACAATGAGGAACGAGACCTGAGGAGAGGAACAGAAGCCCCGCAGGCATGGCGCACAATATTCGGCATATTCATGATAGTCATCTACCTTGGCATGGCCGTGCTGATGTTTATAGGCTTTTTCGGCACCGAGGGTGTCTGGCATTGGCTGCGTTGGGTTGGTGGCGGCATTTTGGCTGCATACGGCCTGTGGCGCGGATATCGCCAATTTATCGGTATCAATTGATAATTCACTGCTTATAGCTTTCCAAAAAAAGACCTCAGTAGATGAAGATAAAGAAACTTTTGTGTGGCAGCCCGGGTCTGATGGCTCTGGCTGTGGCACTGTGCCTTACCGGCTGTGACAAGAAGCCGACCTCAACTGCCGGCACCGGCATGGCACGTGTGGCATGCGACAAGACGTTTGAGAATATTCTGCAGCAGGAGATTGATGTGTATGAGTATCAGTATCCCAACGCCAACATTATGCCATATTATGTTGACGAGAAGGCTGCCCTGGACTCCCTGCTTGAGGTGGGAGACGTCAAGACTATCGTAATACCGCGCAAGCTCAACGACAAGGAGCTCAGCTACCTGAAGAGCAAAGACCGCAACGTGCGCCAGCAGATGATTGCCGTTGATGCCATTGCCCTGATTACCAACCCGCAGAACAAGTTTAACGAGCCTATATCTCGCGGCGACCTTGCACGTATTTTGTCAGGCGAAATTACCAAGTGGAGCGAGATGGGCCCCTCAAATGCCGGAAAAATCAAGGTGGTATTTGAGCACCAGGGGTCATCAACGGTGCAGTATATGCAAGACTCCATTATGAATGGTGCCAAGTTTGCTTCAAACGTGTATGTGGTGAAGACCCCGCAGGAGGTGTTTACCGCCGTGAAGGATGACCCGGATGCCCTGGGCGTTATCGGCGTCAGCTGGATATCCTCAGACCTTAACGTGCGTGAGCTTGAGACGTCTGAGCTGTATGAGCACTTTAACAACACGGCAGAGATCAACCAGGTGTTTAATGACTCAATAAACGTCCTGGCAGTGCGCCCCGATGATTCGCCCTTGGCACGCAAGCCATACCAGGCATATATATTTGACGGGTCATACCCCCTGTTCAGGCAGATGTGGATGATTACCACTGCCCCCGGCGGGTCGCTGGCATCAGGGTTTTATGCATTTGTAACGGGGCCTATCGGGCAAAAGCTCATCCAGTCAACGGGTGTTCTGCCGGCAATCGTTACCCCGCGCCGGGCATCGCTTGACTGAGCTAAACCATAAGGGAACTTTCAGGTCTAATTGAAAAGAAATAATCAAAACAACGGATAACAAACCAACATGAAACTAAACAAGATTTTTGTGGCCCTTTTGGCAGGCGCATCATCAGTGATGGCCTTTGCCCAGGGAGGGTATCAGGACGGTATTGACTACTATAATGCCGACCGTTTTGACAAGGCTAAGATAATACTTGACCGCACGCTCAACGATGCATCCACCGATAAGGGTGAGGCATATTACTACCTGGGTTGCATAGCTATGCGTGACGGAAAAGCCGCCGAGGCCAAGGCTAACTTTGAGAAGGGTGTGCAAAGCGCCCCCGAGAGCCCCTACGGGTACATCGGTCTGGGAGAGGTCGCCCTGAAGAGTGGCAACGAGGCTGAGGCCAGGAAGTTGTTTGACCAGGGTCTGAAGTTGGACAAGAAGAACCCCGATGTTGCTATTGCCATTGCCCGCGCATACTTCAATTGCAACCCCAATGACCAGAAGAACATCGACAAGTATCTTGCCATGGCCATGAAGAACTCAAAGAACCTTGCACCCAGTGCATACGTTTTTCAGGGTGATATGGCCGCTGCCAAAGGTGAGATCAATGATGCCGCAACGTTCTATGATCAAGCAATCATATATGAGGAGCAGCAGGGTGCGGTAAACCCTGAGGCATACGTTAAATATGCCAATATCTACAACAACTACAACGCAGCATACGCCATCAACAAGCTGCGTGAGCTGCGCCAGAAACTTCCCAACTCAGCCCTGGCACAAAGTGAGTTGGCCGAGAAGTATTATGACCATGACATGTACCTTGAGGCTATTGAGGAGTACAGCCAGTACATGAATAACCCCAACCACTTCCAGAATGATGAGCAGCGTTACAGCCAGTTGCTGTATTTTGCCGGCAAGTATCCCGAGTCACTGGAGGTTGCCATGAATGTGTTGAAGAATGACCCCAACAACATCTACATGTACCGTATGGCCATGGTTGACAATGCCGCCATGCGCAAGTGGGATGAGGCTGTGAAGTGGGGTGACAAACTGTTCAAGACCCCCGGCATTGAGTTGGGTAATATTGACTATTCAACATACGCTGACGCTCTGTCACGTCTTGACCGTAACGAGGAGGCTCTTGCTGTGTATGAGAAGGGATACAATGCCAACCCGCAGAAGAATGAGAGCATGCTCCCCGAGATTTCAAAGCTCTACAAGGAAACCGGCAACCCCCTCAAGGCTATCGAGATTATGCAAAACTACATCGACAAGGGGAACGCATCGCTGGGCGACTATTACTCATTGGCAGGCTCATACTCAGCCTACGGCCAGACTTTCCCCGAGGGTTCTCCTGAGCGCGCCGAGAACATCAACAAGGGTATTGCCCTGTTGGATGCCAAGGTAAATGATGCCGCCGATTCAAGCAAGGCCGGTTTCTACTACTCACGTGCATACATGCTGATGGCCCGTGACGGTCAGAATCCCACACCTGAGCTGATGGAGACCCTCGACAAGATGCTTGAGGCATTTGGTGACCCCGCCAAGAACCCGGACGCTGCATCGTTGGCTTACCAGTTCCAGATTGCTGACGCCATGCAGAAGAACGATAAGGCCGGTGCCCGTGAGGCCCTTGAGCGCCTGAAAGCCGTTAACCCCGAAAACCGCAATATCCCCAAATTTGAGGAAATCCTGAAGTAAACATTTCGTCACAAACAACAATAGGAGGTTGCGTCCAAGGGCGTAGCCTCCTATTGTTGTTTGTGGAGCCAACACGTGCCTAAAGTTCAAAAAATGTTGTAAATCAACTAATTAAATATTCCGAGTGTAGGGACGCACGGCTCGTGCGTCCGCCGTCCGCCCGGGAAATCCCCCACAATTCGGGGGTTAATTTCCTGGCGTTCGTGGCAAGGTAGGTATTCTTCGACCAATAAATTGGTCGCACTTAGACCGTTTTGGGTTCCGTGGGTTTCACCCACGGCTACGATATTCAACCGCTGACGCGGTTGCCATGCGGCATGTTGAGCGCACGTTTGCGCACCACGTAGTGGTGCAAGATTGTAGCCGTGGGTGAAACCCACGGTAAATATTAACGCATTGATTACGACCAATTTATTGGTCGAAGATTATCCTTAGTGTTGACAAGGCTACGTAACCTTAAATATGCTTTGACACACATGAGTTTTGATCTCCTTATTTGAGCCATGCCTCCCTACAAGCGGGTATTGTCCCTGGGCGTGTAAACCTTATTGAACCACGATGTGGGCCTTACAATTGCGGTGGAAATTACCGGATATCGGTGTTGTGGAGGGTGTGGCCCATGCGCTGGCGTTTGGTGTCAAGGTAACGGCGATTGTAGCGGTTGGGCGCTACCTCAATGGGCACAATCTCGGTGACCTTAAGTCCGTATCCTTCAAGGCCACGACGTTTCACCGGGTTGTTGGTGAGGAGTCTCATCTTTTCAATGCCGAGCATGCGCAGAATCAAAGCGCCGATGCCATAGTCGCGTTCGTCAGCTTTGTGGCCCAGGTGCAGGTTGGCATCAACGGTGTCTAAGCCATCCTCTTGGAGCTTATAAGCCCGGATTTTGTCCATCAATCCGATGCCGCGACCCTCTTGGTTGAGGTATACAATAGCCCCGCGACCCTCCTTTTCAATCATCTGCATTGCGCGATGCAGCTGCTCGCCACAGTCACAGCGGCATGATGCGAAGATGTCGCCCGTGGCGCATGATGAGTGTACGCGCGTCAGGATAGGCTCGTCACCTGACAGGTCCCCTTTGATGATTGCTATATGCTCAAGCCCATTGTCTTTCTGACGGAAGGGGATGAGATGGAAGTGGCCGTAAGCCGTGGGCAGGTCAACCTCCTCGCCGCGTTCAACAGGTAGGTCAAATTGCATGCGATATGCAATGAGGTCAGCTATTGAAATCAACTTCAGGCCCCATTCATCAGCCAGTTTGCGTAGCTGGGGCAGTCTTGCCATTGTGCCGTCAGTGTTGAGAATCTCAATGAGCGCAGCGGCCGGTTGCATCCCTGCCATGCGAGCGAGATCAATGGCAGCCTCGGTGTGGCCGGCACGACGCAGAACCCCCTCGGGCTGGGCATACAGCGGGTGTACGTGGCCCGGGCGACCGAACATCTCAGGCGTGGACTTGGGGTCGGCAAGGGCACGAATGGTGGCGGCGCGGTCATGAGCCGAAACCCCGGTTGTGCATCCCGGCAACAGGTCGGCCGTTACGGTGAAGGGGGTGCCGAGCATTGATGTATTATCTGATACCTGCTTGTCAAGTTTCAACGCCTTGCAACGGGGAATTGTGAGCGGGGCACACAGCTCGCCTCGCGCATTGGTGACCATAAAGTTTACATCCTCGGGGGTGATTTTCTCAGCTGCGATAATCAGGTCACCCTCATTCTCGCGGTCTTCATCATCAACCACAATAACAAATTTGCCTTGGCGAAAGTCCTCAATGGCCTCTTCGACGCTGTCAAGTTTTATTTTTTCAGAGTTGCTCATTCTGTGTCGTAATTTCTTTTATCAGGGATTGTGAAATGGAAATAATCCTTTTTATATCGTTTTGGAGGATGCGTTGGTGGAAACGCCCGGCACACCATAGTGGCAGGCTGACAGGGAAAAGCGCCATGGCTATACGACCGACCTTGGCATTGGGGGCCGGGGAATACAGCCACAGGTTGCGCAGTACGGGGAAGTTGTTGAGCATGGCAACCACACGCGGGTCACGCGCGTTTACAAGGTAGTTTACAGTGTCCTCAAGTGTGTTTGCCAGGGCGTGCACGCGCTGCGGTGCATACCCCTGCGTCCAGAAAGCCCGGAAGTTTTGGGGTGAGGAGTAGGTTTGCAGGAACTCTTGTGCCATAGCAACAAGGTGTTGCAACTTTTCGGTGGCAACCTGCGGGTTGCAGTCATCCATCACTACATCACGATAGGTTAGGTTGCGTTTGGACCGACGGCCCGAGACTCGTCTCCACATCTGTGTCCAGGCATCGGCGTTGAAGACAGATGAGTCGTTGACGGCTTTATACGTCAGGAATATGCCTAAGGGTAACAGCACCACCGAGCTCAGCCACATTCCTTGCCACACCACCATGCGACCGTCACGCGCCATCTTGTACCCGGTGTTGTCAATGATGTAGTAGATGATAAATAGAATCACTGAGATAACGACCGGCACCCCTAAACCGCCTTTGCGGATGATGGCACCCAATGGTGCACCGATAAAGAAGAATATTATGCACGCAAAACTAAGGGTGAACTTGCGTTGCATCTCAATGTCGTGCATGCGCATTGTCTTGAGGTCGTCGGCCTGAGACATGTTGCGGAACTGAACCTCCTGTTGGCGAATCTTGAGGTGTGACAGAGCCTGCTGGACATCTGCCACGGCATAGCTGACACCGCCATGGTGCATCAGCGAGTCAATGTTGGTGGGCGCGTGGCGTTCGGCGTGGCTGCTGTGTTGCTCAAGCTGTATGCGCCTGGTATTTACCTCCCTCCCGGGCAACCGGCGGCTATAATAGTTACGCATGGCCAAACTGTTTGACTCGTTCACCGAGTCGATGCGTTGTTGCAGTTCGCCGATTGCCTGGCGCAGTTCCACAATATTCTTGCCGACGTACTGGCTGCGAATTGCCTGCTCGTCGATGCGTGTGAAGTTGGCGTCAAAGGTCATCACAATCTCTTTGTATGAGAAGGACTCACGCCGGTAAGGGACATTGTTGAGGCCGGAATTGCCTCCTCCGGCGGTCTGCATATCCCTGAGGTTCTCAAAGGACTCGCCCTGCCACAGTTTCAGCAGGATGTGCGTTTTGTCAGCCGTGAAAGCCAGACGTCCCGAGTCAGCCAGCATCACCATGGCATTGTCGGGGCCGCGGCTGACGTCATAAATCATCATGCCATAGAGGGTGCCGGTGTCTTTGTTCTTCTTCTGCACAAACAGGTTGTACCCCGGTATCTGATCATAGAAAACACCCTCGGGGATCTCCACCTCAGGCGACTTTTGGCGCACTGAGAACAGCAGTGTCCACATCTTTGTCTGCGCCACCGGCAACACATTGTTCTGGAAAAAGAACGCGCCGATGGCCACCAAGACCATGATTACCACTAATGGACGCATGGCACGCGTCAGGGACACGCCGGCGGCCTTCATGGCGGTAAGTTCAAAGTGCTCGCCAAGGTTGCCGAATGTCATTAGCGAAGCAAGGAGTACCGCCAGCGGCAGGGCTAAAGGCACACATGTCAGCATTGCGTAGAAAAAGAGTTCGCCAATGAGGTCCACACCCAACCCCTTACCAACCAGCTCGTCAATGCGCTGCCACAGAAACTGCATCAGCACAATAAAGAGACAGATGAAAAAGGTCATGCAGAAGACCGGCAGAAAAGTCTTCAGCAGGAACAGGTCAAGACGCTTAGGCCTCATATCAACGGTGTGGGTGCGTCACCCGGAAACGGGCCGTGCCCCCTTATTCGTAACCCTTCATAATGCCGCGGTCGGCATGTTCAACAAAGTCAACGACAGTGCGACGCAGGGGGGTGTCGGGCAGCTCGGCTTGTATACGCTCAATGGCAGTGCGCGTGTTCAGACGGCTCTGGAAAAGGATGTGGTAGATGTCCTGAGCCTGGTTTATCTCCTCGTTTGAGAATCCGTGACGCTTCATGCCCACAACGTTAAGCCCGGCAAAAGAAATCGGGTGTCGCGCAGCTTTGACGTATGGCGGGATGTCTTTGTTTATCAGAGCGCCACCCTGAACCATGACGTAAGCCCCGATGTGGCAGAACTGGTGAATCATGGTGCCACCGCCCAACACGGCAAAGTCGTCAACCACAACCTCACCGGCCAGTTGTGTGGCATTGCTCATGATGATACCATTGCCCAGGTGGCAGTCATGCGCCACGTGGCAGTAGGCCATAATCAGGCAGTTGTTTCCCACCACGGTCTTGCCCTTTGAGGCGGTGCCACGGTTAACGGTGACACACTCACGCAGCACTGTGTTGTCGCCGATTTCGGCAGTGGTTTCCTCACCCCTGAACTTCAGGTCCTGGGGGATGGCTGAGATTACAGCCCCGGGGAAAATGGTGCAATTGCGCCCTATGCGGGCACCGTCCATAACGGTTACATTCCCTAACAGGCGTGTTCCCTCGCCAATAACAACGTCTCGGCCAATATTGCAGAAAGGACCTATCTCAACGCCATCAGCAATACGGGCTTCGGGGTGGATATAGCTTAATGGGCTATCTATCACGATTCTATGCTTTTTTTGATTATTTGTTCTTAACTATTTGAGCCATAAACTCACACTCGCAGACAATCTTGTCACCCACAAAGGCATACCCCTTCATCACAGCCATGCCGCGGCGCAGCTCTGACATGAATGACACATGGAACAGCAGTGTGTCACCGGGGACAACCTTCTGGCGGAATTTAACATTGTCAATCTTCATGAAGTAGGTTGAATAGCGCTCAGGCTCGTCAACGCAGCTCAGCACCAACAACCCGCCTGTCTGAGCCATGGCCTCAACCATCAGCACACCCGGCATTACCGGCTCCTGGGGGAAGTGCCCCTGGAAGAAAGGCTCGTTGGCGGTAATGTTCTTTACGCCGACAATATATTTCCCCTCCTCCATCTCTATTACCTTGTCTACCAGCAACATCGGGTACCGGTGGGGGAGGAGCTCGCGAATGCGCATGTTGTCCATTATGGGCGTGGCATTGCGGTCATAGTCGGGAGCCTGCAGGTCCATGTGGCGCACCTCGCGTCGTATTTGCTTGGCAAAAGTGGTGTTAATGGTGTGGCCCGGATGTGTGGCGATGATTTTGCCTCGTATGGGGCGACCTATCAGGGCCAGGTCACCGATGACATCAAGCAACTTGTGCCGAGCGGGTTCATTGTCATAGTGCAGAGGTTCCTCATTGATGTATCCAAATTCCTTAACATCTTTGCAGGGCACGCCCATTGTGCGGGCCAGGTTGTCAAAAGCCTCCTGGTCCATGGGGCGGTCATGAATGACGATGGCATTGTCAAGGTCACCACCTTTAATAAGGCCGTTCTTGAGGAGCGGCTCAATTTCATGTACAAAAACGAAGGTGCGGCTGTCTGCTATCTCTTTGGCAAAATCGGCGATATTGCCAAGGGTAGCATACTGGTTGTGCAAGATGGGAGAGTCGTAACCCACCATAACATCAACAGAGAAATCGGTGTCAGGGAGCGCAACGATTTTTGCACCCGTTTCCTTATCCTCGACCTCAATCTTGTGCTTTACCACATAATATTCGCGATCATCTTTCTGCTCTTGCAGGCCCGCCTCGGCAATCTTGCGTATGTAAATACCGGCGCTGCCGTCAAGAATGGGTAGCTCGGGGGCATCGACCTCAATCAGCACGTTGTCAATGCCTGAGGCGAACAGGGCTGCCATGGCATGCTCAATGGTTGAGACCTTGGCATCGCCCTTTGCCACCACCGTGCCGCGAGTGGTGCTAACAACATTTTCGGCAACAGCGTCAACGGTGGGTTGGCCCTCAAGGTCAGTCCTTTTGAATTTGTAACCATGATTATCGGGGGCGGGCATGAAACGTGCGGTTATCTCCAACCCGGTGTGCAGGCCTTTGCCTTTGACGGTAAACTCGTTAGCGAGCGTCAGTTGCTTCATTTCTTATAGATGTTATTGCGAATATTCCGGTTTATTATTTTGAGTTCAGGCTTAGGGAAGTTAAGCCTTAGTCTTTCTTTTTGTGGTTAAGGACCATTTCAGGCAGGTGCTTCAGGGCTGCCTGGATGCGTGCATAGTCGCGGAAGTTCAACGCCGGTGAGCCCATAATGCGGCTACCCTCGGCAACCGAGCCGGCGACACCGCTTTGGGGGCCTATGGCCACATTGTCACCTATCTTGTTGTGCCCTACTATGCCGGCCTGGCCGCCTATGACGCAATGGCGTCCGATATGTGCCGACCCGGCCAATCCCACTTGCGAGGCCATGACAGTGTTGGCCCCCACGGTGCAATTGTGGGCAATTTGTATAAGGTTGTCAAGTTTAACCCCCTTTTCGATGATGGTTGAACCCATTACGGCCCTGTCAACGGTTGTATTGGCACCAATTTCTACATCGTCGGCTATCACCACGTTGCCAAGCTGGGGAATCTTATGGTACTCCTCACCCACGGGGGCGAATCCGAAGCCGTCACCACCCACAACAACGCCTGAGTGTAATATGCAACGATTGCCGATTTCGCAGCCGCGATAAACCTTGACACCGGGATAGAGAGTTGTCTCAGCCCCGATTTTGCATCCGTCCCCGACATAGGTTTGGGGATAGATTTGCACGCCGGCACCCAGTTGTGTCCCTGTGCCGATGTAGGCAAAGGCGCCGATATATGCATCCTCAGGCACCTTGACGTCCGGCGCGATGTAGCTGGGTTGCTCAATACCGCGTTTGGGAGGATTCAGGGCCTTGTTAGCCATTGTCAGCAGTTGGGCAAGCGCATTGTACGGGTCGTCAACGCGTATCAGGGTCGCCTTGACAGGCTCTTCGGCTTTGAAATCTCGCCTTACCAATACCGCTGAAGCCCCGGTTTTGTATATAAAATGGGTATACTTCGGGTTTGAGAGAAATGTAATGTCACCGGTGGATGCCTCCTCAATCTTTCCAAAGGAGCGTATGGTGGCATTGGGGTCTCCCTCAATAGTCCCGCCCAACATGGCGGCAATCTGTGATGCGTTGAATTCCATAAAATTAGACCTATACTATATGCACCGTGGCAAAGGTCGCAAAAAATCCTGACAGAGCCAAATAAATTCCCAATGGCAGCGTTCCGCGCCCACGTTAAGCAGTTGTGTAAGATTTGGAGGGGGAAGAAAACCCCTCAGCTGAACCGGGGCTCAACTGAGGGGTGTATAGGTTTCCCAATAGGGATAAGGGCTTAGTCAATGTGGGGACCGGCGGCTACAAGTGCCTTACCGGCGGGGTTGTCCTCAAACTTCTTGAAGTTGTCGATGAACTTGCGGGCCAGCTGGTCGGCGCGTTTGTTCCACTCTGCCGGGTCGGCGTAAGTGTCACGCGGGTCAAGAATCTTCGGGTCAACACCGGGGAGCTCGGTCGGGATAATGAAGTCAAAGATGGGGAGCTCTTTGGTGGGGGCGTTGAGAATGGCACCGTCAAGGATGTTGTCAATGATACCACGGGTATCACGGATTGAGATACGTTTGCCGGTACCGTTCCAACCGGTGTTCACCAGGTAGGCTTTAGCACCACTCTTGTCCATGCGTTTTACCAACTCCTCGGCATACTTGGTGGGATGCAGGCTCAGGAAGGCTGCACCAAAGCAGGCTGAGAAGGTGGGGGTGGGCTCGGTGATACCGCGCTCGGTACCTGCCAGTTTTGAGGTGTAACCGCTCAGGAAGTAATACTTGGTCTGCTCGGGTGACAGGATTGACACGGGAGGAAGTACACCGTATGCGTCAGCTGACAGGAAGATGACGTTCTTAGCGGCGGGACCGCGTGAGGGGCGAAC
>CAYMNF010000011.1:0-38965 GCA_964391735.1 uncultured Bacteroides sp. | reverse complement strand
AAGATAATTGAAATTTCTTTACCCCGCAACCGTCAATGCGCCAATGGCGGTCTTGCTGTCAATGTATCACGGCAAGGCCGCCCTGTGAGGTTTCCTTGTACAGACTCGGGAGGTCGTGGCCGGTCTGCTTCATCACATCCACAATGCGGTCAAAGGTTACTGTGTGGCGGCCGTCACTGAATGCTGCATACAGGTTGGCATCCAGGGCACGTGCCGCAGCATAGGCGTTGCGCTCGATGCACGGTATCTGCACCATGCCGCACACGGGGTCACATGTCAGCCCCAGGTGATGCTCAAGGCCCATCTCAGCCGAGTACTCGATTTGTGCGGGGGTGCCGCCAAAAAGTTGGCTTGCGGCCGCAGCTGCCATGGCGCAAGCTACTCCTACCTCACCTTGGCAGCCGACCTCAGCACCGCTCACAGAGGCATTGTGCTTGACGATGTTGCCGAAGAGCCCCGCGGTGGCCAGGGCATGGAGTATCCTTTTGTCAGAAAATCCTTTGGAGCTGTGCAGATGATACAGCACGGCGGGCAAAACGCCGCTTGAGCCGCATGTGGGGGCGGTGACAATCTCCCCGCCGGAGGCGTTCTCCTCGCTAACCCCAAGGGCATAGGCATAGACTAACCCGCGACTTTGCAGATTGGCGGCGTATCCGCGAGCGTTGAGGTAATAGCTGATGGCTTTGCGGCGCACGCCCAGACCGCCCGGCAATACTCCCTCAGCCTCAATCCCGCGCTCAACAGCTTCCTTCATAACCCTCCAAACCTCGGCAAGGTAATCCCAGATGCCTGAGTCCTCGCACTCCTGGACATATTCCCAATAGGATTTACCGGTCTTGTTGCACCACTCAAGAATCTCTGAAATGGTTGACATTTGGTAGACCGTATCATTTTGGGCGCGTTTCTCACCCTCTTTCACCACATCACCCCCGCCAACGGAGTATAGCGTTTCCTCATCCAAAACCTCATTGTCGGGCCCTAAGGCCTTGAAGTGCATGGCATTTGGATGAAAGGGCAGAAATATATCGGGGCACCACTCTATCTCACACTCCTTTGGGGCAAAAGCCTCAATGATGGCCACGTCGGTCAAGTGGCCTTTGCCGGTTGCGGCCAGTGATCCATAAAGCGTGGTGTGGAAACGCTCAGCACCCGGATTTTTTGCGGCAAAAGCCTCCGCGGCGAACCGCGGACCCATGGTGTGACTGCTTGAGGGGCCCTTGCCTATTTTGTATAGTTTACGTATTGATTCCATATATCCACTTGCTATTTTAACGAAAAAACCCGGGACAGATTCCCGGGGTATATTTATACGTCAGAGTCAATAATCTCACCCTTTGACTCCGGCACCTCGGCACGGCGCAGCGAGTAGGTGAATTGCAGTCCGCCGGTTGACCGGTTCTGTACCGAAATTGCACCGCCCAGCGACACCACGGTGTTCTTGACGATAGGCAGACCTAAGCCCGTGCCACCGACCTTGCGCGAGCGACCTGAATCAACACGATAGAATCGCTCGAACAGGTGCGGGATGCCATCGGGGGGCACACCAACACCGTTGTCGGTAAAGGAGAAGATGTAGAATTTGGGGGTGGTTGAAACCAACTCAAGTTTTATCTCGGTACCGTGGCTGTGGGTAGCGGCGTTCTTGATAAGATTCAGGAGCATTCCCGACAACAGATTTTCGCTGCCCAGGACAACGCAGTTCATCGGCACGTCATAGGTGAACGTCATATCGCCACACAGCTTGCTCTCCTCAACATCAGAGGCAACCTGCTGCAACAGGTCATAATAGTTGATTTCAGAAATGGGGATTGATGACGACCCGTCCTCAAGACGCGTCATGGTGCTGACATCAGCCAGCAAGGACACAAGCCTCTCAACATTTGAACGTGCGCGCTCAATGAAGTGGTTGCGGGTGGCGTCATCAAGGTCAGGGGTAGTTGCTATGGTATCAAGATATCCGCGTATAATACCCACGGGGGTCTTCAGCTCATGGTTGATATTATTGGTGAGCTGACGTTTGATTCGCGCTTTCTCCTCAACGGCATGCAAGGCCAGTTGATGCTCCTTCTCGCTCTGCTCCATTGCCTTCACACGGTCCTTGTAAATGCGCACGATCTCTCGGGAGATATCACCTAAGTCGTCGTGTGCCAATCCGGATACATCCTCAATTGGTTCCCCCTCGGCAGCGCGTCTGGCAAAGCGTCGCAACAGGCTGATATTGCGGTTAAGCATTCGGGTGGCGAACAACACCGCCAGAGTTGCCCCCAACGTCAGCAATACCACCAAGACCCACAATCCCTTACCCACCGAGAAGGCGTGGGTAATAGAGAAGTTGTAGGGCATGGCCGTGCACACCTTCATATTACCGTCGGCACTGGTAATTGTGGTGTAGTAAAACATTTGGGTGGGGTCTATGTCATGCACCAGAGCTGCCTGACCCGGACGCTCGGCACCGGATATATCACCCTTGATCTGCTTGGGGGGCAGCGGTTCGCCAATATGGGCAACCATTGAATCCTGACCCGTGAAGACCGTCACCCTCAGGTCTGAATATATCGAGTTCTCGTAGAAATGCTTCAGAAATATCAGGAAGTTGGGAATATCATATCCGCGCTCATAGTTGTGTATCAAGCGTTGGTCAATGTTTGACAGCTCGGTCATCATCACCTCCTTGCGATACTTGACCTCATTAGTGTGCTGGTAATATACCATCACGGCGATGACGGCCCACACCAGGACCACCACCACGGCAAACATCTTCCAACGGAAGGGTATATGCTTAATCTTCAGTTTCTTTAAAGCCATACCCGAAGCCCAGACGTGTAACTATGTATTGGCCATAGTCACCGATTTTTTTACGCAAACGGGTGATGTTAGTATCAATGGTTCGTGTAGTGACCACAACATCCCCGGACCAAACCTGGCGTATAATCTCCTCGCGCGAATAAATGCGGCCGCGATGAGTCAGGAAAAAGCTGAGCAGGCAATACTCGGTCTTTGTCAGGTTTATCGGCTCGCCGTCAACATAGATACGTTTCTCAGCCTGGTTGATGCGCAGCCCTTTGAAGACCACTTCCTCATTGCCGGGCGCCTGCTTCTCGGCGCGTTTCTCACGCACACGTCGGCTGCGGCGCAACACGGCACGCACGCGCGCCAGCACCTCTGAGATAACAAACGGCTTGGTTATATAGTCGTCCGCGCCAATATTCAGGCCCATGACGGTGTCATCCTCACTGGTCAATGCCGTGCAGAAGATAATAGGCTTAGCCTCGAGCCCCTCGGTGTTGCGCACACGCTTGGCAAAGTCAAACCCGCTGAGGCGCTCCATCATCACGTCAACCAGCATCAGGTCATATTGCTGCAGGGGCAACTCCAGGGCCTCCTCGGCACTGAATGCCATGTCAACATCATACCCCTCCCGTTCAAGATTAAACTTCAAGATTTCACACAGGGCTTCCTCGTCATCGATAACTAAAATCTTTACGCTCATCTCTTTATACTTGTATTCTGTAAGGTTAGGATGTTAAATGTAACAGTTAATGATTGGCATTTTGAGCAGGCAATTTCATTACTCACCTACTGTTTTTCGGGGATAAAATTAGTAAAATTTTAACACAAAGGGCTGCCAAGAGGGGTAGATAAGTGTTAAAACATGTTAACCCACACGCTCCGACAACGGAATTTACCCCGCCTCCTTTTAACTAATGTTAAATTTTTAGCGGACTGTGAACTTCCTGAGCCTCCCCTCTGTTTAAAGGGTGTATGTTACTATTTGCACTGTGTTTTTCATGGTATTAGATTTTAAGGTTAAAGATTAAAGCTGTCGCGAGACAGCTTTTTTTGTGCCCTATCCCATACCATGGCCCGTCAGACGGTCTGAACGGGGATACCCGTGCGGGTGGTAATCTCCTTGGCAATGGCCCGCAGTTCCTCGACGGGGACACGCGTCAGAGTCCGGTCGGGGGTCTGCCGGTCAATGCTGTACAACTGCACCTCACGCGGCATTATGCGCTGATATGCCCGGCACAGGGCGTCAACCTCATGCGGCAGGGTGTTGTCAAAATCCTCACCCCGGCACATCATGGTCTGGACAATACACCGGTTGGCAAAAAGGGATGCCGAGTCGGCAATAACATTTTCAATGCTGTAGGTTGACTGTGTGGGTCGGTCAAGGGCCCTCACGGTGGCGGGTATCGCCGAATCAATCTTGATGCAGTTGTTGTCAACGCGCTTCAGCGCCTCGGCAACGTCGGCTTTCTGTATCATGGTGGCGTTGGTGAGCACGCTGACACCGGCCCGGGGGTAGTATTTGTCACGCAGCGAAATGGTGTCATCAATTATTCCGGCAAAATCAGGGTGAATGGTGGGTTCACCGTTGCCCGAGAAGGTTATGACATCCAGAGCTTCCCCCGCCCGGCTCATTTCCTTGAGTTTCTCCTCAAGGCGGGTGCGCACGTCGGCACGCGAGGGGAACCCGGTGGTTCCCGGCCCTTGCGCATTAAAGCCGGCCTCGCAATACCGGCAATCAAAAGTACATACTTTACCGTCGTCGGGTAACAGGTTTACGCCCAACGAGACGCCCAGACGGCGCGAGTGTATGGGCCCGAAAATAGTGGAATGGAACAGAACAGTCTGCACGGTATAGATATAAAGTCTAAAACCTCGCGCCCCAACCGGGACCCGAGGTTTGTTATGTTAAACCTTTTTAGTCAGTTATTTTTGTTCAGCGGCGGGAGCCTCTGCGGGAGTCTCTGCGGGAGCGGCTTCGGCAGCGGGGGCAGCAGCCTCAGCAGCGGCCGGAGCAGCAACGGGAGCGGGAGTAGCGGCCTGGCTCTCATAACCGGCACCCTTGGTCTGTTGGGTAGCAACCTCCTTAACGCGAATCTCACCCTCATGGCTAACCGGGAGGGTATAGGCTGTGAGCACTGAGAAAACGGCTATGCAACCAAAAAGTGTCCAGGTAACCTTTTCAATAAATGAGTTGGTGCGACGCACGCCCATCATTTGATTTCCCTGAGCAAAGGTTGATGACAAACCACCACCTTTTGACTTCTGAATCAGGACAACACCAATCAGCAGCACAGCTGCAATAAGAGTAAGGATAATAAATACGATATACATATCGACCGGTTTATTATAGCTTTATTGTTTTTATTTTCAGGGGTTTACGTCAGGTATTTTACCGCCGGTAGCCCTTATGAGCTTGCGCAGATAGCGCAATTGGTCTGCAAAGTAAATACTTTTTTCTTTATTATTCAAATTTAACTGCGACAGAATTTCGTAAGCGCGCTCAAAGCGGCCCTGGCTGATGAAGAAGTTTGCCAGGGTAGCCGTCAAGGGGCTTTGGGTGTCAACAACGGGTTTTTCCTTGCGCTTGCGGGGCGCGGGGGCTGCTGCCGCTGGGGTCGCTTCCTTACCCTGCACGGGTTGCTCGGCGGGAGCCGGACCGGAGGTTGTGGCGTTTGAGTGCTTAGCCAAAAATGAGTCTATGGCTGCCGTCTGCTCATCTGCGGGTGCCTCATCAACACTGCCGGCATATTCATGCTCAAGCACGGCGGCATACTCAGCCTGTGGGTTAAGTATCAGGCGCTCAATCAGCGCATCCTCGGCGGGAGATGAGCCATGCCCGTAGGCCTCAAGGAATGTAGTTATGGCATCCTCGGTACCCGGGGTTTGCGGGGCAATGTCAGGGTAAAACGGAGCGCGGGGGGTGTCGGCATCCTCGCGTGTCAGGTCATAGAAAGCCGCGGGGTCTGAGGCATTCATCGCAACCCGGCGCATCAGTTCCTTGCGCTCTGCTTCACTCAACGAGGTATTGCGGCGCAAAGCCAACGCGGCGGCATAGCCGAAGTAGGGCGCCTCACGGGACAATGTCTGCAGCAGCTCGGCCGGGACCTCTGCCCCGGGTGTCTTGCTGATTTCAAGTAACTGCGCTATACCCTCCATGTTACCAGTCGCCCAAAGTGGCGTTGAAAATTAGTGTGACCAACTCGGTTGAAATCTCCTGACAGAGTTGGTCCTGAACATCGGTCAACATCTGTGAGGCATCAAAATCACGATAAGCCGAGAAAGTTTGGTCAACATCCTTCTCGGGATTCTTGGCATCGGTATATTTTACACGCACGTTTATGGTGAGGCGTGTCTTTGACGCGTAGGCATCCTCGGTGACGGCCTGCGGGGTAAGGTTGTACCCCGTAATCTCCCCTTCAAGGTGTATATCTGAGGGGCCATCGGTGGTTTGCAGGCGTGTGTTGCGCTGTATATAGTCCAGCAACTCATTCTCAAAGAGGGGCTGCAGGGGTGGGTAAACCAAGGCAGCGCGAATGGGGAAATTGCCCACTGAGACTGTCTTGTATATGCTGTAATCAATGGCGGCACCGTTCAGCTTATAGCTGATACTGCATCCCACCACCGGCAACATAACAACGACTGTCAGCACCGCACGGCGCAACCACCTTGACATCTTTGATACAGCCATCTTTTACTCCTTACCGCCGTATGCGAGGTCACCGGCATCACCCAGGCCCGGCACAATGTATGAATGGTCATTAAGGTCGGCATCAATCGCCCCAATCCACATGGTGGTATCAGCATCCGGCAACGTCTTGGCGATGTAGTCAACAGCCTTTTGTGACGCTATGACCGAGGCGATATGCACATGGGCGGGCCTGCCCTTGGTGAGCAAGGCGCGATAGCTGAGTTCCATCGATGCGCCGGTCGCCAACATCGGGTCGGCGATAATCAGCACCTTATCATCAAGGCGGGGCGAAGCCAGATACTCGATGAAGACATCAAAGTTGTCCCCCTCGGTATATTTGCGGTAGGCACTGACAAATGCATTCTCGGCGTGGTCAAAAAAGTTCAGGAACCCCTGGTGGAAAGGTACCCCGGCGCGGAAGATAGTCCCGAGCACAATATGTGCGTCAGGCTCATGGCACCGTGCAATTCCCAGGGGGGTCTGCACATCAATGTCGCGATAGGGCAAGGTCTTTGAAATCTCGTATGCCATGATTTCGCCGATACGTTCAAGGTTGCGCCGAAAGCGCATCATGTTTTTCTGCACGTTGACATCGCGCAACTCGGCCATATATTGGGATACCAATGAGGGGGTATCAGCAAAATTAATCAGCTTCATAAGGGGTAGATGGATATTTTATGCCACAAAAATAGTGAAAATAAGCCGAACCGACAAACCACCTCCAGGGGTTTCGCCGGGGGGTTATGAGGGTTAAAAAGCTAATAATCACCGTCGGAAGCCAAATTTTTCATTAGCCGCAAAATTTACTAACTTTGCAATGCTGAAAGGCATGGCTATCCAACCATGTTATACAGCATCCAATCCATAGGTACATAATGCAGAATAATAAAGGTAAAGCAACTGAGACAGAAACGCCCAATCCGTTGCCCGCGCTTGAGAAAGTGCTGAGCGAGGAGATGGCTGAAATATGGAACATTCTCGAGCCGACACAACAGCAACAGGTACTTGAAAATTTTGAGCTTCACACTTTCAAAAAGAACCAGATAATATATGGCGAGGGGGATGAGCCCGAGCATCTTTGGTGCCTGATAAGGGGGAAGGTCAAGAAGTACAAGGATGGTGTTGGCGGGCGTGTGCAGATTCTGCGCCTGATTCGCCCGGTGCAATATTTCGGTTTCAGGGCCTTCTTTGCCGGCGAGCGATATGTGAGCACCAGTGCCGCCATAGAGCCCTCAATTGTGGGTAGCATACCCCTGAAGCTGGTCAACGACCTTATACAGCGCAACAACAAACTGGCAATGTTCTTTATCTATGACCTCAGCCGCAACCTGGGGCATAGCGACAGCCGCATTGTGTCCCTGACGCAGAAACACATACGCGGGCGCCTGGCTGAGGCCCTTATAGTTCTGCTTGAAAACTACGGGTATGAGGAGGATGGCACAACCATGCACATCTACATGGGTCGCGAGGACCTTGCCAACCTGTCAAACATGACAACGTCAAACGCCATCCGCACACTGTCATGCTTTGTAAATGAGCATATTATCGTTGTTGACGGGCGGCGTATAAAAATCCTTAATGAGGGGGCATTGCGCAAAATATCCAAGTTCGGGTAAACTCCCCGGGGCGTTACTGCGCGGCGGCATACTGTCGCCATGCATCGATAAGTGACTGCATGTCGGCGGGGATGTCGGCAGTGAAAAACATCTCTTGCCCGGTCACCGGGTGGACAAACCCCAAGGTGCGTGCATGCAACGCCTGTCGCGGGCATGCCTCAAAGCATTTATGCACAAAACTTTGGTAAGCACCCGAGCGGTTACCACGCAAAATCTTGTCGCCTCCATAGCGGGCGTCGCTGAACAGGGGGTGCCCGATGTGCCGCATGTGGGCGCGTATCTGGTGTGTTCTGCCGGTCTCAAGCACGCACTTAACCAGTGAGGTGGGGCCGTAATCCTCAAGAACCTCATAGTGGGTGACGGCATGTTTGCCTATCTCTCCCCCGGCCGGAAAAACAGCCATACGCAACCGGTCCTTGGGGTCGCGGTCAATATTCCCCGTGATGGTTCCCGGCGAGGGGGAAGGTACTCCCCACGTCAGTGCCACATACTCACGCTTGGTGGTTTTGTTGAAGAACTGTTTGCCCAGATGCGTCTTTGCATCGGGGGTTTTGGCCACCACCAACAACCCTGAGGTATCCTTATCAATGCGATGCACCAGCCCCAGACGGGGGTCGTTGACATCATAATCGGGCACGTTCCTGAAGTGCCATGCCAACCCGTTCACCAACGTACCGGTATAATTGCCGTGACCCGGGTGCACCACCATGCCGGCCGGCTTGTTAACCACCAGCACCGTGTCATCCTCATACACCACATCAAGATTTAGGTCCTGGGGGACAATCTCAAACTCATAGCGCGGGCGGTCCATGACCACCTGCACCACATCCAGGGGTTTAACCCGATAATTTGACTTTACCGGTTTACCGTTCACCAGGATGCAACCCGCCTCGGCGGCCTGCTGCACTCGGTTGCGTGACGACCCCTCAAGGCGCGCCGTCAGGAACTTGTCAACCCGCAGCAACTGCTGGCCCTTGTCGGCCACAAAGCGGAAGTGCTCATACAGCCCCGCCTCGTTCGGCTCCTCAACGCCACCATCGGCTAACGTCGGGTCAAGTGTCTGCTCGGTGTCCATCAATCAGAAGAAATCATCATTAACCTCCTCAGCCTCAACCGCGACAGGCTCAGGCGCTGATACTGGTGCCTGATGATATCCTGAGGGCTTGTCGGCATCCTCACGGCCCGTATATGAGGGGATAAGTTCATAATTGTCCGGCAGGGGTTCCATCTCCTCACCATTCCCCACATCCAGGATTATAGTGGCATTCAGCGGGATTTTGGCGTTGCTGTTGATGTATCGATCGCCCACACGCCAACGTAGCACCATGTTGTTTTGGCTTGAGGGTACTTTATGCACCACCACGCGGGTGAATCCCAATGACTCAAGGGTAACCTGGGCGTCAATCACCGAGCCGCCCTGCAGATTCTTCACGAGCACCTTTTTGGGGTAAAAGGAGTTGACGGTAAGGTAAATGGCACGGCCGGGCTTCACCGTCATGCCGCTCTTGGGGTTCTGCTCGGTAACCTGTCCGCGGCGCAGGGAGTCGGCGTATATCGAGTCTGAGAGGACCACGTTGAACCCCTCGGCCTCAAGTTTCTCACATGCTTTTTGATAGTCAAGGCCCTCGACGTCAGGCACCTTTACCTCACGGCCATGTTTTGTCCACACATCCAGCCATGACAGGGCCAACCATCCCAACAGGGTTGCCAGCGCAACCATACATATCAGGTTCAGGGATATCAGGCCCCACCGTTTAGCTTTGTTTATCTTCATGGTTCAGTATGGATCTCTCCTGATTACTTGGTTATTTAATGGCGAAAACGGCGAGCGATCTCGCGTTTGTCTTCACGCTCACGTATCGATTGGCGCTTATCATATTCCCTCTTACCGCGGGCAACGCCTATCACCAGCTTTGCCAGCCCCTTGTCGTTGATAAAAAGGCGCAGGGGGATGATGGTCTGCCCACCCTCTTTGGCCTCCTTGGCTAGCTTGTTAATCTCCTTGCGGTTCAGCAGCAATTTGCGGTCACGGCGCGCGGCGTGGTTATTATAGGTGCCGTAAAAGTACTCGGCTATGTTCATGTTCTTGACCCACACCTCGCCCCTCTCAACCAGGCAATAGGTGTCGGCAAGCGAGGCTTTGCCCTGGCGCAGGGATTTTATCTCGGTGCCGGTCAACACCAGACCTGCGGTGTAGGTGTCGGCAATGGCATAGTCAAACCGCGCCCTCCTGTTCTTGATATTAATCTCCTTGGGGTTCATTCCTTGATCAGAGCTAAGTCAAAAAGGTATTGAAGAAGGTATGGTATCACAATCAACCCCACCGCCGCCAGAGCGACGAATCGGGCGGTATGGCGCGGGTCCACGCGCATATATTTTGCCCCCTTGTATATCACCACCACCAGGAACAACGGTAGAAAAATAGTCAGGGCCATGGTTATGGGCACGCAGTTGGCGATAATCACAATCAGCTCAAGAAGGCCGGTGCAGTAGATTGCCAGGGTGTTGATGCGACGTTCGCCGGTGTGGGTCCCCGGGGCTTGCATGCCGGGCATTGCCGTGGTGAGGATGAATACCCCGCAGAAATACCCCACAAAGAACATCATGAAGGTGACCACAGCGCCCACCAACATCTCAGAGATGCCCATGTCGACATGGTATAATCCCTGCAGAAATACCGATAATGCCGCCACGCCCGTCAAGGGGTATAGTCCCCGTGAGCGCAACATCTCAATGCTCTCACCGGCACGTGCTATATCATCCCAGGCGTTGCCGGGAGACAGTATCAATTGCATCAGGTTTTTTAAAAAGCGCAACATGCTATGTCAGCGAATCATCTGTTATTGTGGCGGTGCAAATTGCCACAAAATTACAAAACCGACATGTATTTCGCAAAAAATCGCTAATTTTGTGGGCTGACAAATCAGTAGACAAATTTTTCAGCACTCTAAAAACGACAATACAAAACTTTGATAACCAAGATTTTATAACATGTTACGTAATATCCTTACTATCTCAGGTCGTCCGGGACTGTTCAAACTTATCGGTCAAGGCAAAAATCAGCTTATCGTTGAGGACGTTGCCACCGGGAAACGCACACCGGCATACGCACGCGACAAAGTGTCATCACTTGGGGACATCGCCATATATACCAATGAGGGAGACACCCCCCTCCCTGAGGTTCTGGAGAAGGTGCGTATAAAGGAGAACGGTGCCAAAGTTGATGTAAAAGCATTGGCAGACAATACCGCCCTGCGCGCCTACTTCAAGGAGGTGCTGCCTGAGTTTGATGAGGATAGGGTTCACGCCGGTGACATCCGCAAGTTGCTCAGCTGGTACAACCTGCTCATTGACAACGGCTTCACCACATTTGTAGAAGCCGAGGAGAAGGCTGAGGAACCTGAAGCTGCCGAGGCTTAACGACATCCCCGTGGCACCGACGCGCCGTCACTTTGCAATCTTCACCGGCACACGCGCCGACTGGGGAATTCTCTCCCCCCTGGCAAAAGCGCTGAAGGGACGGGAAGACAGCTCTGTGACCGTGTTGGCCACAAATACCCACTACAGCCACCGACACGGATACACCGTCAGCGAGATTGTCGCTGACGGCTTCACTCCGATTCAATTGCCATTTGACCCCGACAGCACCGACCAAAACCGAGTGCACGAGATGGGCCGGCTGATGGGGGCAACGGCTGATGCGCTGCAAAGAATCCGGCCGGACATCGCCGTCATCCTTGGCGACCGCTTTGAGATGCTTGCATGTGCCACCGCTTGCCTGATGGGTCGGGTACCCATTGCGCACATTGCCGGGGGCGCCGTCAGCTATGGTGCTATTGATGACACCATTCGCCACGCCATAACCAAAATGTCGGCACTGCACTTTGTGGAGACAGAGTGCTACCGTTCTCGCGTGATAGCCATGGGGGAGATGCCGCAGAGGGTCTTCAACACCGGGGCCTTGGGGCTGCTTGGATTTTGGGATGCCGACCTTTTGTCACCCGCACAGCTATCAGAACGCTGTGGCATAGCCATGGATGCGCATACCCTGCTTGTAACCTTCCACCCCGCTACCCTTGACAGCACCCCCGCCAACGAGCGTGGCCGGGAGATGCTCCATGCGTTGAGCCGGGTATTGGCACGCAATGCTGATGTCAAAATCCTGTTCACGGCCTCCAATAACGATGACGGGGGCGAGGAACTTAATCGCCTTTGGCAAGAGTTTGTGGCAGCCAACCCCGGGCGCACGGCTTTTATCCCCTCGCTGGGGCATAAGGGGTACATTTCGGCACTGATGTGTGTGGGTGCCGTTGTCGGGAACTCGTCAAGCGGACTGGTTGAGGTCCCCTCAGCCGGGATATGCACCGTAGACATCGGCTGTCGGCAACGGGGTCGCACTGCCGGTGAGTCGGTTATCCATGCCGACACCCCCGATGAGATTGTTCGGGCGATTGAAAAGGCGTTCGCCACCCCGCGTTCGTCAAAGGATAACCCGTATTACCAACCGGACACCCTGAAGAAAATGGTGGAGGTTCTCACCGGCTATCCGCTGAAAGAGTTGGACACGAAAACTTTTTACCCTGCATGAAACCGTTAGCCATAATCCCGGCACGTGGCGGCTCAAAGGGGATACCCCACAAGAACATTGTGCCGTTAGGGGGCAAACCCCTGCTGTGGCATACCATTGAGGCAGCTCGCGCGGCGGGCATCCCTGACGACCGCATCATCCTGTCTACCGACGACATTGACATCGCCGAGAGTGCCATGGCCGCGGGCCTGAAGGTGCCCTACCTGCGCCCCGGTGAACTTGCGGCCGACACCACCCCGACACGTGATGCCGTGCTGGACGTGATGCAATGGGCCGACCGCCGCGGCATGGATTATGACTGCATAGTTCTGCTGCAACCCACCTCACCACTACGCACAGCACAGGACATTACCGACACCATGAGGGCTTATAACCCGAAAGTCGACATGGCGGTAACCGTCATGCCCTCAAAGGCAAATCCATACTATGACACATTTGAGGCCGGGCCCGACGGCACCCTGCAAATCTGCAAGGGCCCGGGCACATACACCCGCCGCCAGGATGCGCCAAAATGTTGGCAGATGAACGGCGCCGTGTACGTCATCAACCCCCTGAGCATACGCAAAATGGCCTTGGGGGAGATGCAAAATCGGGTGCCGGTACCGATGCCCGCCGAGCGGTCGGTTGACATCGACTCACCCACCGACCTACTAATTGCCGAAGCAATCATCAACAAAAACAACAATACAAGACCATGCGCCGAATAATCACAATTTTTACCCTGCTTTTTACCCTCAGTGCAATATCCGCCGAGCGCAGTCAGCTTATCACCGACTCCATATCCGGCAACCTCCTTGGTGTGAATCGCGCCTATAACGTATATCTGCCGGCCGGATACGATGCCACACAACACTATCCCGTGCTGTACCTGTTGCACGGCAAGGGGGGTGGAAACATCGACTGGGCCAATGATGGACATCTGCAGCAGGTGGCAGACCGGTTGATTGCCTCGGGCGAGATGCAGCCCACTGTCATCGTTATGCCGGATGCCGGTGAGCGCAACACCCCCGGCAAGTTCGGATATTTTGATATCCCCGACTGGCCCTTCGAGCAATTCTTTTTTGAGGAATTTATTCCGGGTATAGAGGCCCGTTATAACGTTGGCGGGTCAAAGCAACAGCGTGCCATAGCCGGACTGTCAATGGGTGGAGGTGGTGCCACCGCATACGCCCAACGTCACCCCGACATGTTCGGCTCGGTATACGCCATGAGCGCACTGATGGACCTGCCCGAGGGTCGCAAATTCAACTCAAAGAACGATTTCTACAATGCCGGTGTACGCGCCAACAGCTGCATTGCATTCGTCAACAACGCCACTGACGCCGACAAAGAGAACCTGAAATCAATAGTATGGTATATTGACTGTGGGGATGACGACTTTTTGCTTGACCGCAACCTTGAGTTTTACCAAGCGATGCGCAAGCAGGGAGTGCCCGCGCAGTTGCGCGTGCGCGACGGGGGGCATGACTGGGAGTATTGGCATACAGCCCTGTACACTGCCCTACCTTTTGCATCAAGAAACTTCCAAAATCCCCAACCGTGATACTGGCTGAAAACATCATTGCGCCTGATGCCACGCTGTTGCAGGCTCTTGACAAGCTCAACAAGCTGTCAGGAGGGATAATGACACTTTTGGTGGTTAGCCCCGACGGTGAGCTGCGAGGCACCCTGACCGATGGGGATGTCAGACGCGGACTGCTTTCAGGGCTTACGCTTGACCAACCCGTCAGCAACGCAATATGCCGCAACTTCAAAAAGTTGCTTGGCCCGGACATTGATGTGCGGCAACTGAAAACCATCCGTGAACAGGGTATACGGCTGGTACCCGTGGTGGATGAGAACGGGCATCTTCTTGACGCCATTGACACAAAGTTTACCCCCACGCGCCTACCCCTACAGGCCATCCTTATGGCCGGCGGGAAAGGGGTGAGGCTGCAACCCCTGACCCAAACCCGCCCCAAGCCATTGCTTGAGGTGGGCGGTAAACCGGTTATCGACTATAACATCGCCTTGCTGGCCCGCGCGGGGATTTCAGACATTACGGTCACTGTCAACTACCTTGCCGAGCAGCTTGAGGAGCACTTTGCAGCACCGGTTGAGGGTGTGCAGGTAAAAACGCTGCGTGAGCCGAGCGCCCTCGGGACTGCCGGGGCTGCCGCTTTGGTCCCCGTCAACCCCCGGTGCAGCGATATCCTGGTAATGAACAGCGACCTGCTCACCACAATTTCGCTGGAGGAGATGTTTCTGGCCCACAAACGTGCCGGCAACGCCATAACCATAGCGGCAATCCCTTACAATGTCTCGGTTCCATACGCCGTGCTGCAGACAGGGTCCGGCGAGCGCGTTCTGGGGCTGGAGGAGAAACCCTCGATGAGCTATTATGCCAATGCCGGGATATATTTGCTGTCCCCCGAGGCTCATTCCCTGATACCGTCCGCAACGCGGTTTGATGCTACAGACCTGATTGAAGCCGCCTTGGAACATGGCATGCGCGTGGGCTACTTCCCCCTCAACGGCACCTGGATTGACATTGGCAGCCCCGCAGACTTCAAACACGCAAACGAACTTATGGCCCACCGCCTTGTTTAAAAGATAGATGCCCCCCGGCAAACCGGGGTGCATTATCTACATATTTAACATTACAGACAATGGCAGACTCAAACTTTATAGATTACGTCAAGATTTACTGCCGCTCAGGCAAGGGCGGTGCCGGTTCACGCCACTTTCACCGTGCCAAATATGTCCCCAAAGGGGGGCCTGACGGTGGCGATGGCGGCCGCGGAGGCCACATAATGCTGCGGGGTAACTCACACATGTGGACCCTTTTGCCCCTCAAGTACAAACGGCACATATTCGCCGGTGACGGGCAACGCGGCGGTCAGGATCGCTCGTTTGGCAAGGACGGCGAGGATGTTATTGTCGATGTACCATGCGGCACCGTGGTGTATGACGCCGACACCGGCGAATACCTAACCGAGGTCACCGACGACGGCCAGATTGTGAAGTTGTTGCGCGGCGGAAAAGGCGGCTTGGGCAACTGGCACTTCAAGAGCGCGACAAACCGCACTCCCCGATATGCCCAACCGGGAGAACCCGCTACCGAGCGTGCCGTAATCCTTGAGCTGAAACTGTTGGCCGATGTCGGGTTGGTGGGCTTCCCCAATGCCGGCAAATCAACCCTGCTGTCAGCCGTTTCGGCTGCCAAGCCAAAAATTGCCGACTACCCGTTTACCACAATGGAGCCCCAGTTGGGCATTGTGAAATACCGTGGACTGGACTCTTTTGTGATGGCAGATATCCCCGGCATCATTGAGGGTGCCAGTGAGGGACGTGGCCTGGGATTGCGCTTCCTGCGCCACATCGAGCGCAATGCCGTGCTGCTGTTCATGGTTCCCGCCGATGCCGATGATATTGCACACGAGTATGAGGTGTTAGTTGCCGAGCTTGAGAAATTCAACCCCGAGCTGATTGACAAACCCCGAGTGCTGGCAATATCGAAAAGCGACATGCTTGATGATGAGCTCATTGCAGAGATTGAGCCCACGCTGCCCGAGGGGATTCCTCACATCTTTATCTCATCGGTAACAGGCCGTGGTATAGACGCCTTGAAGGATATACTGTGGGGTGTAATCACCGATGACCGCAACCGCATAAAAGCCCCTGAGCAGCATCGCCCGTTGCAAAGGACCCACCGTGAAGAGGCTGAGGACAACTTCATCTTCACACCCCCTGAGGCTCCCGCCGACGATGATATCCCCGAAGATGAGGACTGGGAGGACTGGGAATACGAGTCGCGCCTCGACGACTGATTCCTTGGCTGCCGGGGCACCCCGCCGGGCTTTAAATTTTCTTAAAGATTTCGCCATTACATAGATAATGGCTAAATTTGCGTGACATATTATCACATTGACAATACATGCCACGTAACATACGCGATATATTTAAACGGACCGCAAAACCCGGGGCTAAGCCCAAGGAGCCGCTTACAACCGCCCGCCTCTTGAAAAAAATGTGGAAGGTGTTTGCCGTCATCATGCTTGCGGGCCTGTTGTTCATGATACTCATCTACAACGGTATTATCGGGTATATGCCTGATGTTGAGGAGCTTAAAAACCCACGCGACCAATATGCCTCAATCATTTATTCGGCTGACGAGCAAGAAATCGGTCGTTTCTATGAGGGGATGGGCAACCGCGTGTATGCCGACTTTGATGAGATATCCCCGCACGTGGTTGACGCACTTATCGCCACCGAGGACTCCCGCTTTCGCGAGCACTCCGGCGTGGACGGGCGCGCCATGGGTCGCGTGCTGTTCAAGACCCTGCTGATGGGGCGTAAGAATGCCGGTGGCGGGTCAACACTGACCCAACAGCTTGCCAAGCAGCTGTACTCCCCGGCAAGCTCAAACTTCTTCAGCCGCGCAATGAAGAAACCCATCGAGTGGATGATTGCCGTGAAGCTGGAGCGCTTTTATTCAAAGGATGAGATTGTCAAGATGTACCTCAATCAGTTTGACTTTCTCTACAACGCCGTGGGCATCAAGAGTGCGGCACATGTATACTTCGGCAAAAACCCTAAAGACCTGAACATACAGGAGGCAGCCACCCTGATAGGGATGGTGAAGAATCCGTCATACTACAACCCGGTGCGCGACAACGAGCGCACGCGCCAACGCCGCAATGTGGTGTTTGACCAGATGCGCAAAGCGGGGATGTTGACGCAGGCTGAGGTTGACTCCCTCTCTGAGCTGCCGCTTGAGCTGGACTTCCACCATGTTGACCGTCAGGATGACGGCATGGCACCCTACTTCCGCGTTGAGCTGCAGCGCATGATGAACGCCAAGAAGCCGGACCCCGACCGTTACCACTCATGGGAACATGCCGCCTATCTGCGCGACTCGACGCTGTGGGCCGACAACCCCCTGTATGGGTGGATTGAGAAGAACCCGAAGCCCGACGGCAGCAAATATGACCTGTACAATGACGGCCTGCGCATACACACCACCATTGACACGCGCATGCAAAAGTATGCCGAGCAGGCAGTGCGCGAGCACATGAGCGGTACCCTGCAACCGGCCTTCTGGGCCGAGAACCGCGGGTCGTCAACGGCACCCTATTCGCGCAACCGCTCAGAACTTTCTGAGGTCAGATACAACCGTTTGTTGCGCAACGCCATGCGCCAGACCGACCGCTACCGCACCATGAAAGCCGGGGGTGCCTCAGAAGCGCAGATCAAGGCCGCTTTTGACACCAAGCGTGAGATGAAGGTATTCACATACCATGGTATGCGTGACACGGTGATGACGCCCCTGGACTCACTGAAGTACATGAAGAGCTTCCTGCGCTGCGGATTCGTAGCCCTGGACCCCGTCAACGGACAGGTAAAAGCATATGTCGGTGGGACTGACTTCTCCACCTTCCAATATGACATGGTATCAATCGGTCGCCGGCAAATCGGGTCAACCGTCAAGCCCTTCCTATATGCCAAGGCAATGGATGAGGGTAAAACCCCTTGCGACACCTACCTGAACACCCAACCGGTATTCCGCACCGCCGGTGGGACACGCTGGGCACCGCGCAGCGGCCGCTCACGCGTGGGCCAGATGGTGACGCTGAAGTGGGCGCTGACAGCCTCAAGCAACTGGATCTCGGCAAAACTGATCGATGAGTTAGGTCCCCAGAGCCTAATCAACATGATGCGCACCTTCCACATCACCTCCCCCATGGAGCCTATCCTGCCGCTGTCCTTGGGTATCAGTGAGGTCTCGGTGATGGAGATGGCCGCTGCCTACACAGCCTTTGCCAACCGCGGGGTGTATATGCAGCCCCAGATGGTGACATCGATTACCGACTCAAAGGGCGCAATCATAGCCGAATTTTTGCCGGCACACAACCAGGTGCTCACCGAGGAGGGGTACTACCGCATTCTCTCGCTGTTGCTCAACGTTGTGGACCAGGGTACGGCCCGTCGACTGCGCTCGGCCTACAACCTCACCGGCCAGATTGGCGGCAAGACCGGTACCACCAACTATAATGCCGACGGTTGGTTTATGGGCTTCACTCCCCAGATTGTGACAGCAACATGGGTGGGTGGCGACGAAAGTTACATACACTTCAACAACATGGCATACGGCCAGGGTGCCTCAATGGCGCTACCCATTTTTGGCCGATTTATGAAAAAATTGTACAGCGACAAAAACCTGCCCTATCGCCAGGATGCCGTCTTCCTGTTCCCTGACAACATAAACCTGTGTAGCAGCGGCGACTATGGATATTATGGTGGCGAGTCGTCCCACAAGCGGTCCTCAGAGGGCTCGCAAAGCCAAGCCGCCGAGGCGGTGGCCGTAGAGACCTCAATGGATGATGTTTTTTGACGCTGATAACACATTACCTGCATGGAATCTTTTCTGATAAAAGCACTGCAACTGATTGTATCATTAGCCCTGCTGGTTGTCCTGCATGAGTTCGGGCACTATCTCTTTGCGCGCATCTTCGGCATAAAGGTTGAAAAGTTCTACCTGTTCTTCAACCCGTGGTGGACCCCCCTAAAATGGAAACCCAAGCCCCCGAAAAACCGCAAAATAGGGAAAGACGGTGTGCCCAAGTCGTCATGGCGTGATACCGAGTATGGCATCGGGTGGCTGCCCCTGGGCGGCTACTGCAAGATTGCCGGCATGATAGACGAGTCGATGGACAAGGAGCAGATGGCTCAACCTGAAAAGCCCGACGAGTTCCGTAGCAAACCGGCCTATCAACGCCTGCTGGTAATGGCCGGCGGCGTGTTGTTCAACTTTATCACGGCCATAATAATATATGCCGGTATCGCCCTGTACTGGGGCGAAAAATATGTGCCGCTTGACAAGGTCTCAGAGGGTTTTGATTATGCGCCGGCAGCACAGGCCATCGGTTTCAAAAACGGAGACCGGCCCCTTGCTGTTGACGGCAAGCCGCTTGACCCCAAGGACCCGATGTTCGCACTGAAGATGGTCGAGGGCAAAGAGGTACAGGTTTTGCGCAACAATAGGGACACGGTTACAATCCCCATCCCTGACAAGTTTATATTCCGCGTCAACAATGACCGGGGTTTCCTGGCCATGCGCGTCCCCGTTGTTGTTGACAAACTGGTCAATGGCGAGGCGGCCCAAAAAGCCGGGATGCTCCCCGGGGACCGCATTGTGCGCGTCGACACGTTTGACACCCCCTCATACACCGAGCTAACCCCGGCCCTGCAGAAGTATAGCGGCAAAGCCACAACCGTCACCGTGCTGCGTGACGGCAAATACATGACACTGCCGGTTACGCCCAACAAATATGGCAAACTCGGTTTCCAGCTGCGCCAACCGGTTGACGTATATCCCACCGTCACCGAGAAGTACAACGTACTGCAGGCGTTGCCCAAAGGTTGGGAGATGGGTTCGGGAATGCTGACCACGTATGTCGGCTCAATGAAGCATGTTGTCTCAAAGGAGGGTGCCGAATCCTTAGGAGGCTTCGGGTCAATTGGCAACATGTTCCCCGACACATGGAACTGGTACTCCTTCTGGCAAATAACCGCCTTCTTGTCGGTAGCCCTGGCGTTCATGAACATCATACCCATACCGGGCCTTGACGGCGGCCACATCATGTTCCTGCTGTGGGAGATTGTTACCCGCCGCAAGCCCTCAGACAAGTTTATGGAGGTTGCACAGTATATTGGCATGGCCTTTCTGCTGCTGCTACTCGTTTACGCCAACGGCAACGACCTTGTCAGGGCTTTTAAATAACCACCGAGCACAGTTACGATGAAAACAATACGTCTAAAGAAGGGTAAGGAGGAGTCGTTACAGCGCTTTCACCCGTGGATATTTTCGGGAGCCATTGCTTCAATTGAAGATGGCATCACCGAGGGGGACACCGTGCGTGTCACCGATGCCCGGGGCGACACCTTGGGTTGCGGACATTACCAACCCGGCACCATAGCTGTGCGCATGCTCACCCTGGACGGCACCTGCCCGGTTCCCGATGGGGACTTCTTTGGGAGCCGTCTGCTCAACGCCCTGCAGATGCGCCGGGCCTTGGGGCTGCTTCGTCCCGACAATACCGCCTGCCGTTTGGTGCATGGCGAGGGTGACAACCTGCCGGGACTGATTGTTGACCTGTATGGCGACACCGCCGTTATGCAGGCCCACACCGCCGGGATGCACCGCGCACGCAACATCATTGCCGACGCGCTGGTATCCCTGCCGGACACGCCAATCTTAAACGTATACTACAAATCAGAGACCACCCTCCCCTACAAGGCTGACTTGGGGGCTGAGAATGACTACCTTATAAAGAACGGAGCCCCCGATGCCATTGCCTTGGAAAATGGCCTCAAGTTCAGGATTGACTGGCTGAAAGGGCAGAAGACGGGATTCTTTGTTGACCAGCGCGACAACCGTATGCTTCTGCGCACCTTGTCGGCCGGGCGCCGGGTGCTGAACATGTTCTGCTACACCGGGGGATTCTCGGTAGCCGCTTTGGCCGGCGGGGCAGCAAATGTGGTGTCGGTTGACAGCTCGGCAAAGGCCGTGAGCCTTACAGATGCGAATGTGGCCCTGAACTTCCCCGACGAAACGCGCCACACATCGGTAGCCGAGGATGCCTTCAAGTTCCTTGAGCACACCCCCGCGGGTGAGTACGACCTTATGGTCCTTGACCCCCCGGCCTTTGCCAAGCATCGCGGGGCGGTGCGCAATGCCCTGCGCGGTTATCAACGCCTCAACGCCTTGGGGTTGTCCAAGATTGCCCGGGGCGGGTTGCTATTCACCTTCTCATGCTCCCAGGCTATCAGCCGTGAGCAGTTCCGCCTGGCCGTGCTGTCTGCCGCCGTGCAAACGCGCCGCAATGTACGCATCCTGCACCAACTCACCCAACCCGCCGACCATCCCGTCAACATATACCACCCTGAGGGGGAATACCTCAAAGGGTTAGTGCTGTACGTTGACTGAATCTTTTGTCATGTAAAACTAAAAACGCAAACAGTAAAATATGAAAATCAAAAAAAGCATAGCCGCCATGGGTATTGTCACATTAGGGGTATTCAGTGCTGCTGCCAATCCCGCACCAAAAGATTTCCCGTATAAGGTTGACCGTTTTGCCGACATTGAGGTATTGCGATATTATGTGCCTGATTTTGAGCAACTCACACCTAATCAACGCCTCTTGGTATACTACCTGACCGAGGCAGCCCTGTCAGGCCGGGACATCCTTTGGGACCAGAACAACAAATACAACCTTGCGCTGCGCGACATGCTTGAGACGGTATACACCAACTATGCCGGCGACCGCAATGACCCGCAATTCAAAGCCTTTGAGAAGTACCTGAAGCAGGTTGAGTTTGGCAATGGTGTGCATCACCACTACTCAATGGACAAATTTGTACCCGAGTTCACGGCCGAGTGGCTCTCTGCACAACTTGACGGTTTGAAGCCTTGCGCTCAACGTCAAGCAGGGTATGACAACAAAGAGACTCTTTTTAAACTGATATTTGACCCCACATTTATGGCCAAGCGTGTCAACCAGGCTGAAGGCCAGGACCTGATATTGACATCGGCCAACAACCTGTATGAGGGTGTTACCCAGGCTGAGGTTGAAGAGTACTTCAACAAGCTGAAAGACCCCAACGACCCCACCCCCATCTCATACGGCCTCAACACCCGTGTCACCAAAGATGCAGAGGGCAACATCGTTGAGCAGCCCTATAAAGTCGGGGGACTGTACAGCCCGGCCATTGAGCGCATCGTTGACAACCTTGTCAAGGCCAAGGAATATGCCGAAAACCCCGCGCAGGCCGACATCATTGAGGCGCTGATAACCTATTACCGCACCGGCGATCTCAAGGACTTTGACACTTACTCAATAAAATGGGCCGATGACACCAAGTCAAAGATTGACTTTATCAACGGATTTATCGAGAGCTATGGTGACCCCCTGGGTATGACCGGCTCTTGGGAATCGATTGTAAACTTCAAGAACGAGGAAGCCAGCCACCGCACCGCCATTGTCAGCGACAATGCACAGTGGTTTGAGGACCATTCGCCCGTTGACCCGCGCTTCCGCAAAGACAAGGTCAAAGGCGTGAGTGCCAAGGTGATTACCGCCGCCATCCTTGCCGGTGACAGCTACCCGGCAACCCCCATAGGCATAAACCTGCCCAACTCAAACTGGATACGTGCCGCACACGGCTCAAAGTCAGTGAGCCTGGAGAACATCACGCAGGCATACGATGCCGCCTCACACGGCGACGGTTTCAATGAGGAGTTTGTTATTGATGCCCCCACCGCCAAACTGATGGAGGATTATCTGTTCATCACCGACAACCTGCACACCGACTTCCACGAGTGTCTTGGCCACGCCTCAGGCCGCTTGTTGCCGGGCGTAGACCCCGATGCCCTCAAGGCCCACGGTTCAACCCTTGAGGAGGCCCGCGCCGACCTGTTTGCCCTCTACTATCTTGCCGACCCCAAACTCCAGGAGTTGGGGCTGCTTGACAACCCTGAGGCATATAAGTCAGAGTACTACAAGTATATGCTCAATGGCCTTATGACCCAGCTGATGCGCATCGAGCCGGGCAAGGACATCGAGGAAGCCCACATGCGCAACCGCGCCCTGATAGCCCGCTGGGCATTTGAGAAGGGCCAGCCCGACAACGTTGTCGAGATGGTGAAACGTGACGGCAAAACCTTTGTCAAAATCAATGACTACAACAAGCTGCGCAACCTCTTTGGCGAATTGTTGGCCGAGATTCAGCGCATCAAGAGCGAGGGTGACTATGAGGCCGGCCGCAACCTTGTCGAGGCCTACGGCGTAAAAGTTGACCCGGAACTGCACAGGGAGGTTCTTGAGCGTTACAGCCACCTTGACATAGCTCCCTACAAGGGATTTGTTAACCCGGTGTACACCCCCGTCTTGGATAACGATGGCAACATCATTGACGCCACTGTAAGCTATACCGAGGATTATATTCCCCAACACATACGCTACTCACAGCAATACCGCACATTGGGCAACAAAACCGAATGTTGCAAAAAGACCGCTGACAACGACTAATGAGAAAGATACTGACAATAACGACCCTGCTGGTGCTACTGACAATAGCACCGGCACGGGCCGACCTGCGATGGGGCCCCTCGGTAGGGGTTAACCTGTCAACACTCAAGTTCAAGCAACATCTTTTTGACGTACATAACCAGGTAGGGTTCTCAGCCGGCGCCCTCGCCGAGGTTATGTTCCCCGGGCTGGGATTCGGCATGGACCTCGGCCTGTTCTATGAGGAACGCGGAGCCAAGCTGGACCTCGGCGACAAAAAGATATGGGCCTCCCAGGGGTATACCTCTGAGCGGATGTTCATCCACAACATCCTCATCCCCGTGCACCTGCGCTTCAAGTGGACGCGCATGGGTGGCCTTGAGGAGTATTTCGCCCCCTTTGTCTTCGCCGGGCCCGAGTTCACCATTCAGGCTGCCCACGGGCATCTCAAGGCCCTGCAATATTCCGGGGGCGACGTGGGCCTGAGCGTGGGATTGGGTGCCGAGTTGCAGAAACGCTGGCAAATCTCAGCCCAATACACGTGGGGCATGACATACGTGTGCAAGACGCGCCTGCTCACAAACGAGTCGGCACGCGCACGCACCTGGGACCTGCGCGTTACATATCTTTTTTAAACCTCAGTAACAAACCATATCATAACCTATACAGTGATACTGTTTTTCAAGCGGGGAAATGCCCTAATAACTGCCATAGAGATAGACCACCGACCCGATGCGTCAGAGATTGAGAAGCTGACATGGATGCTGGGCGGTGCCATACTTTTATCAAGCAAAAAGGTCAAGGGAACCTTCATCGGCCCTCGGCGGGAGATGATAACCCCCTGGAGCACCAATGCCGTGGAGATTGCCCAGAACATGGGCCTGCAGGGAATTACCCGCATCGAGGAGTATACCCGCGTGGCTGATGCCGACACAGCGGTGTATGACCGCATGTTGCAACGTCTGTACCCCGAGGGGCTAAACCAAGAAATCTTCTCGGCCGGCCGTCAGCCCGACCCCGTTGTGCATATTGCCGACATACACCAATATAACCTTGACGAGGGGCTGGCATTGAGTGCCGAGGAGGAGGCCTACCTCACCGACCTGTCCAAGCGTCTGGGCCGCCCCCTCACTGACAGCGAGGTATTCGGTTTCTCGCAAGTAAACAGTGAACACTGCCGCCACAAAATCTTTAACGGTATCTTCAGGATTGACGGCCAAGAGATGCCCGACAGCCTGTTTGGCATGATACGCCGCACATCCACCACTAACCCCAACGGGCTGGTGTCGGCCTATAAGGACAATGTGGCATTTGTGCGTGGCCCGCAGGTTGACCGTTTCTACCCCGTTACCCCTGAGCAACCGGGGCTTTTTGAGGTTAAGCCGGCTGAAACGGTAATATCCCTGAAGGCTGAGACCCACAACTTCCCCACCACCGTTGAGCCCTTCAATGGCGCGGCAACGGGTACCGGCGGCGAGATTCGCGACCGTCTTGGCGGCGGCCGCGCCAGCATCCCCCTGGCCGGGACAGCTGTGTATATGACCTCATACCCCCGTATTGACCCCAACCGCCGTTGGGAGCTGATGCTTGACCCGCGTGTGTGGCTCTATCAGACCCCGGCAGACATCCTGATAAAGGCATCAAACGGGGCAAGTGACTTCGGCAACAAATTTGGTCAACCCCTGATTTGCGGCTCGGTATTGACATTTGAGCATCAGGAGGATGGGCGCACCTACGCCTATGACAAAGTCATCATGCTGGCCGGCGGTGTGGGATATGCATTCGCCGACCAGGCTATCAAGGGAGAACCCGAGCCGGGACAAGCCGTTGTGGTGATGGGTGGCGATAACTACCGTATAGGTATGGGCGGTGGGGCCGTCTCATCGGTGAACACCGGCAGCTATGGCAACGCCATTGAACTCAACGCCGTGCAGCGTGCAAACCCCGAGATGCAGAAACGTGTCGCCAATGTTATCCGCGCGCTCGCCGAGGAGGGTGACAATCCTATAGTCTCGATACATGACCACGGCGCCGGAGGACACCTCAACGCCCTCTCTGAGCTTGTTGAGGCCACCGGCGGACATATAAATATGGACAGCCTGCCGGTTGGGGACCCCACCCTCTCAGCCAAGGAGATTGTTGGCAACGAGAGTCAAGAACGCATGGGCCTGGTGATTGCTCCGCAACATATCGAGCGGCTGCAAAAGATTGCCGACCGTGAGCGCGCCCCCATGTTTGTTGTGGGTGAAACCACTGATGACCACAAGTTTGTCTTTGAAAGTGCTGACGGGGAGAAACCCATTGACCTGCAGATGCAGGATATGTTCGGCAACCCGCCGAAGACCGTGATGGTTGACAACACGGTGCAACACACCTATACCGATGCCACCTATTCGCCCGATGCTCTTGAAGGGTATGTGCGGGATGTACTGTCCCTCGAGGCTGTGGGCTGCAAAGACTGGCTCACAAACAAGGTTGACCGCTCGGTTACCGGGCGTGTGGCACGCCAACAGTGCCAGGGAGCCCTGCAGCTGCCCCTCAGTGACTGTGGGGTGGTAGCACTGGACTATACCGGCAAAAACGGTATTGCCACATCAATCGGGCATGCCCCGCAGGCAGCCTTGGTTGACTCGGCCGACGGCAGCCGCCTGGCCATTGCCGAGGCGCTCACCAATATTGTGGGGGCTGAATTGGCTGACGGCCTCAAGACGGTTTCCCTGTCGGCAAACTGGATGTGGCCCTGCCGCAACCCGGGCGAGGATGCTGCTCTGTATCGTGCGGTGAAGGCCTGCTCACAATTCGCCATTGACCTGGGCATCAATATCCCTACCGGTAAAGACTCCTTGTCAATGACGCAAAAATATGACGCTGACAAGGTGTTGGCCCCGGGCACAGTGATAATCTCGGCAGCGGCTGAGACCGCCGATGTACGCCACACTGTTTCACCGGTGTTGCAACCCGGCAAGTCCACACTATACTATATTGACTTTTCTGACGGCGAGTTACGCCTTGGCGGCTCGGCTTTCTTCCAGACATTGGGCCATCTTGGCTCCCGGGTCCCCGGGGTTGCCGAGGCCGAATACTTCAAGCAGACCTTTAACGCCGTGCAGGCCTTGGTGCGCCGCGGTGCGTTGATGGCTGCCCATGACGTCTCAGCCGGCGGCCTCGTCACCACCCTCCTTGAGATGGCATTTGCCAACACCACGGGCGGTATTGACCTTAACACTGCCGGGTTTGAGAACTCTGACCTCATAAAGATTCTGTTTGCCGAGAATCCGGCTTTGGTTGTTCAGGTTTCCGATGCCAAACGGGATGCCTTTGCCCGCACCCTTCAGCAAGCCGGGGTACGCTTTTTCCCCATCGGCACACCCTCACATGAGAGGTTGTTGACCATAACCCACGGCGATGAGATAAGCATGCTTGGCATTGACGCAATGCGTGAATGCTGGTACCGTCCCTCCTATCTGCTTGACATATTCCAGAGCGGCGATGAATGTGCTGCCGAGCGCTATGCCAACTACGGCAAGCAACCGGTGCAATACCGCATCCCGGGGGCGTTTGACGGCTCACTGGAGGCTCGTGGGCTTACCACCACACACCTCCCCGGACAACGCCCCCTGGCGGCAATTGTGCGTGAAAAGGGTGTGAACGGCGACCGCGAAATGGCTTACTCCCTATATCTTGCCGGCTTTGATGTTCGCGACGTGCACATGACCGACCTCATGAGCGGCCGCGAGACCCTTGAGGATGTCAAGATGCTGGTGTTCTGCGGCGGGTTCTCAAACAGTGACGTACTGGGTTCAGCCAAAGGGTGGGCCGGCGGTTTCCGGTACAACGAGAAGGCCGCAAGCGCACTAAAGAAATTCTATGCCCGCCCCGACACCATGAGCCTGGGCATCTGCAACGGATGCCAGCTGATGATGGAGCTGGACCTGCTGGGCCTTAACAAACCCGGGGAGAAACATCATGCCGCAATGGCACACAACAACAGCCATAAATTTGAAAGCGCGTTCCTGAGCGTTATCATCCCGCCGAGTCCCTCGATTATGCTGAAGTCCCTTGAGGGGATGAAGCTGGGAATATGGGTAGCCCACGGCGAGGGTAAATTCATTCTGCCGGGCGATCGCACCCGATACAACGTGGCGGCAAAATATGCCTACGCTGCATACCCGGGCAACCCCAATGGCAGCCGTGGACAAGTTGCGGCATTGACATCAGCCGACGGGCACCACCTGGCCATGATGCCCCACCTTGAGCGTGCCATCTTCCCGTGGCAGTGCGGTGTGTATCCCCGCACACGCCGGGGCGATGACGTCACCCCATGGCTGGATGCCTTTGTCAATGCACGGGATTGGATAACATCACATTCTTAAAGATTTTTTGTAACTTTGCAATCTCACAGGCAAGAAATCCTATTAACCTGAAATTATAAAATAAAAAACCAAACTTCATATTATTCAATGAGTCTAAACATCATAGTGCTCGTCAAGCAGGTGCCTGACACCCGCAATGTGGGCAAGGATGCAATGAAAGCCGACGGCACCATCAACCGTGCTGCCCTGCCGGCAATCTTTAACCCTGAAGACCTTAACGCCCTTGAACAGGCGTTACGTATCAAAGAAACCATCCCCGGCACCAAAGTAACCGTCCTGACGATGGGTCTGCCCCGCTCAGCCGAGGTTGTGCGTGAGGCCATCTTCCGCGGTGCCGATGCCGGCATAGTACTTACCGACCGCGCCCTTGGCGGTGCTGACACATTGGCCACCAGCTACTCACTGGCTTGCGCTGTTAAGAAAGCCGGCAAGGTTGACCTCATTCTCGGTGGTCGCCAGGCTATCGACGGTGACACCGCTCAGGTAGGCCCGCAGATAGCCGAGAAGTTGGGTCTGCCCCAGGTAACCTATGCCGAGGAGGTCCTTGAGATTGTCCCCGACAGCCACATCACCGTGAAACGCCGCCTGGAGAACGGTGTGGAGACCGTAAAGGCTCCCCTGCCCTGCGTTGTCACCGTGAACGGCTCGGCCGCCGAGTGTCGTCCCCGCAACGCCATACGCATAATGAAGTACAAACACGCCGCCTCAAAGTCTGAGATGGCTAACCTTGACGAACGCACCCGCGCTCGCGTGGAAGCCAATCCCGACCTGCAGATACAGGAGTGGGGTGCTGAGTTTGTTGAGGCTGACCCCCAACAGATTGGTCTGGCCGGCTCGCCCACCAAAGTTAAGGCCATTGAGAATGTTGTTTTCACCGCCAAAGAGGCTCGGCGTCTTGAAAACGATGACGAACAAATTGAGGAGCTGGTAAAAGAACTCATTGCCAACCACACCATAGGCTAATGCCCCAAAACTGCAAAAAATCATGACTGACAAAAATAATCTGATTGTTTATTGCGAATATGACGATGGCAAAATTGCCGACGTCTCGCTTGAGCTGCTGACCAAAGGTCGCACATTGGCCGACAAACTGGGGGTAAAACTCGAAGCCCTGGTGCTTGGCGACAAACTTGACGGCGTTGAAAAAGAGCTGTTCCCCTACGGCGTCGACACCGTCTACAAAGTTGAGGATGCACGCCTCAGCCCCTACCGCAGTAATCCCCATGCATCGGTGCTCATCAACCTCTTCAAAGAGATTGAGCCGCAGATATGCCTTATGGGTGCCACCAGTGTGGGCCGCGACCTGGGTCCCCGTGTGTCATCATGTCTGCACAGCGGTCTTACGGCCGACTGCACATCGCTTGAGATTGGCGACCACACCGACCCCAAGACAAACAAGGAGTACAAGGACCTCCTCTACCAGATACGCCCGGCATTTGGCGGCAACATCGTGGCTACCATCGTCAACCCCGAACATCGCCCCCAGATGGCCACCGTGCGTGAGGGTGTGATGAAAAAGGAAGTCAAGGACCCCGCATACAAGGGCGAGGTTGTAAACCTTGACGCAAAAAAATACTTCAGTGACGCTGACTGTGTTGTTGAAATCATTGACCGCCACATCGAGAAGTCAAAAATCAACATCAAAAACAGCCCCATCATTGTTGCCGGCGGCTATGGCGTGGGTTCAAAAGAGAACTTCAAGCTGTTGCATGAGCTGGCTGACGTACTCGGAGCCGAGGTTGGTGCCAGCCGCGCCGCTGTTGATGCCGGTTTCACCGAGCATGAGCGCCAGATAGGCCAGACCGGTGTAACCGTGCGTCCCAAACTCTACATTGCATGCGGTATCTCAGGCCAGATCCAGCACATTGCCGGTATGCAGGAGAGTGCTATCATAATCTCAGTAAACAACGACCCCAATGCCCCCATCAACACCATAGCTGACTACGTCATCACCGGTGACATTGAAGAGGTTGTTCCCAAACTTATTAAATACTACAAAAAGAACTCGAAATAAAGCCATGGCCAATTTCTATACTGACAACCCGGCGTTGCGTCACCACCTGACACACCCGCTGATGGAGAAAATCGTAGCCCTGCGTGAGCGCGACTACACCGACGCCGACAAGTTTGACTATGCCCCCGTTGACTATGCCGACGCACAGGACAACTATGACCGCGTCCTGGATGTTGTGGGACAAGTCTGCGGCGATATCGTGGCAGAGAATGCAGCAGATGTTGACCATGAAGGCCCTCACTGCGAGAACGGGCGCGTAACCTACGCCCGCGGCACAGCTCAAAATCTTGACGCATGCCGCAAAGCCGGCCTTATGGGCATGGCCATGCCGCGCCGTTTTGGCGGCCTCAACTTCCCCATCACCCCCTACATCATGAGCGCTGACATTGTGGCACGCGCCGACTGCGGGTATGAGACCCTCTGGGGGTTGCAGGACTGCGCCGAAACCCTTTATGAGTTTGCCGACGAGGACCAGAAGAACCGCTTCATCCCCCGTGTGTGTGGCGGCGAGACAATGTCAATGGACCTCACCGAGCCCGATGCCGGTTCTGACCTGCAATCAGTAATGCTCAAGGCCACCGAGCAACCTGACGGCACCTGGCGCCTCAACGGCGTAAAACGCTTTATCACCAACGGTGACTCAGACATCCACCTGGTGCTGGCACGCTCTGAGGAGGGCACACAGGACGGCCGCGGCCTCTCAATGTTTGTCTATGACAAGCGCAACGGCGGTGTCAATGTTCGCCGCATTGAGAACAAGATGGGTATCAAGGGCTCACCCACCTGCGAGCTGGTGTTCAAGAACGCCCCCGCTGAGTTGGTTGGTAGCCGCCGTCTGGGCCTCATCACATACGTGATGGCGCTGATGAACGGTGCTCGCCTGGGCATCGCCGCACAAAGCGTTGGCGTAAGCGAGAAGGCCTATCGTGACGCTCTGTCATACGCCAAAGACCGTCTGCAGTTTGGCAAGGCTATCATCGAATTCCCCGCCGTGTTTGAGATTTTGGCTACCATGAAGGCTAAACTTGATGCCTCACGCTCACTGTTGTATGAGACATCACGCTACGTGGACCTCTATAAAATCTACCAGGACATAGCCAAGGAACGCCCCCTCACTGCCGAGGAGCGCAAGGAGAGCAAACTGTACAAGAAGTATGCCGATGCATGCACGCCTATGGCTAAAGGCATGGCATCAGAGTATGCCAACCAGAATGCATACGACTGCATACAGATACATGGTGGCTCCGGCTTCATGAAGGACTATGACTGCGAGCGCGTATACCGCGATGCACGCATCACCTCTATCTATGAGGGTACTACCCAGCTGCAAGTGGTGGCCGCTATTCGCCACGTCACCACCGGCACATATCGCGCCCTGATGCAATCATACCACGACACCCCCGTGGCTGAGGCATTGCAACCCGTCAAGGATGAGTTGGCAAAACTCACCGCCATTTATGAGGAGGCTGTTGCCCGTGTCAATGACGCCAAGGACAACGAATACCTCAACTTCATGGCTCGCCGATTGGTTGAGATGGCCGGTGACATAATGATGTCTTACCTGCTGATGCTTGACGTAAACCGCGATGAGAATCATCTGTTTGATGACTCATTGAAGGTTTACCTCAACATGGCACGTGCCGAGGTTGAGCGCCACGCCAACTTCATCAAGAACGTCGGGCCGGCTGATATTGCCGCCTACCGCGCTGTCTGATATTGACACTAATATTCAATATAAGGTTGTGACCCTTCTCGGTCGCAACCTTTTTTCATGTCTTGCGGTCCTTTCCAAGCAATTTTTTTGTTAAATTTGCGGTATGGAGATGAACGGTGTTTACATAATTGTGGTTGCCGGAGGCCGCGGACAACGATTTGGCAGAGAAATGCCAAAACAGTTCTGTAAACTGCAGGGACGGCCCGTGCTGATGCACGCCATTGACAATCTGCGGGCTGCTTTCCCCGAGGCCGGAATGGGGCTGGCCCTTAACAACGCCTTTGTTAACCTGTGGCATGAGCTGTGTCGGGAGTATTCATTCACCTCGCCACGCATAACCCCGGGTGGCCTGACGCGTGCACACAGCGTGCGCAACGCGTTGGGTGTCGTGCCCCCCGGCGTGCAAATAATAGGGGTACATGACGGCGCACGTCCCCTGGTTGATGCCTCCATGGCCCACGCGGTGGCTCGGGCGGTGGCAAACGGGGCCGACGGCGCACTGCCTGCCCTCCCTCCCACCGACTCGCTGAGACGCATTGCCCCTGACGGGAAAAGCCGGGCTGTGGACCGCACCCTGTACCGGATGGTGCAGACACCACAGTTCTTCAAAGCCGAGGTGCTGTTGACCGCATACGGCGAGAGCCTCCCCCCGACGGCTACCGATGATGCCTCGGTGGTGGAAGCGGCCTTCCCCCGGGCGGAGATTGCCCTTGTGGATGGAGACCCCCGCAACATAAAAATTACTCGTCCGGGCGACCTGGAAATTGCCTCGATATATCTTAAGGAATGGAGGACCTGAGGCAACAAGACATCATGTACGTTAAGGGGGTAGGACCCCGACGTGCCCAACTTCTGAAGGCGGAGTTGGGCATTGCTACCCTTCATGACCTTCTGTATCATTTCCCCACGGGATATGTTGACCGCTCGCGCACATATTCCATCCGCGAGTTTGTCGGGGATATGCCATCAGTGCAAGTGCGCGGGCGCTTCGTCACATTCAACATCCTTGGCGAGGGGGCCAAACGGCGCCTTGTGGGGTTGTTCACCGACGGCACCGGCACAATTGAGGTTGTTTGGTTTCGTAGCATCAATCGCCTGAAAGAGGCTTATTTGCCTCAAAAAGAATACATCCTTTTTGGCAAGCCGGTTGAGTTCAACGGTCATTGGTCCCTCACACACCCTGAGGTAGACCCGGCTACGGGCAAAGACACGCCCAAGGGATTATGGCCGGTTTACCCCCTGACGCAAAAGTTGCGGCAACGAGGAATCACCTCACGTACACTGAAGGGTATCGTGGACGCGGTGTTCGCCACACGGCCACAGGTGCGTGAGACTCTGCCACAGACACTGCTGCAGAAACGTGCCCTTATGCCTCTTGGTGAGGCCCTGCACGCCATCCACAACCCCTCGGGACCCGCCGAGCTGGAGCGTGCCCGATTGCGTCTGAAATATGATGAGCTCTTTTTCTTGCAGCTGAATCTGAGGCGCATGGCCCGCAACCGCACCTTAGCCCTGGGGGGGATACGCTTCCCCAAGGTTGGCACGTACTTTAACCGATTCTATAACGAGTTGCTACCCTTCCCCCTCACAGGCGCACAAAAAAGGGTAATAAAAGAGATTAATGCCGACATGCAGTCCGGCCGACAAATGAATCGGCTGCTGCAGGGCGATGTCGGGTCCGGGAAGACCCTTGTGGCCGCAATGTGCCTGCTCCTTGCTTTGGGCAACGGTTGCCAAGGTGCCCTGATGGCTCCCACCGAGATTCTTGCCGGACAACACTTTGAGACCCTCTACGGTTACCTGGCGCCGTTGGGGATAAATGTAAAACTGCTGACCGGTTCCACCCCAAAACGTGAGCGCGATGTCATCCACCAACAGTTGCTTGACGGCTCGCTCCATATCATAGTTGGCACCCACGCCCTGCTTGAGGACCCGGTGCAGTTCCAACGTCTGGGCCTGGCAGTGATCGATGAGCAACACCGTTTTGGGGTGGCGCAGCGTGCACGCCTGTGGACAAAAAACAGTGACTCACCTCCCCACGTCCTTGTGATGACGGCCACACCTATTCCCCGCACATTGGCAATGACAGTATACGGCGACCTTGACGTGTCGGTAATAGATGAGCTTCCCCCGGGACGTAAACCGGTGAAGACGGTTCTGCGCAACGATGAGGACCGCTTTAACGTGCTGCGCGGCATCGGCACCCAACTGCGCCAGGGGCGGCAGGTTTACATTGTATACCCGCTGATTGACGAGAACGAGAAACTGAACCTGCAAAGCCTTGAGGAGGGGTATAAGGACATCTGTGATGCGTTCCCCAGCTACCAAGTGGCCTACGTGCATGGCCGCATGAAACCCAAAGAAAAGGATTACCAGATGCAGCGTTTTGTATCAGGCGAGGCTCGTATCCTTGTGGCAACCACAGTTATTGAGGTTGGGGTGAACGTCCCCAACGCAACGACGATGATGATTGAGAATGCCGAGCGATTCGGTCTGAGCCAGCTGCACCAGTTGCGCGGGCGTGTGGGACGCGGTGCCGACCAAAGTTACTGCATATTGATGTCGCGCAAAAAGCTTTCAAAAACCACACGTGAGCGCCTTGTGCTGATGACACAGACCTTTGACGGATTCAAAATTGCCGAGGAGGATATGCGCATGCGCGGGCCCGGTGATATCGAGGGGACACAACAGAGCGGCCTCCCGATAGCCCTCAACATTGCCAGCCTGGCGACCGACGGCCGCATCATCCAGGCAGCCCGCGATGACGCCGAGGAGATTTTGACAGCCGACCCCTCCCTGTCAACCCCTGATGGCCGCCTGCTGCTACATAACCTTCAATTGATAACAAACCGTATGCCCCTGGACTGGAGCAGAATTTCATGACTATGGTACAGCCCGACGAGTATTATATGAGAAAAGCCCTGGAGGAGGCCCGACAGGCCTTCAGGGAGGACGAGGTGCCTATCGGGGCCGTGGTGGTGTCACCCTCGGGGGCCATTATTGGCCGAGGCCACAACATGACGCAAACTCTGTTGGACGTAACAGCCCATGCCGAGATGTTGGCATTGACGGCTGCCGAGCGCACTATCGGGGGCAAGTATCTCAAAGACTGCACTATCTTTGTGACTGTTGAGCCCTGCATAATGTGTGCCGGGGCTATCGGGTGGGCGCAGATTAGCCGAGTGGTGTTTGGTGCGGAGGATGCCAAACGCGGTTACTCAGCCTATACGCGCCGCTCCCCCTTGCATCCCCGAGCAGAGATTATCGGGGGTGTTTTGGCAGACGAGTGTGCTGAATTGATGCGTAGTTTTTTCTTCAGAAAAAGATAAATAAAAGACTGAAGGATAAATAATTAATCAAAAATTAAAAATAAAATTTTCAACTATTAAACCAAACTTACTATGAGTTCAGAAAATCAGAACCCCATTGTGAGCAGTTTTGCAAAATATCTTGCTGAGTTTTTCGGCACGATGTTTTTGGTGCTCCTTGCCTGCGGCAGTGCAGTCCTTGCCGGGCCGAAAATCGGCGTGCTGGGGATAGGCCTTTGCTTCGGCCTCGTCTTGGTATGCCTGTGCTACACTATCGGTCGCATCTCAGGCTGTCATGTTAACCCGGCCGTGTCCTTTGCATTCTGGTTGCGCGGAAAACTCTCCGGCACTGACTTTGTGTGGTATGTAGTCTCCCAGCTGCTTGGTGCCGTTCTTGGCGCAGCATTCCTTGTATGGCTTACAGCCAGCGGGTCGGCACAATATGCCTTTGGCGGGACCACCGGCGAGGCTGCCTTGGCTGCCAACGTTGTGCAACCCGGAGCCACCCCAATGATGGCCCTCGTCAGCGAGATACTCCTCACCTTCTTCTTTGTATTCACCGTTCTGGGTGCCACCGACGAGAATCGCGGTTACGGCAATTTTGCCGGCCTCGCCATTGGTCTTGCCCTTGGCCTTGTCAATATCGTCGGTATCCCCGTTGACAACTGCTCGGTAAACCCGGCCCGCTCATTCGGTCCTGCCGTCTTCTCATCAGCCGCTTGGGGTGACTTCTGGATTATGGTGGTAGGCCCGCTGATTGGCGCTGCCGTAGCCGTTGGTTGCTGGATTATGTTTGTTGACGCCCCCCGCCGCAACCGAGCCTGATCATTCCCTGAAAAAACTCCATGCCCTCTGAGCTTCCATAAACTCAGAGGGCATCGTTGTTTATCAGTGAACCTTTAAGAAACTCCCGATAAACCAGAATATGCACAAACAATTGCATTTTAGTTGTTTACACACCCAAGATAATACCCGAACGCAGGGACGCTCGGTTCAAGCGTCCGCCGCGCGACTGAGCCCCAGCGGATCAACCGTGGGTACTGTTAGACCAATAAATTGGTCGTTTCCTTTCAATTATGTATTCCGTGGGTTTCACCCACGGCTACGATATTCAACGACCGCTAAAGCGGTTGCAAGGCGGCCGATTGTGCGCACCTGCGCTCACCACGTAGTGGTGCAAGATCGTAGCCGTGGGTGAAACCCACGGAATAAGATTAACGAATTGATTACGACCAATTTATTGGTCGAACAGTACCCGTTGTGTTGACCGGAATGCGAAACCTTATACACACGCTTTAACATACGTAATTTTGTAATCTCCTCATTTAAACCGTATAACACGGCTCATGCGTCCGCCCGTCGAATGTGCCGACCACCGGCACAAACACCAATTAATCAACCTCTTACCCATCCCGAGACACTATCCGAACGTAGGGATGCGATTCTTCGCGTCCAACGCGCGAATATGCTGACTCTGCCTAAAGAGTTACAACCCCAACAATTTTGGTCGAATAAGACACGTATAGGTGGGCTGTACGTTATAGGTCGTTTACCAAATGAGCGCGGAGGGGGGACACTGTGGTCGCCACCTCCGCGCTTTGATTCTTTTGGAATGGGCTGTTTAGAATGACTGCATAACTGCGTTCATTATCCAGTCGTAAACGTAGCTTACAAGGCCCAACAGGATGATACCGGTGGTGCAGAGCCACAGGCCCACGCGCTCGCAGGCGGCACTGCGGAAGCCCTGAATGCGCGGCTCCTCGGGGCTGATAAACATTGCCTTGACAACCAACAGATAGTAGTACAGTGACACGATGGTGTTTATAAGGGCAATCATCACAAGCACGTACATGGCGGGAGTGCCAACCTCAAGGGCGCCGGTGAAAATGAAGAACTTACTGAAGAATCCGGCAAAGGGCGGAATTCCGGCCAGCGAGAACATGGCGAGCATCATGACGACAGCCAGGCGGGGATTGGTCTTATAGAGGCCGTTGTAGTCCTCTCGGTCAACCTTCCCTGTGGCATTCTCAATGGCACCGACAACACCAAAGGCGGCGAGGTTTGAGAAGATGTACACAAGGATGTAGAACATAAGCGCACCCATTGAGAGTGAGTTGAAACCAATGACACCCAACATGATGTATCCGGCCTGTGATACCGACGAGAATGCCAGGAAGCGCTTGAGGTTATGCTGACGCATAGCAAAGAGGTTACCGACAGTGATGGTGGCGATAATCAAGCCGTAGAGCATCCACTCCCAAACTTGCGGATAAGCCTGGCCGAATGCCTGCCAAAGCACTACCAGGAATGCGAAGGCAGCTGATCCCTTTGAGATAACCGAAAGGTATGAGGTTACCGGGGTGGGAGCACCCTGATATACGTCTGCTGTCCAGAGGTGCATGGGCACAAGTGAGAGCTTGAAGGCAAAGCCGGCAACGACGAATGCCAAGGCCACAATCAGCATAATCAAACCGCTGCCCATGTATTTGCTCAGGGCAAACGCAATGTCGCTGTAATAGAGGCTTCCACACAAACCGTAGACGTAGGACAAGCCGAACATGAAGATGGCAGACGAGAATATTGCCGTGAGGATATACTTGACGGCTGCCTCATGACTCTCATATTTTTTCTTTTCGAAGGCAACCAGTGCTGCCAGGGGAAGAGATGCAGTTTCAAGCCCGATGACAAACAACAGGAAGTTGCCTGAAGAAATCATCAGATACATGCCGAAGAGGGTCAACAGAATAAGCTCATAGAACTCACCGCGGCGTATGCGCTGGAACTCGCTGTCGGCCCAGCGTATTGACTGTATCAGCACTATCAGCACGCCAACGTTCAAGATATTCTTTATCACCACAATTGCCGGTGAGTTTTGGAACATACCCGAGAATGCATCGGCAGGTTGCCCGAAGAGCGTTGAGAAGCCGAGCCCCGTAAAGATGGCAAACAGGATGGTTGTTAGCCAGCCAAGAGCACCAAGGGCCTTGCGCGGAGCGAACGTGTCATAGAGGAACACGCACAGAAATACTATCAGCAGGCCTGTCTCCTGCCACATTGAAAGAAATTGTGAATAGTCCATATCAGTGCGTATCTATTTAGTTGAGGCCGATAACGGCAAAAATGTCTGATTGGAAGGTGAACCTTATCAAGTTTTCAAAGAAGTTGGGGAAGCAACCGATTGCTGCCACAGATGCTATGAGGCACATGGTCGGGAATCGCTCCCACCATGTGGCATCGGTGAGTTCAAGATGGTGCTTGTCATATACCGGACCGAGGAGCAGTTTGCCCACGACACGCAGAATGTACACCGCAGTGATGACGATTGAGCAACATGCGGCGATGGTGAAGGCGCGGTGGAAGAAGTCGGCATGCTCAAATGAACCCACAAAGATTGTCATCTCTGAGACGAATCCTGAGAGACCCGGCAAACCCAAGGAAGCAAAACCGGCAATCATGTAGCAGACCGCAAGGAAGGGCATTATCTTCATCAACCCACCCATCAGGCGTATGTCACGCGTGTGCGTACGGCCATAAATCATACCGATCAGGGCAAAGAAGAGAGCTGTCATCAAGCCGTGGCTCAACATCTGCATGATGGCACCGGTCATAGCCGTGGTGTTCAGCATCACGATGGCGAAGAGCACCAGACCGCAGTGGCTAACTGAGGAGTATGCGTTGATATACTTGAGGTCGGTCTGCACACAGGCCGAGAAGGCACCGTAGACAACCGAGATACCTGTCAGAATAAGGAATATCCACGCGAGGTCATTAGCAGCCTGCGGCATCAGGAAGATAGCCTCACGGAAGAAGCCGTATCCATCCAACT
>CAYMNF010000010.1:0-40866 GCA_964391735.1 uncultured Bacteroides sp. | reverse complement strand
AATTAAGGAGTTAAGTTCCCGGGAACTTAACTCCTTAATTTGTTGCCTTGGAAGGATTCGAACCCTCACAGGCGGAACCAGAATCCGACGTGCTACCATTACACCACAAGGCAATCGGTGTATAGCTTTTCGCTTTAACGCTGCAAAGGTATGCCTTTTTTTCAGTACGTGCAAATTTTTTTTACTATCAGGTCCCGTTTTTTTTTCTATTCAGGTTTGACGACCCCTGTATCAGGCTGATAACAAGTGCATTTCGTGATTACGCAGCGCATTGACAGTGCGTAATGTAACGGGGAGAATCAATATCTCATACAGGGTCTTTATGCACGTTTGGGTCACTATCATGCTCAATAATATCCCGGCGGAGTACACACCGCCAAAGGCCAGCGGGAAGAATATTAGGGAATCAGCTCCCTCGCCGGCTATGGTGGATACAATGGCGCGGAAGGTGAATGACCGATATGAATTTGAGGCCTTGGGCTTAAGCTTAAGAATGTGCATGATGCACGCATTTATCAGGGACCCGGTAAGAAAGGCAGTAAAGGAGGCAAAGAGGATGCGCGGGGTGGCTCCGAACACGGTGTCCATGGCAGCCGAGATTGCCGGGGTGGTGCTCCCGGGTAACAAGATACCCAATTGCAGTATCAGAACGGTGAACAGGTTCATGGCGAACCCGGTGAAGATTACAAACTTGGCATTGCGCAGCCCGTAAACCTCAACTATGCAGTCATTAAGTACGTAACTGACAGGGAAAACGATGCAGCCGGCAGTAATGGTAAACCATCCCAAATCTACAACTTTGATTTCAAGCAGGTTGCTGACAATCAGGCAGACCGTAAAAAGTACACTGAGGATGACAAAGACGGGGGTAACCCGCAGGGTGGAATCTTTTTTTAACATAATTCTTGTTTTTAAAGAGGTTGCAAGCACTCTGTTTAGTTGCCAAATGGCGTTGCAAAGGTATAAACTTTTCCGGTTGAAACGCAAACTCCTGTCAGGTAAATATAGGCATGAAGCTTTTTGTAATGTCTCGCCTGGTGGTGGTACCTCTGTTTTTTCACCAGGATACTGACGCGCATAGATTTTTTTAGTACCTTTGCACTGGAAATGGCAGCGGGGAGTCTCTTCCCGGTGCCCACGGCATTGCAATAAGGAATATTCAGTTCCACTTCCCCCGCCGCGGGGTCGGGAGTTGAAGTTTCTCGGTATTTAATAATAAATAATTGATACTGACCGTAATGACCGATTTTTAGAAGAAAAATTATGAGGTTATTTAAACACATAATCAATTGGTACTTCAGTAGGAATGCGCTCCCCCTGTGGTGTATTTTGGTACTGGATATTTTTACTGTATATTTCTCTCTCTTCATAGTTTATATTCTCAACACCGGTTTGGCGGTAACCGTTGGCCGACTCTTCCCGGTTCTTGAGTGCACCGGCATATACACGTTATGCTTCCTGGTTGGATTCCGCCTTTTTCACACCTACTCAGGTGTCATCAGGTTTTCCTCATTCATTGACCTGTTCAGGATTGGTGGTGCAGTGGCCGTTGGCCTATGCCTTTCATTGATTGTAAGGCAAATATTTTCGCTGAATAATTTCTTGCCCTTCCGGGCCCGTGAGTTGGTGTTGGGCTCAATCCTATCATTGTTGTTGCTTTGGGCCGGCAGGGTATTCATTAAGTTCCTGTATGACTCCATGTTCAGGCGCGACACGGCCGAACGAGCATTTATATTCGGGATACGCAACGGCGGTATTTCCATTGCTAAAAGCATTCGCAACCAGGACCCCGCGCGCTTTGTGGTAACCGGTTTTGTTACCGACACCCCTCAAATGTATGGCCGTTACCTGCAGGGCGTAAAGGTTTATGGTGTTGACAGGGCGCTTGTGCATAACATGGTTAAGCAAAATGTCAAGGCACTTTTCGTTACTCCATACCGCAGTGAGACCCTGCGGGAAAATGAAAATCTGGTGAATGAGCTTATCAAGGCCGGCATAAAAATATACATGATTCCCTCTGAGCAACAATGGGATGGCCATAGCAATATAAGCCATAACCAGTTGCGCGAGGTTGATATTGAGGACCTATTGCCACGTGAAAAAATCGAGGTGGATATGGATGAGATTGGGCGCAAGTTCAACAATCACCGTATCATGATAACCGGGGCTGCAGGGTCTATAGGTAGCGAGATTGTTCGCCAGATCAGTAAATGCGGCCCCGCTGAGCTGTTGCTTATCGACCAGGCTGAGACCCCGCTACATGACATACGCCTGATGATGGCAAGGGAGTTCCCTGAGATCAAGGCTTATACCGTATTGGCTGACATCGCTGACCAAGAGCATATTGAGCAGCTGTTTGCCGAGCATAGGCCTGAGTTTATCTTCCATGCCGCTGCATACAAGCACGTGCCCATGCTTGAGGACAACCCCTTTGAGAGCATCCACAACAATGTGAAGGGGACACGCATATTGGCTGACTTAGCAGTGAAGTACGGCGCAGAGAAGTTTGTGATGGTGTCAACCGACAAGGCTGTGAACCCCACCAACGTAATGGGCTGCTCAAAGCGTTTGTGTGAGATTTATGTACAGAGTCTTGATGAGGCCATCAAGGAGGGGAAGGTAAAGGGTAAGACACAATTCGTAACCACACGTTTCGGGAATGTTTTGGGCTCAAACGGCTCAGTCATCCCCCTGTTCAAGGAACAGATTAAGAATGGTGGCCCTCTCACGGTTACCCATCCCGACATAATCAGGTACTTTATGCTCATCCCCGAGGCTTGCCAGCTTGTTCTTGAGGCCGGGACAATGGGCAAGGGTGGCGAAATCTTTGTCTTTGACATGGGTAAACCGGTCAAGATTGTTGAGCTTGCCCACCGTATGATTTTGTTGAGCGGTGCAAATTGCGAAATACGTTTTACGGGTCTTCGAGACGGCGAAAAGCTGTATGAGGAGGTTCTTGCTGACAAGGAGTTGGTTCTGCCTACAATCCACCCGAAAATCAAGATTGCAAAGGTGCGTCATTATGAGTTCAGTGAGGTGGAGAAGGTTATTGCCACCCTTATTGACGAGGCTACCCGACAAACGCCGATGCAGATTGTAGCGGCAATGAAACGTATTGTCCCTGAATACAAAAGTCGCCACAGCGTGTATGAGAAGCTTGACGTTGAGGAAACTGCCGACAACGTGACATGTGAGGCTGAGGCGTGCGACATCAGTAAATAATCCTCTTAACATAATTTTGCCGGAACGGATTAAAGAAAAATAGGGGTACGGGGCAATAAAATGCCCCGTACTCAGTTTATATAGTGAGTTTAATATTGATATGAAGACCCCAACTATCCTGAAGACTTTGATACCGGCACTGGCATTGGTGTTGGCATTACCTGCATATTCCCAAAAAGACGATTTCAACCCTATTGAGACGGGTACCAACTCGTTGAACATTGCCCCGGATGCCCGTGGTGCCTCAATGGGTGACATCGGTGCAGCAACCGAGCCTGACGCAAACTCACAGTATTGGAACCCCTCAAAGTACGCTTTTGCCTATTCTCAGGGTGCTTTCTCCTTGAGCTACACACCGTGGTTGCGCAAATTGGTAAATGATATTTTCCTTGCCAACCTTTCAGGTTACTACAAGTTGGGCCAGAACGACAATCAGGCTTTGTCAGCTTCACTGCGATACTTTTCGCTCGGTGAGGTATCCTCAAGTTCCATGACGGGCGGTACCGGTCAGAACCTGAACCCCTACGAGCTTTCATTTGACCTTGGTTACTCGCGTAAGCTCTCTGAGAAGTTCTCAATGGGTGTAGTTTTCCGCTACATTTACAGTGACCTCGGGTTCTCATCATCATACGCCGGAGACCAGCAGACCGGTGCCTCGGCGTTCTCGGCTGACATTTCAGGATATTACACTACTTATCCCATTATCGGGCGCAATGAGTGCCAATGGTCGTGGGGTTGGAATATCTCAAATATCGGTACCAAGATATCATACGACAATGGTGAGAATCCCGCGTTTCTCCCCACCAACTTCAGGCTCGGTACTTCATTCACCTTCCCGTTGGCCGACTACCACAATCTGTCAATTAATCTTGACCTTAACAAACTGTTGGTGCCTGCACGTCCGCGTGAGAAGGACTATGACATGGAGACTACCGAGGGCCAGCTCGAGTATGCCGAGGCCCTTGACAAGTGGGAAAACATGTCATCAATTACCGGTATCTTCAAGTCCTTCAGTGACGCCCCGGGCGGTTTCTCTGAGGAGTTGAAAGAGATAAACGTATCCCTGGGTGCCGAGTATTCATATAACCAGCAGTTCTTTTTGCGTGCCGGCTACTTCTATGAGAATGCCTCAAAAGGTAACCGTAAATATTTTGCCATGGGTGCAGGTTTCTCGCTGAATGTTGTACGCCTCGATGCAAGCTACATGTTGTCAACTGCCCAAACATCTCCGCTTGACCAGACTCTGCGTTTCACCCTGACGTTTGACCTTGACGGGTTGAAGGAGGTTCTGGGCAAACGCCGATAAAATAATGCTTATGTTGCCGGATATTCGCACGGGAAACGGATTTGATGTCCACAAGCTTGTTGAGGGCAGACCCTTGATTTTATGTGGTGTGGATATCCCTTGTGCCGTCGGGCTTTTGGGTCACAGTGATGCTGATGTAGCATTGCATGCGGCCGCAGATGCACTATTGGGAGCTGCTGCCTTGGGAGATATTGGCAAACATTTCCCTGACACCGATGTCAGGTATAAGGGAGCCGACTCACGGGTTCTTTTGCGTAATGTTGTTGAACTCCTTGCAGGCCGTGGCTTTCAACCGGCAAATATTGACATTACTATTGTAGCACAGGCACCCAAGATTGCTCCCTATATTGAACAGATGCGCGCCAATGTTGCCGCTGATTTGGGATTGACAGTGGATAGGGTCTCTGTTAAGGCTACGACAACCGAGGGGTTGGGTTACACAGGACGCAAGGAGGGTATTGCCGCGATTGCTTCAGCCTTGATATGTTCAAAATGATAAACAAAGGCCTGCTGACCGCCGGGTTGTTGGCGGGTATTCTGTTGCTATGCAGCTGTAAGCGCACAACTTGGCATAAGGAAAATGGCATTATCTGGACCACGGAATACAATATTACATATTACGCTGACCACACCCTCTCAGACTCTGTCACAGCGGCTTTGAATAGGGTGGATGCCTCCTTATCGGCTTTTAACCCCAACTCCCTTATTTCAGTTATCAACCAAGATTCTCTTGGTGGACCGGTTGATATAATGTTGACCGAGGTGCTTGCGACCTCCCTGGCAGTAAACGCTCGCAGCGGGGGGATGTTTGACCCTACCGTTTCACCCCTTGTTAACCTATGGGGATTTGGATTTACCGGTCATGAGCCCAAAGTGCCCACAGAGGCGCAAATTGACAGTGCCCTTGAGAATGTCGGGATTACTAAATGTCGACTTGACGGTTTCCGCTTGTGGAAGGGTAGTCCCGGTATGCAATTTAACTTTTCAGCCATTGCCAAGGGGTACGCCTCAGATTGTGTGGCTGACGCTCTGCAAAGAGGTGGGGCCACCGCTTGTATGGTAGAGATTGGCGGTGAGATAGCTCTGCGTGGCGAAAGCCCCAGAGGCGGGAAGTGGCGGGTTTCAATTGATGCTCCCGATGCAACTACCCCTGATGCTCACACATCAATGCGAGTGGTTGAGGTTGCTGCCCCTTGCGGCATCGCTACCTCAGGCAATTATCGCAACTTCCATAACACACGTGAGGGGAAGGTTGGCCACACTATCAGTCCGGTTACAGGACGCCCCCTTCAAACCGATGTCATCTCTGCAACTGTTATTGCCCCAACGTGTGTTGAAGCGGATGCCTTGGCCACAGCTTGCATGGCCATGGACTCAGAAAAAGCCCTGCAGATGATTGAGCAAATTGCTGATGTCGAGGTGCTGTTGGTGGTGTCAAACTCCACGCAGACTACCCCCCAAATCCTTACTACTCCCGGTTTTCCCGAATAAAGAACTGGCGCATATCGCGTTTCAGGTCGTCAAGCTGCGACAGCAGTGGGGTGACCACGGGCCTGAAAGGTACCTTGTCAGGGCGGCAGAACACCTTCAGCCCCTCATGTATACATTTAACATCAATGATGTTGGGCATGGTGTCAATCGGTTCGCCGTCAATATGTATCGGACGCCCCTCGCTGCGCTCAATCCTTATTGAGGGTGTGCGGAATGTCTCGACAAGTGTATTGTGATCCAAACGCCCAATCATCAGGTCTACGCCAGACAACAGGTACTTCAGCGGATTCCCATTATGAATTATGGTCACATCAAACAGCCCGTCCCTAACCGAGGCAGCCGGTGCAATGAACGCGTTGTTGCCATATTGTGACGCATTGCACACAGCCACTATAAGAGCCTCACGATTTATCACCCGCCCGTCGGGTAGGGTTATTAAGTAATTATCAGGCTTATATTCCCTAAAAGTTTCAAAGGTAGAAAGCACGTAGGTCATCTTCCCCCGGCGGCTTTTCTCGGCAAATCGCTTGCTGACTGCAGCATCAAAACCCATGCCCAGAGTGCAAAAGAAAGGCCGGTTGCCGTTAATTCGGCCAAAGTCTATGGCACAAATATTCTCGGGAACCATCAAAGCAGCCGCCTCAATCGGGTCCATCGGCAATTGGAAGTGACGAGCCAATCCGTTGCCTGAGCCTGAGGGTAATATCCCTAACGGTGTGTCGGTTCCGCACAGCCCTGTGGCGGCCTCGTTGATAGTACCGTCCCCGCCGGCAACAATCACAGCATCCAAACCCTCCTCAACCCCTTTGCGAGCAAAGAGTGTCGCGTCATTCGGGCCCCCGGTGAAGACAACGTCAACCGTCCACCCCAAATCCTCAAGAATTTGGGGCACTTTGGCCTCGACGTTCTGTTTGCTGCGAGTGCCGGAAATCGGGTTGATAATCAGTAATGCTTTCATTGCTCCTTTGTTGCAAAGTTAACAAAAATCTTTATACAGCCCACTTCCCCATGCGTATACAAAACCTCAACCCCTGCATTTGCAAAGGTTGAGGCTCTGTTTTTAACTTTAAAATACTGATATTACAGTATTTAAGCTTTTTTGTTTGTGGCTTTTTTAGCTGCGCGTGGTTTTGCGTCATCTTTCTTTGACTTGGGTTCGGGGCGCAACGAGTGTTCAATATTGTACTGGTCAAGGTTTTTGCGCATTGAGGCAACCTCTTTGTTGAGTGCTTCAATCTCATGCTCCTGGTTTGAGATGGTTGTCAGCAAGGCATTCAGTTCTTCATTGCCGATTGATTCGGGATACTGTTCCTTGACACGCACAATAAAGTCGGCCAACACATTCATGTAATTGGTAAACGCCTCATAGGGAGAGCTGTAGGGCGAGAATTGGCTATGTGCTTGTCCGTCAGCCGTATGCTTGGTTGACATGTAAAAGAAGTGGTCACTTGCCTGCAGGTAGTTCCAATCCTGTTTAATCCGGCGGTCTTCAACCAGACGTACGCGTTCAGCCAATTTGTACAGTTTCCTGAACGCCTCGTTTTGCAGATCATTACCAAGCCATGCTGAGGTGTCACGCGCTTCGTCAGCCCATGAGATGGGGTGCAGCACGGTGAGGTCGGCAACCGGTTTCAACTTCATAACCGCCTCAGACGGTGTCCAGAAATCGATACCATTCTCGGCAGCAAAGCGGGGGAGGGCTTCCAAGAACTGGAAAATACCGGTATTGGCATTGTTGAATTCCCCGAAGGTCTCCAGATTCATAAACAGGTTGAAGATTTGCTCCTCCTCAGGGGTATTGGCAATCCACCCGATGAACTTGTCGGCGGTAAGAGGATACTCGTTCCAGTCAGTGTTTGAGAAGTTGCGTGAAATTGCATCGCTGAGGTCATCATTCTTCAGAAGCAATTTCAGCTTGGGAGTCCCGGCAGCGGCATAGACATAGTTAGGAGATTTCCATCCCAAGATATGTTTTGCACCCTCGGTGATGCAACCTTTAAATCCCATGGCTGCAATTTGGGGTGCCATCTCGTCACAATAAATCAGCTCGGTGTTGCGGAAAACTTTGGGGGTGACACCAAAAATCTCCTTGATGCGACGTGAGTGATCGCGCACCTGGGCTTCAAACTCAACCGGGTCAGTCAGCGATGCCAGGGAGTGGCTGTAGGTCTCGCCCAGGAACTCACATTTACCGGTGTCGGCAAGTTTCTTCAATATATCGATGAACTCGGGCACATACATCTCAAACTGCTCAAGAGCTGTCCCGGTGATAGACAGAGCGCAACGAAACTTTCCGTTGGTCTGCTCAATCATCTTCAGGAGAGTCTCGGCTGCAGGGATATAGCTGTTACGTGCTATGCGGCTGATGATATCGTCATTGGCAAAGTCATCATAGTAATAATGGTCATTGCCAATATCAAAAAAGCGATAACGTTTCAAACGAAACGGCTGATGTATCTGGAAATAGAAGCAAATAGCTTTCATATTGTATAATTAATTTTGAGTTTAGTCTGTTGAATATCAGAATAAAAGCATATTTTCACTAATTGAATTTTTAGTGTGAAAGGAGCTTTTTGTAAATATCAATTACCTTTTTGCCGGCCTTATCCCATGTTATGGCGTTGACCTCAGCCAACCCTTGGGTGCGCAATTGGTTGTAAAGAGCCGGATATGAGACTATGGCGTTTATGGCATCGGCCATAGCGTCAATGTCCCAATAGTCGGTTTTTATAACATTGGTAAGGATCTCGGCACATCCGCTCTGCTTGGAGATGATTGAGGGGACGCCCATTTGCATGGCCTCGAGGGGGGAGATACCAAAAGGCTCGGATACCGAGGGCATAACATATACATCGCTGGCCTTTAACATCTCATAAACCTCTTTCCCCTTCAGGAATCCCGGGAAGTGGAAACGGTCAGCTATGCCACGGTCGGCAGCCATGCCAATCATTTTCTCCATCATGTCCCCGTTGCCGGCCATAACAAAACGCACATTCTTGTTGTTGCGCAAAACCTTTGCGGCGGCTTCAACAAAATATTCCGGACCTTTCTGCATGGTGATGCGCCCCAAAAATGTCACTATCTTCTCTTTTGACTTGGGGACCTCAAGGTTCAGCAATTCGGGACTAAGGGGTGTAACAGCATTGTGTACCGTGGTAACCTTGGCCGGGTCAATGCCGTATTTATTAATAACGGTGTCTCGTGTAAGGTTGCTGACGGTGATGATGTGGTCGGCATGCGTCATACCATCCTTTTCAATGCCGAAAACCGTGGGGTTGACATTGCCGCGAGAGCGGTCAAAGTCAGTGGCATGAACATGTATTACCAGCGGTTTGCCCGTAACCTGCTTGGCGTGGATGCCGGCGGGGTAGGTGAGCCAGTCGTGGCTGTGGATAATGTCACACTCAACGGTGCGTGCTATCACCCCGGCCGTGATGGAATAGTTATTGATTTCTTCAATAAGATTCTCAGGGTACTTACCTGAGAACTCAATCGAGCCCAGGTCATTGAGCAACATGTAGTTGAAGTCAGCATAGATGTTGTCTCGCAGTTTGAAGTACAGGTCGGGATTCATCACCTTGCCAATACGCTGCTCAACATATTCGCGGCTGACATCCCGCCACGCCACCGGCACCTGGCTGGCTCCCAGAATGTGAGCGAAGTGGCGGTCCTCATCTCCATACGGTTTCGGTATAACAAACGTTATGTCCATGTCGCCGCACTCCCACATCCCCTTTGTGAGGCCGTAACTTGCCGTGCCAAGTCCCCCGAGGATATGCGGTGGGAATTCCCACCCGAACATTAAGGCTTTCATTTTTTTACTGTATTTAGGTTAATGGGTGGGGTTTATTTAGCTTCCATATTTTTAAGCATGCGCAGGGTGCGCAACACTTCGGCCATATTGGTTACGTGGCTGACACTTCCGCGGCCGTTGTAGGGCGGGTTGCCGTCATACAGTTGGCTCAGTGAGCCAATGCATCCGCGCGTCATCTCACCCTCAAAACCGATAAGCATCCTGTCGATGTATCCCACGCCTGACATGCCGAACACCTTCAGGTAAGCCTGTGCATAGAATCCCATCAGCCACGGGCGGGCGGGGCCGTTATGCAGCGCCACCTCGCGCTCATAGGGCGAGCCCTCGTATGCCGCGCGATATCCATAGCTTTTGGGGGAGAGGGTGCGCAGGCCCTTGGGCGTAAGCAGCTCACGAGTGACGATGTCAAGGACCCCTTTGCGTTGGCGACGGTCAAGGGGCGAATATTCCAGCCCTATGGCTATGGCCATATTGGGACGTACCGACGGCTCGGCCTGATTGTTGTCAACATAATCATAAAGGTAGCCATAGTCGTTAAGGAACGTCTCAATGAACGCCGGTTTCAACTTCTCAGCCAGTTCATGGCACATGCGGTTGAACTCTGCGCGGTCCTCAAGCCCGTCAGTTAGCCGTTGGGCAAAACAAAGGGCATTGTACCACAGCGCATTGAACTCAACCAGTTTGCCGGACCGCGGCACAATAGGTTTCCCGTCCCATGCGGCATTCATCCATGATGCCGGGGTGTCGGTTCCTTTTGTTGATAACAAAGCTGTTCCCTCCTCGACAAACAGGTTCTCATGCCTACCATCAGCTATGTAGTTTATTAATGAGGCAATCACATCCATATAACGGGTGCGTGTCTCCTCATCTCCATAATTCTTTGCGAACTGCTGTATCGCCCACAAGGCCCAGAGAGGGATGTCGGGGAGATTCATCCCGCGTATTCGCCCGTCATGTTCGCCGGTCTCCATATATTGTCGAAGCTCAGCCAAGGCTGTGTCGGCAATGTTTATGAAGTCATCCTTATGGTCAATGGCTATTGTGGCACCGGGAAGGGCCATAAACGTATTACGTGCCAGGATTTTTCCGTATGGGAAGCCTGAGATAAGGTACATTTTGTCCCCCTGACGAATGTAGCATTGTTTAACCGCATTCTTCAGGCAATTGTAGAATGATGAGCGCGGTGTGCGAGTTGAGATTTCCTTCTCATACATCCTTGACAGGCTGCGCGGGGAAACCTCGTCAAGCCCTGCCGAGAAAATGATGGATTCACCCTTGCGGATGCGAATGTCAAAATATCCCGGTACCCACAAATCCTCGCAATAGGGAACACCGCGGTCCATGTCCTTGAAGTATTCAAAGTTGCGGTACCAGTCAGGCTGATAGTTCCATTGCGGCTTGTGGTTAAACTGCATGTACAGCCTCGGGTATCCCGGGTATAGGCAGCATGAAATACCGTTGACGCACTCAGGACAATCGGTATTGAGGGCGTTGTTGGCCATACACAACTCATTGGCATCCCTGAATGCCAGGTGCGGGCGCAGACGCAGGGTGGTCTCAGAGTGGGCATCAACCAAGGTATAGCGTATCAACAGACGATTCTCGCCTGAGATAAATATCTTCTCCTTAGTTAATATAACACCACCCACGCGGTATGTGGTTCGTGGCACTGAGTTGCAGTCATACTCACGTATATATTTATGGCCGTTAGGGTGATAAACGCCCCCTTTGTAGCGGTGCAGACCCAGATTGAACTCGGCACCGTGCTGTATCACGGTAACATCAAGGGATGAGAGAAGAACATGCTCGGTGTCGCCGAATTCCTTTATGGGAATCACCAACAGACCATGTTGCTTGCGCGTATTGCAATCAACAATTGTTGTGCAATGATAAGCCCCGGATTGATTGGTGCGAAGCATCTCTTTTCTGAGGCTTTGCTCCAAATTTATCATTTGGTCCTTATCAAATTTGAGGTAACTCATTGAGTATTGAAGTTTGGTTTTGAATCGGAAGATTAAAGTTTCAAGGTAGTTTTTGGGGTGTATACAAATGTAACACCCGTACGCGTTTTTTGTCAGAGGAGACAAACTTTTTTGTCGCCTCTAATTTACTCAATATTTTAGAGAGTAGGCAAGAGCTTTTTACTTTTTTCATTATTTCTTCAAAAAAATATTACAGAAAAAAGCTGTCTGCCCTTTATTCATCACTCTTAAGCAGTGAACCCTCGGTGGGATGGCTTGAAAAACGTTTCCAACGGTTGTGGCTCCATAGCCAGTTGGCCGGGTCGCGGTTTATTGTTTCTTCAAGCAGTGTGTAGTATGTGCGTGTTATGGCATGCTCGGGCAACTCAGCCGGATTCTCGGCAATCAGCTTGGTGTGTATTGCATAGTGCCCGCGCCTGATGCGTTTGATATCCCAGTATACAACGGCTTGGTCAAGTTTGCGAGCCAGTGTCTCGGTGCCCGTAATGACCAGCGTGGGACGTCCCATAAAATTCACCTCAAAAACCGGGTCGCCGTGTGAGGGCTTTTGGTCGCTCATAAAACCCGTAACGGTGAGGCACTCTTCCCTGCGGGTAAACCTCACCAGCGAGCGCAATGTGGTACGTTTCGGTAAGGAGATTGACCCGAAGCGGTGGCGCAGATGTTTAAACCATTTGTCGGCAAGGTGATTCTTCAAAGGACGATAGACTTGGCAGAATTTTACTTTGGGGTCGTTACTATATTTTGACCACAAAGTGACCGAGGGCGCCCACTCCCAGTTGAAGGTGTGCGAAAAATACACCACCACAGATTTACCTTTAGACAGCAGATTATCAATGATTTCGGTATTTTCAAACACCATAATTTTTCGCATGCGACGGTCGCTTATCCACATCAGCCTCATAGTCTCGACAAAATAATCGGCAAGGCGGTGATAAAAAGTTCGGCGCAAACGGCTTACTTCCCGTTTCGAGAGTTGAGGATATGCCCGGTGCAGGTTGCTGTCAATCACTTTGCGTCGGTAACGTACCAGACAGAGCAACAGCCAAAGGATGTCGGCGAAGAGATACAGCAGGCGTGCCATGGTCAAACCGGTTGGGCGTTAAAGATAAATTCGTCGTCAAAGCCTCCCAATTTCACCGGTACTATGGTGTTGGGGGTGGCATCCGGCACCTTCACCCTCAGGTAGTTGGGCGTAAATCCAACCCCGGCCTCATTCTCGACCAGTACAGGCATTACGCTGCCCTGAAATCTTGCGGCAAATGAGCGTTGGTGTTGTGTGCTCACCTCGCCCATAATGTGGGCGCGCCGGCGTTTTTCATCCTCCGGTACCACGGGCTTGATTTGCAGAGCTGCAGTGCCGGGGCGTTCGCTGTAAGGGAAAACGTGCAGGTGACTGATGTCCAGGCTTTCGCAAAAAGCACGTGACCGCTCGAACTCCTCAGCCGTTTCTCCCCGGGCACCCACAATAAGGTCTACCCCGATGAAAGCATCTGGAATAGCACGACGAATCAGGTCGATGCGTGAGGCAAACAACTGTTTGTCGTATCGCCGACGCATCAGTGCCAGCACATTGTCGCTACCGCTTTGCAACGGGATATGAAAATGGGGCATAAAACGTTCACTGGCAGCAACATGCTCAATAATCTGCGGGGTGAGCAGGTTGGGCTCAATTGATGAGATACGGTAGCGGTCTATGCCTATCTCCTCATCATCAAGCGCGCGTATAAGGTCGATCAGGCCTTGGGAGGTACCTTTGCCAAAGTCACCGATATTTACCCCGGTGAGGACTATCTCACGCACACCATCCCGGGCAGCCTTGCGGGCTTGTTGCAGAATCTCCTCTATCCCAGGTGAGCGCGAGCGCCCGCGAGCCTTCGGGATAGTGCAATAGCTGCACCAATAGTCGCATCCGTCCTGCACCTTGAGGAAGTATCGGGTCCTGTCGCCGCGTTCGCCCGCCGGGGTGAACGCGCGCATTTCGGTAATGGGCACAACCTCAATGCGTTTGCGGTGTTGTTCCAGCCATGAGGTTATATACTTGGCAATCAGGTCCTTGCGGTCATTGCCGGCCACAAGTTCCACGCCCGGCAGGCTTGCAACCTCCTCGGGCTTTAGTTGTGCAAAGCATCCCGTGACAACAATGGCGGCATTGGGGTGGGCCCGATGCAGACGGCGTATAAGGTTTCTCCCCTTGTGGTCAGCCTGCCCGGTAACCGAGCAAGTGTTGACAAGCACAATGTCGGGGTGACGGCCCGGCCCCTCCACAAAGCGACTTATCCCTTGCTCAGCCATCATTGAGGCAATGGTAGCCGTTTCGGCAAAGTTAAGCTTGCATCCCAGGGTATGAAACAGAGCCTCAGGCATTCTTTTTGCGTTGGGTGGTTGCCGTGCGTTTACGCGGTTTTGAGATCCTGCGAAGAACCATGGCCGAGCGGGCAGGGATGTAAAGCTTCAGCCACGCAACACCGTGGGGCTGATATAGCGGGTCGGGCTGCGTGAAGTGGTGTACCGAGTCGTCGTTGTTGCCAAACCCGCCAAAAGCCGGGCTGTCACTGTCAAGGACAACCTCATACTCGCCGGGATGGGTCAATATCCCGTAATCATTGAAGCTTTGGGTGGGATTGAAGTTGAAGACAAACACAAGGTCTCCACGCCCAAACGCCAAAATCTGGTCGTCATCCTTTTCCCATAACTTCACCACGGGCAGTGCCTGGAAGTTATATACCCCTGATACCAGGTGTACCATGGCATTGTCAAAATTGTTGAGGTATTTATACTTCAACGCCTCATTGTCAACCAAGTCCCATTGGCGGCGAGCGTACTTGTAGCTCCAGCCGTTACCCTCGCGCGGGAAGTCTATCCACTCGGGGTGCCCGAACTCATTACCCATAAAGTTGAGGTACCCCCCGTTGATGGTTGCCAGTGTCACCAGCCTTATCATTTTGTGCATGGCCATGCCACGAGCCACGGTCATATTGTCATCACCGTCGCTCATGTGCCAGTACATCTCCTTGTCAATCAGCCTGAAGATAACTGTCTTGTCACCTACCAGTGCCTGGTCGTGACTCTCGACATAAGAGATTGTCTTCTCGTCAACACGTCTGTTGGTCAGCTCCCAGAATACCGATGTTGGATGCCAGTCCTCATCCTTCTTCTCCTTTAGCATCTTAATCCAGTAATCAGGGATACCCATAGCCATACGATAATCAAACCCTATGCCTCCGTCCTTAAAGGGGACCGCGAGACCGGGCATGCCGCTCATCTCCTCGGCGATGGTTATCGCTGAGGGTTTCACGCGGTGTATAAGCAGGTTGGCGAGCGTGAGGTAAGTTATGGCATCGACATCCTGATTGCCGTTGTAATAATCCCCATATCCGCCGAAAGCCTTCCCCAGGCCATGGTCATAATACAGCATGGAGGTTACACCATCAAAACGGAATCCGTCAAAGCGGAACTCCTCAAGCCAGTATTTACAGTTTGAGAGCAAAAAGTGTAAAACCTCGGTTTTCCCGTAGTCAAAGAGCAGGGAGTCCCATGCGGGATGCTCACGGCGGTCTCCACTATGGAAGTACAGGTTGTATGAACCGTCAAGATTGCCGAGGCCTTCAACCTCATTCTTCACGGCATGACTGTGAACGATATCCATAATGACGGCTATGCCCAGGCTGTGGGCCTCATCAATCAGGGCTTTGAGTTCCTCAGGGGTGCCAAAACGGCTTGAGGCTGCAAAGAAGCTGCTGACATGGTAGCCAAACGACCCGTAGTAGGGATGCTCCTGGATAGCCATTATCTGTATGCAGTTATACCCGTCTTTGGCTATGCGTGGCAAAACATTAAGGCGGAACTCATCATACGTTCCAACTCCTTCACGGTTTTCAGCCATGCCAATGTGGCATTCATAAATCAGCAGGGGCTTTGTGTCAGGCTCGAAATTCTTGGTTTTCCAAGTATAAGGTTTTTCGGGATCCCACACCTGTGCCGAGAAAATTTTGGTGTTGTCATCCTGCACCACGCGTCGGGCATAGGCCGGGATACGCTCACCTGAGCCCCCGTTCCACTTCACCAACATCTTGTAAAGCTGACCGTGCTGCAGAGCTTTTGTGGGGAAATTACCTTCCCACACCCCGTTTCCGATATTTTTCAAAGCGAACTCCTCAGAAGGCTTCCAGTCGTTAAAGTCACCAATCAGGAAGATTTCAGAAGCGTTTGGTGCCCATTCACGAAAAACCCAATCGCCCTTACGGGTTTTGTGCAGCCCGAAATACTCATGCGCATTGGCAAAGTCCACAAGTGTGTGGGACTGACCGTTAAGGATTCTCTCTTCAGCCTTGATGACGTCTTGATGACGCCCGGCTATGGCATCGGCATACGGCTTCAGCCATTCATCGTTTTTTATCAGGTTTAAGCTCTCAGCCATGATTCAACAATTTATTACACTGCAAATATAAACATAAACCGTTTACCAATCAATTCCATGATAAAGGCGGGTAATTTATGATGATAGATAGTAATGTCAGGCAGGGGTAAGAGATTGTGTCAAAAAGATTATATCAGGGATAGAGGAGTTAGAATTTGTAATTATTAAGGTTTATTAACAGTTGTGGGAACGGGGTTACTTTTGTCAAATTGTCATTAATTTGTAACTTTGCGCTTTGTTTGCCCCTGTTGAGGGGGGTAGGCAATTATCTTATTAACCAATTATTATTTTTTGAGAGAAATTATCTATCATTTTTATTAACCATTTTCCGTTTATGAAGAAAATCCTACTTTCGCTTTTGGGAGTCTTGGCGATTGCTTCGATAGCACGAGCCGGGACTATCTATGAGCGGACTACGTTGGAAAACGTAGCACAGTCGGGTGAAAAATTCGCGTTGTTCGCAAGCGGACCTATTTACAGCAGTAAATTCGGAAATATACCGAAGATACTGTGGGCAAGTAGTTTCGTGAACGGTAGCAACAGCAACGGTGCTCCGGGTTACGCCACTGTGCCCACGAGTATGAGAATGACACCCGACAGGTTCAACCGCTCCATTGTGGGGAATGAGGAGGGAGGCTATAACCGCCTGCCGGCCCTCTTTACCCTGGAAGATGCCGGGACGGGAACTATTGATGATGCCCAGCGTCAACTGTATTTCCTGAAGGCTACCTGTCAGCCCACCCGAGAGTCTCAACCCACCGATTTGTATGTTGGTATCTCAGCCACAACCGGTGTGCTAAACTGTACCAATCAGCAGCCGACATCAAACGGTCACAAGATGTTTTTTGACCCGGCTTCCGCCACGTGGACAGATTACACCACCGGTGAGAACTTGACGAGCAACACCTGCTACAAGATTTCATCAGTCTCGCAGCAACAACGAGGGCTGATAATGCTGATTCACGACAAGAACGGTGTTGCCATGGCTGCCAACTCGGCAGCTCTCACTCCAATTATAGATTGGAGCGGTACCCCCGGTAATAACACTAACAAGCGCTATCCCATACCTTATAAAGTAACAAACACCGTAGAACAGATTTGCGGTGTCGGCAACGAGCCTTCCTATTCAATAGCTCTTGGTGTGGGGCAAAGCATCCCCGCGCCGACGTTCCTGCTGAAGACGGTAAGGGAGGGTGGCAACCCTGTAACCCCATACGTGGTTGACGGCAATGTTACCTACAAATATGAGGTTGAGGAGGGTTCTGACGTGCTCTCAATTGCAGCTGACGGCTCTTTCACCGGGCTTGGAGAGGGTACGGCACGTGTGCGCGTAACCCTCTCTGATGAGTCAGCAAGGTTCTTTGACATTGAAGAACCCTATTACATTGATGTTACTGTTGGGAAAAATATCAATATCACCCTCAGTAAAGTTGATACCCCCTCAACCCTTGCATCAACCGATGCAGTAGTTTTTGTCAGCGCAACTCCCTTTACCAATGGTAAGGGGTATGTAGCAGCCGGGAACACCAATGCCAGCTCAGGCGTGATGTTCTCGACCTCTGTTCTGCCCGGGTATACAGCATTGCCCGCTGAAATGGAGTTGCCGGTAACAACCCTTGACGGGTTGCGACAGTTCACTCTCAGCAATGCTGCCGAGACAGGTAAGATAGTCATTAGGAACTCCGGTCCCAGTAAGGATAAGCAGTTGGGCGGTGAAAAGAACTATGCCATTCGTTATGGCGCAGGCACAACCAACTGGGTATTGGAGACGGCTGAGGAGGGAGGATTCATTCCCAAGACATCACCCTACAGTTGGCGATTGGGTTTCTTTAACGGTACCCCTCCGGCACTGAGTACCCAAGTCTCCTATTCAACCCAGGTCAGCGAGCTTGTGACAATGAACGACATATCAACGCTCGTTCCCATTTATTTTTACAAGATCAACAAAATCGATGCCCGCATTGATGCCTTGGGTGAGGTTTCGCTCAACCAAGGTGAGAGCGCAAATGTATCGGCGCTGCTGATGGCTCCGGCAACCAATGGCGAATTTATCAATGCGCCGGCCGCAACCTTCAGTTATCAGGTTGTTGATGCCCAGGGTAACGCCTTTGCATCGGGACAAGCACCCGTAACAGTAGCCGCAGACGGCACGATTACTGTTGTGAAACCGGGCACTGCACGCATTGTTGTGACGCTTAACGGTGACTATGCACGCTATTGCAATACCGAGCCGGCTTATTGCGACGTGATAGTACGCACGCCGGCCTTCATGTTCCTGGGCGATGCCTACGAGGATATGGAGGTTGAGCTCTTTGCCGGGGAAAGCGTTACCCTTCCCGCCGCAACCCTTAAAGGGTCTGAGGATGGGGGTGCTGACTTGAGTGGCGTGTCCTTCACGTACGTTTTGGCAAATGATGAGTATGAGCCTTGGTATGATGCTCAGGGCAATCCTGTGCTCAGCAACGATCTCTTCAGTGTTGATCCCGTTACCGGGGTTGTCACATCCAACAAGGGTGTTGAGGGAGATGCTTACATCGTCCCTGTGATGACCCCCGAGACTGAGAAATATTATATGCTTGGTGGCGAGGCTCACCAGTTCGTATACCACGTTACTGTCAACCCGCCTTTACCTGCCACTTTAGGCTATGAGAACGGCAATGAGAACCCGTATGTCAATATCGGTAGTGGCGAAAGTGCAACAGTGCCCAGCCCCGCGCTGACAGTTGACGGTAAGCCTGTTGAAAATATATCATTTGTTTATACCGTAATCAACCCTGCAACCGGTGAACCTTACGCCGAGGGCGAGGCTCCCATCACTGTTGATGCTGATGGCAACATCACCATTGTTGAGGGGAAAAGCGGTGCCGCAATCGTGCAGGTTTCACTCTCTGAGGAGGATGCCCTTAAGTATCACGCCGAGCCTATAAACTATGAGGTTAATGTTACCCGCCAGGCCGAAATAGCTTTTGCGGACACCACACCTCTGGTACTCCCCTATGGAACCGCTCAGGCTTCTGTTCCGGCACCGGCTCTTACCGTTGACGGCAATGCAGTTCCTGATATTAAATATGTGTATGAGGTGGTTGATGCCGATGGAAATCCTTTTGCCGAAGGCGAGGCTCCTATTTCAGTTGATGAAAACGGAAATATTACCATCCTCAACCCCGGACAGGCATTTGTAAAGGTTAGCCTGTCAGATGACGATGCCAAGAATTATCAGGCCGCTCCCGCCCTCTATGAGGTGAATATCACCAAAGAGGCTCAAATCTTTGTTGACAATTCATCAGACAACACTGTTCTGGACGCTGCTATCGGCAGCACCACCAAGCTTCCCGTTCCTGAACTGAAAGTTAATGATGGCAATGGCAATTTCAGCCCCATTGATGGCGCAAGCTTCACTTTCGCACTTTGCGACGCTGAGGGGAATCCTTTGAAGGACGCCGAGGGTAATTTGATTACCGAGAATGAGCGCGTCAGCGTTAACCCCCTCACCGGCGAGGTTACAATCAAAGATGGCGCCGAGGAGGGTGAGGTATTCATCGCTGCTGTCCTCACCGGCGACAGCACCAATGCTTACCATACCAACCAAAATCATATCTACACGGTATATGTTGCGCAAAAGACCACCTCTACCTTTGTGCGCGTTACCTCACGTCCCGAACTTGACGTTGTAGGTATGGAGGGCGTGCTGCTTGTCAGCGGTCGCAAGATTGGTGACAAGGGCTTTGTTACCGCCACCAAAAAGGACCTTACTGACGTCAGCAACACCAACTTTGCTCCGCGTACATTCCACGCTACAGAACTCGTTGACCGTATTGAACTCAACAACTCTGATGCTGCCGGCATGATGCGCTTCAACATCTACCATGCCTACGGTGTGGACAGCAAGGTAAACGAGGAGAACGGTTACCGAGTAATGCTGCCCGATGGACGTTATGTATATCGTACATATTATACCCAGGATATTGACTTTACCACCCATGCAGGTATCGATGCCGCAAACGGTGGTGGCGGTTTCTGGTATCCCCTTACCGTGGCTAACGGCTACTTCCAGTTGAAGACCGGTGGAAACTACCTCGGTTTTGATGATGCCGGTACCCTGAAGCATGTCGGCGCCGGTGCGGCAAATACCGCAGTCTATGCTCCTTACACTGCTGCCACAATGGCTAAGCCCGAGGAGTTTAGCGGTAGCGTAACCATCAGCATGGGACAATCAACCCAACTGCCCGTACCCACATTTACTATCGCAGGCGAAAATCCGCGTCAACCTGAGGGTATACCCTTCAAGTTCACTGTTGTGGATGCTGACGGCAATCCCATTGAGAACGGTATCGTAGTAATTGATGAAGACGGCAATGTAACCGGTGAAGCTGATGGCACGGCACGCATCATGGTGACCGTGGCTGAGCCCTTTGACAAGTTCTTTGATGTTGAGCCTATCTATTATGAGGTTTCAGTATCACGTAAAAAGGTTTACACCATCACTTTTGCTGACGGCTCAGTATCAGGTTCGGTAACTGTTGCCGAGGGTGTAACCGGGGTTACTCTGCCCGCTGTACAGCTCATCGATGAGAATGACAATGTCGAGACGATGGCCCTCTTCCAGTATCAGGTTATCAACCCCGCTACCAATGAGCCCTTTGCCGAGGGGGAAGAGGTACCTATCTCTGTTGATGGGGAAGGCAACATCACAACCCTGCGACCCGGACACGCTGTTGTTCGAATCTCGCTTGATGAAAGTGATGCTCCTTTCTATAACAATCCTGAGCCGGTTACCTATGATGTAACCGTTGCTACCTCATCGTTCGTGGCAGGCGTCAATGGCGAGACCGCAATCTCCCTGCAGATTGATAATGGCAAGTCTGCCCAACTGCCCGTCCCCGTGCTCAAGACCGTTGAGAACGGACAGGAGGTTGAGGTGCCCGGAGCCTCATTTGTCTATGAGGTTATTAACCCCGAGACCGGCGAGGCTTATCCCGATGGACAGGCCCCGGTAACTGTTGACCCCGCAACCGGCAAGGTCACCGCTACCGATAAGAGCGGCGAGGCCATCGTTAAGGTGTCTGTAGACGGCCGGGATGCATCTCCGCTCTACATTGATGTTACCGTTAAGGACTACAAATATGTCACCTTGGTTCGCGTAAATGACCTGTCAACCTTGACAGAGCATGACAAGGTTGTGATGGTAAGTGCACGTCCTATAAACGGCAAGGGCTTTGTATCACCCTCATATAGCGCGGTGTCAATGGGTATTGATACCGGTTCAGAGGGTAATATGCCCCCGGTAGCAATACTCCCCGGCCAGAGCGAGCTCCCCGCAAAGTTGGCCCTCACCACCGAGCAGGCCGACTCACTGCGCACCTTTGCAATTCACACCGACGGTACAGCGTACGGATTCCGTATCCTCAACGGTAACGGTGAGGGCAAGTACCTGAAGTGCGAGAGGGCTGACCGCATCCGTTACCTCAGCAACTCAGTTATCGGGTATGACTTGAACGCCAAGAGTGAGGGTGTATATGCCCCGGCATACGGCAACTTCTACTTGAACTTCAAAGCCAATGGTGTACTGAGCACATTTGCCTCAACAAACGCCAATGCCAACGGTGCCGATGTTGTCTTCTACAGCATCGTTAAACCCAAAGCAGATATCAAGTTTGAAAGTGGTACCAACACTGAGAGCGTCAACATCCCCTCCGGCAAGAGCGGTGAGAGCGTTCCCACCCCCGTTGTTACTGACGAGAATGATGAACCCGTTGAGGGTGTTACCTTCGTCTACACGGTAATCGACCCGAAGACCGGCGAGCCCTTCGCTGATGGCGAGGCTCCCATTATTGTGGATGAGCTTGGTAATATCGCTACGATAGACGGCAAGACCGGTGAGGCTCAAATCATCGTTACCCTTAGCGACGAGTCGGCCGATGAGTATGATGCCGAGCCCGCAGTTTATACCGTTAACGTAACCACGTCAACATTCATCAGCGGTGCCAACGATGAGGAGGAGTTCAACCTGCAACTTGGCCACGGTGCCGAGATAGATATTCCCGGCCTTAAGGTTGAGAAGATTGATCCCCACACCGGCGTGCCCACTCTTATTGAGGATGTAAAATATGTTTATGAGATTATCAATCCGAGCACGGGCGAGCCGTACGCTGAGGGCGAGGCCCCGGTTACCGTTGACCCCGCAACCGGCAAGATAATTGCTACTAACAATCCCGGCGAGGCTCAAATCAAGGTTACCCTTGAAGGACGCGACTCAGAGCCTCTCTACATTGATGTAACCGTTAAGGATTACCAGTATGTAACGTTGCGTCGTGTCACTGACCCGTCGACCTTGGAGGCCGGGGATGCTGTAGTGTTTGTAAGCTCACGTCCTCTCACGGGCAAGGGCTTTGTATCCGCAGCAGCTCAGCCTGAGTCAATGGGCATTGATACGGGTAGCACCGGCAACATGCCTCCGGTTGGGGTACTTGCCGGACGCACTGAGCTTCCTGAGGAACTTGTAATGACGACCGAGCAGGCCGAGGGTCTGCGCACCTTCAACCTGGTTAAGGATGGCGAAGTTTACGGCATCCGTATTCTCAACGGTGCGGGCTCGGGCCAGTATCTGCGCAGCGAGCGTAACGACCGCATCCGCTACTTGAGCAACACCGTGAGCGGTTACACGCTGTCGACCAAGTCAGAGGGAGTCTTTGCCCCTGAGTATGGCAATTATTACCTGAACTTCAAGGGTAACGGTGTTCTGACGTCGTTCACCTCGACGCTTACCAATGCCGATGGTGCTGATATCGTGCTTTACAGCATAGTACGTCCCAAGGCAGAGATAACGTTTGAGAACGGAGGCACGACAGAGAGCGTCAACATCCCGGCAGGTAAGACCGGCGAGAGTGTACCGACCCCGGTATTGACCGACAGCAATGACGAGCCTGTAGAGGGCGTGACATTCAAGTACACGGTAATTGACCCGGCCACCGGCGAGCCGTTTGCTGAGGGTGAGGCACCCGTTACAGTTGATGAGCAAGGCAACATCACGACCGTTGAAGGCAAGACGGGTGAGGCCCGTATTGTCGTAGAGCTTGACGATGAGTTTGCCGCACAGTACGATGCCGAACCGGCCATCTACAACGTGAACGTCACCTCATCAGTAGTTATCACCGGTGCCAACGGCGAGGAGGAAATCGACCTTCAGTTAGGCCACGGCGGTAACACCGAGCTGCCTGATATCAAGGTAGAGAAGGTAGATCCCAACACCGGAGACCTGATTCCTGTTGAGGGCGTTACGTATATCTATGAGGTAATTGATCCTGCCACCGGCGAGCCGTATGCTGAGGGCGAGGCTCCTGTTACAGTTGACCCGACGACCGGTACTGTCACCGCAACTGACAACAGTGGTGAGGCCCGTATCAAGGTTACTGTAAACGGTCACGATGCAGAGCCTCTCTACATTGATGTAACCGTTAAGGATTACCAGTATGTAACGTTGCGTCGTGTCACTGACCCGTCGACCTTGGAGGCCGGGGATGCTGTAGTGTTTGTAAGCTCACGTCCTCTCACGGGCAAGGGCTTTGTATCCGCAGCAGCTCAGCCTGAGTCAATGGGCATTGATACGGGTAGCACCGGCAACATGCCTCCGGTTGGGGTACTTGCCGGACGCACTGAGCTTCCTGAGGAACTTGTAATGACGACCGAGCAGGCCGAGGGTCTGCGCACCTTCAACCTGGTTAAGGATGGCGAAGTTTACGGCATCCGTATTCTCAACGGTGCGGGCTCGGGCCAGTATCTGCGCAGCGAGCGTAACGACCGCATCCGCTACTTGAGCAACACCGTGAGCGGTTACACGCTGTCGACCAAGTCAGAGGGAGTCTTTGCCCCTGAGTATGGCAATTATTACCTGAACTTCAAGGGTAACGGTGTTCTGACGTCGTTCACCTCGACGCTTACCAATGCCGATGGTGCTGATATCGTGCTTTACAGCATAGTACGTCCCAAGGCAGAGATAACGTTTGAGAACGGAGGCACGACAGAGAGCGTCAACATCCCGGCAGGTAAGACCGGCGAGAGTGTACCGACCCCGGTATTGACCGACAGCAATGACGAGCCTGTAGAGGGCGTGACATTCAAGTACACGGTAATTGACCCGGCCACCGGCGAGCCGTTTGCTGAGGGTGAGGCACCCGTTACAGTTGATGAGCAAGGCAACATCACGACCGTTGAGGGCAAGACGGGTGAGGCGCGTATTGTCGTAGAGCTTGACGATGAGTTTGCCACACAGTATGATGCCGAACCGGCCATCTACAACGTGAACGTAACCAATCCTGTTGTTGAACCGGGCACTGTCTACATCACTTACCGCAAGGTAAACAGCAGTGCCGAACTTGAAGAGCTTGCCGCACAAAATGCCGGTATTATCGCCGTCAGCGCTCGTGCTATCGCCGATAAGGGCTTTGTGGCAGCCTCAAAAGTTACTGACGCCAACAATAACTTCCAACCGATATCAATCCTTGACGGCGAGACCGAGCTCCCCGCGGAATTCAACCTTGCCAGTGAGGATGCCGATCAGCTCCTGTCAGTTTACGCAGTTAAACAAGGTGAGCACTTCGGCTTCAAGCTACCGGCCGGACACTATTTGAAGCGTACTGTCAACAATAAGGTTGTCTTCACCGGCGCTTTCCACGGATATGCAGTATCCGACCATAAAGCTCCGGCGAAGGTTAGGGCAGCCGTAAGCACCCAGGCTGAGGTCGCTTCAAACGACGGTTTCCGTCTGATGAGCGGCAATAACTACCTCGGCTTTGTGGCTAACGGAAATCTGTCACACCAAAACAGCGGTAATATCTTCACCAACGGTGCAGCCCCCGTCTTCTACACAATCAATAAGGTAGAGGCAACTGCCAAGTTTGCTGACGGTTCAACCACTGCTGAGGAAACCCTTGATAAGGGCACTACAACCACTATTCCTGAGGTTAAGCTGACAACTGAACAGGATGGAAAAACTGTTGACGTTGACGGTGTAACCTACAAATATGAGGTTGTTGACTCTGAGGGCAACGTTATCCCCGCGGCAACATCACCCGTAACCATTGACCCCGAGACCGGTGAGATTACTGCTGTTAAGGGTGGTGATGTACGCATCAAGATTACGCCCGCTGACAACGGTGAGATGATGTATGAGACAGAACCTGTTTATCTTGACATTTCAGTCCCGGCATCAGATGCAAAACTTGTTGTTGATGGGAAAGATGTTGGTACAGTGACTGTCTCAGATGATACCACCGATACCGTTACAGTACCGAAGCCTACACTTGTAGATGCCGAGAACAACCCCATTGACGCCAACAATCTTACATATACCTATGAGGTTGTTGATGCCAACGGAAATCCCTTCCCGGCCGGCGAGGCTCCCATCACTGTTGATGAGAACGGCAATATCACTGTTAAGCCAGGTAGTGAGGGTGAGGCCTATGTCAAAGTTTCTCTAAGCGGAGATGCCGCCGATGAGTACAAGGCCGACCCGTATATCTATGAGGTTGTTGTCAACCACACCACAACTGATCCTGTCATTACCATTGGCGACAATGACATTCGTTCAATGACTATTAATAAGGACGCCACAGAGGCTGCCATCCCCACGCCCGAACTCACTGTTGACGGTGTTCGCGAGGATGATGCCAAGTTTACATATACTGTTGTTGATGCCAATGGCCAGCCCTTTGCATCAGACGAGGCCCCGATTTCGATTAATCCTGAAACCGGTGAGATTACAGTATTGAAACCCGGTACTGCCTCTGTAATAGTAGCTTTGGCTGAGGATTCAGCTGAGCATCTTGGTGTTGACCCGGCACCTGTAACCGTACGTGTTGAGGTTAGTGATACCAAGACCTCAATTATAGGTGTTGAGGCAGCACGTGAGGATGATGCTCTGTACTTCAACCTAAAGGGTGTTCAAGTCAAGAACCCTGTCCCCGGTTTCTATATCCGCGTCAGCGGGAATAAGGCCGAGAAGATTCTGGTACAATAAGTTCAGATTATATCTGAATACCCGATAACTGAGGGTGTGTCGAGCTTATCGGCACACCCTCAGTCGATTAATATAACCTTCTATAAAAAAATCGGGTATTTGTGAGAAAGTTTGTGGACTTGTTTGTTTATACCTTGTAAACGTAAAGATAATGGAAACAAAACAGACAAAAAAAGTAGCTGTTCAGGTAGCCGAAATGCTTGCTGATGCCGGAGTAAAACATATATATGCCATTACGGGCGACAGTCTGAACGACCTCACCGATGCTTTGGATAGGGACGGACGTGTAAAGTTTGTGCACATGCGCCATGAGGAGTCCGGGGCATTTGCCGCCAGTGCTGAGGCCCAGTTGACCGGGCGCCTTGCCGCCTGTGCGGGCAGTAGCGGGCCCGGGCATGTCCACCTTATCAACGGACTGTATGATGCCCAACGCAGTAATGCCCCGGTACTTGCCCTTGCCTCAACCTGCGCAACCGGGGTATTCGGCACGGAATATTTCCAAGAGACAAATCCTACACTGTTGTTCTCAAACTGCAACGTTTATAACGAGATGGCAACCACGGCTGTTCAGGTTCCCCACATGCTCCAGGCAGCCATGCAGGAGGCTATCGGCAGGGGAGGGGTAGGCATTGTTGGACTTCCGGCTGATGTAATCGGTCAACCGGCAGTTGATTCATACGCAACCACCACCCCGCTGTATACCGAAAGAGTGCCTGAGCCTACCGATGAGGAGGTTGAGGCTGCGGCAAAGCTGATTAATGAGGCCGGAACTGTGGCGATTTATGTCGGGTCGGGAGCAAAAGAGGCTGCCGAACTGGTCAATGAACTATCTGAGAGAATTAAGGCCCCGGTCGGCACTACCTATAAAAGCCAGCTTGAGTTTATGGGCAAATGTAAAAACTATGTGGGGCACATGGGTTATTTAGGCATGTGGTCTGCAGAGGATGCAATTGCTTCGGCTGATGTCTTGCTGTTAATCGGTATGAATTTTCCATACCCGGGTTTCTTCCCGACTGATAAAAAAATTATTCAGGTTGACGTAAGGGCTGAGCGCCTGGGACGTAAGGCCAAGGTTGATTTGGGTGTGCGGGCTGACGCAACAGTATTTCTGTCTGCTTTGCTTCCTAAAATTGTTGACAAAACCGACACAGATTTTCTTGACAAGAGTCTTGCCGATTACGCACAAATTCAGGAAAAATTTGCCGAACCGGTGAAGAATCCCGGCAACAAGGGTGCAATTCGCCCCGAATATATGTTGAGTTTGCTTGACGAGTTGGCTGACGACAATGCAGTCTTCACCGTCGATACCGGGATGAATAATGTCTGGACCTCACACTATCTGACGGCCAAGGCTGACAGACGAATGATAGGGTCATTCACCCACGGTTCCATGGCAAATGCAATGCCAATGGCTATAGGTGCCAAGTTCGCGTGTCCTGACCGCCAAGTGATTGCCGTTTGCGGTGATGGCGGTTTCTCAATGTTGATGGGTGAATTGCTCACCATAGTACAATACAACCTACCCGTCAAACTTTTGGTAGCCGATAACCGCAGCCTTGCTTTCGTTAAGTGGGAAATGGAAATGGCCGGTCTCAAGCCAAGTGAGACAAATCTTCAGAATCCGGACTTCGGAAAGATGGCTGAGGTAATCGGTTTCCAGGCTCAGACGGTTGATGACCCTGCGGACCTTAGAGATGCCATGAAGAATTGGCTTGCTGCCGAGGGCCCCGCATTGCTGTCGGTTGTTACCGATACGGATGCAGCCTCCTTCAGCTTCTCACAGCAACTTATGGAGTCAGCAAAACCCGGTAACCCCCTGAGCAATTTTGTGCCGTTAGGCAGCTAACTTTTGGTCTAAAGGTCACCGAGCCCGTTTATCCAGGACTCAATTTGGGCTTTTGTTGCTCCGCGGGGGAAACGTTTCCCGGGTTTCCATACGGCATCGGGAGCCAGAGAGTGCAGGTCGGTGTCGCTACTGCCTAAACTGCTTGAGTGTGAGGTGCAGAAGGGTACGCTAGTTTTTCCTCTGAAGTCCGCACCCTCAAGGAACGTGCTGATTACCCGCGGTGCTTTTCCCCACCATATCGGGTAGCCCAGAAAGATTACGTCATATTCGGTCAGGTCGGCCGGCAGTTCTTTTATTGCCGGCCGGGCTGCCGGATTCTGCTGTTCGCGGTTAGCACGGCAATCGCTGTTATAGTCAAGGTCAGCGGCGGTATATGCCTCACGGGGCTCAATGCGGAAAAGAGTCCCTGACGTTATATCGGCGATTTCCTCAGCAACTCCCTTGGTTACATCGGTGCATGAAAAATATGCGATAAGCACCTTGTCGTCTTTTCGGTCCGGTTCAGTGGCCGTATCCTCTTTTGCAGCGGGCTCATCATGGTCTTGTGAGCAAGCACACATTGTCAGCGAACATGAAAACAGTAGTGCAAATGAAAGAATCAAATACCTCATTTTTCAAAATTTTTGTGGTAAAACTCAATGATGCTTTCAAAGGGGATTATATCCTTTTGGTCATATAAATCGGTGTGATTGGCCCCGGGTATAACCAGGAATTCCTTGTTGTCGCCTTTGAGTTTTTCAAAGGTCTCTTTGCCAAAATAGAAGGAGTGGGCTTTATCGCCGTGCACAATCATGACGGGCTGCTCAAGTTCATCGGCATACTCAAAAAACTTGAAGTTTAAGAACGGAAGATTAGATGTCACATTCCATCCGCCATTTGAGTTAAGCGAGCGTTTGTGATACCCACGCGGAGTTTTGTAGTAGGCATAATAGTCTTTGACAAATTGGGGTGCATCCTCGGGAAGAGGGTCTATTACCCCGCCGCCAAGTTTGTAATTGCCGTTGCGATAGTCCAAGGTGCGTTGGTTAGCCATTGCTACACGTTTAGCATTGCGTTGCTCAGCGGTGTTTTCGCTGTCAAAGTATCCGTTGGCATTTACGCGGGTCATGTCATACATGGTAGAGGCCACGGTTGCCTTGATGCGGGGGTCGTTGATAGCAGCCTGTATGGCAATACCTCCCCAACCGCAGATGCCCAGTATACCGACTTTTGCCGGGTCAACATCATCACGACACAGTAGAAAGTCAACGGCAGCACTGAAGTCCTCGGTATTAATGTCCGGGGAGGCGACATAACGGGGTGTACCCCCGCTTTCTCCGGTATATGATGGGTCAAAGGCGATTGTCAGGAAGCCCTTCTCGGCCAGTTCTTGTGCATAGAGGCCGGAACTCTGTTCCTTTACAGCCCCGAAAGGACCGCTGACGGCTATTGCGGGGAGTTTTCCCGCAACCCCCTTCGGTTTATAAAGGTCGGCTGCTAAGGTTATGCCATAGCGGTTGACGAAGGTAACTTTTGAGTGGTCTACTTTATCGCTTTTAGGGAACGTTTTGTCCCATTCATCGGTGAGGATCAGGCTTTCGGTTTGCATAGTATCGTTTGGATTATATGATTTTATCGTTTGGGGAAGGAAGGTGGCAAGGGTTAACAGTATTGCAAAAGATTTAGTTCTCATACCTTTAAATGGTTTTTATAGTTTTAGCGGGAACACCTCCCACAATAGTGTTGGGGGCAACATCTCGGTTTACCACAGCACCGGCGGCAATGATAGCACCGTCGCCGATTGTCACCCCGGGTAGAATTGTGGAATTGGCACCAATCCACACGCGGTTGCCAATTTTCACCGGCTTGCAGACCATGTCACCGCGCCGAGCAGGTTCCATAGAGTGATTGACGGTGCAGATGGTGCAGTTGTGTCCTATCAGGCAGTCATCGCCAATGGTTATTCCGCCCCAGTCCTGAAAGGAGCATCCCATGTTGATAAACGTGCGGCGGCCAATGGTTATGTTGAGTCCGCAATCAGTGTATATAGGTGGGAAAAGGCCGAACGCAACGTCAAGGGGCTTGCCGATAAGTTCCTCAACAAGTGCCTTTAATTCAGAAGGTTCGTGATAAGAACAGTTTATTTGCGACATCAGCCGCAGTGCCCGTTGGCTGAGGGTGTGCATCATGGCCTGTTGAGGACTCCCCGCCACAATCAGGTTGCCCTCTGAGGCAAACTTCAAAAACTCGTTGGCTGTCATTATAAGTTATATTTGTGCTCTGCAAAGGTATTTTGTCCGCGTCAAGAGGTTATTACCCGAATTACGGAAATAAGAACCCGGATTACTGAAAAAGGGATAATGGCTTTGAACATAACTGTGTAATCTCTATTTTTGCCCTACCCTAAAGCATTTCAACCATGGAGATATTCCAAGCCGATACAATAGAGAAATACAACCGCTATTTCGGGTTTGAGACCCGCCACCCCCTGGTGAGCATCGTCCATTTTGACGAAACGGTGCATCAGCCTGAGCATGTTATGCACTTCGGGTTTTATGCACTTTTCCTGAAGAAAACCACCGGGTGCAAAATCAACTACGGGAAGACGAGTTATGACTTTGATAACGAGACCGTTGTGAGCTTTGCTCCCGGCCAGACGGTTGGGATTCAAAGGGTGGAGGATGGCCCGATACCCGAGGCGATAGGTCTGCTGTTCCATCCTGATTTCCTTAACAGGACATCCTTAGCTAAGAGTATTGCCAGTTATACATTCTTCTCATACGCGTCAAATGAGGCGCTGCATCTCTCTGATGAGGAAAAGGTGATAATACAGGACTATATGGGGAAGATTCAACGAGAATTGCAACACCCCATTGACCGTTTCTCCAAATCACTGATTATCTCAAATATTGAGGTCATGCTCAACTACTGTATGCGGTTCTATGAGCGGCAATTTGTGACCCGTGAGGAGCTTAACAACGATGTTATGATTCGCTTTGAGAAGATGCTTGACAATTACCTCCTCTCAGGGAAAGGCCTCACCGAGGGTGTCCCCTCAGTGAAATATTTTGCATCACAGGTGTGCCTGTCCACAAACTATTTTGGGGATTTAGTCAAGTCAGAAACCGGCAAGTCTGCCCAGGAGTACATCCAGGTCAAGATGATTAATCACGCCAAGAGCGCACTGTTGGATCCTGAGAAAAATACAAAGCAGGTTGCTGAGTTCCTTGGGTTTCAGTATCCACAGCACTTTATCAGATTTTTTAAAAAGCAAACGGGACTAACCCCGGGAGAGTACCGCATCTCCATGTCCTGAAACACTATATATACTGAGTGTATGGATGTTTTAAGGAAAGAACTCAATGGCTTCTATCAGTCACAGCATCTGGAGAGGGAGACGCTTGACTACGGTACCCTTAATGGGCTGAAAGGGGATATTGCAGTTGTTACCGCCATAGACGGGGATTGCAGAATAATTACAGATGTCGCAGCCGACACCTGCTTCATCAGCGGCGGTTCTTTCCCTTATCTGATAGGTATCAGCGATGAGGCAACGTGCACAAAGGAGGTGTACTCAAGCGACGAGGATGAAATCTACATGCGGCTACATCCCGAGGATCTTGTAGACAAGAGGATGCTTGAGTATGAGTTCTTCAAGAAAATTGATAAGCTTCCTGATAATCGCAAACTCGACTTTAAGGCAACCTGCCGTATTCGCATCAGAAATCGCGAAGGTGTATTTTTATATGCCGAGAACACAACGCAAATATTAAGTTTGTCCCCCGGCGGTAAGGTATGGCTGATTCTTTGCTGTTACAATCTTTCGCCAAATCAGTGCCCCGCACCTGATATCTCGCCGTGTATAGTTGACCGTAAAACCGGTAGTGTTGAGAATATACAATTGTCTGAGAAAAGAGCCGACATACTCACCCCCCGAGAAAAGATGATTTTGCGACTGATCAGCGAAGGGAAACTTAGCAAACAAATTGCATCGATATTAGGTATAAGCATCAACACTGTAAACAGGCACCGGCAGAATATTCTCGAAAAACTAAGTGTCTCAAACTCTGTTGAAGCGGTCTCGGCAGCCACGATAATGAGGCTGCTTTAGAGAAGCCCTTGGCTTTCTTGAAATGGTTATAAATCACCATTTCAGCGATTAGGGAGTCAAGCTAAATTTGTCGCAAAAAATTGCGATGAGGAATCTTTTAGTTATTTTTCTCCTGCCCTTAATAGTAATGACAGGGGTGTCAGCACAGAATCCCGATGGATTCAGCTGGGACAAGGCAACTGTGTATTTTGTCATAACAGACCGTTTCTGCAACGGAGATACCACCAATGACAAAAATTATGGGCGAATAACCGACTATGGAAGCGAGAGGATGAACGCAGCCACCTTTCACGGAGGTGATTTCAGCGGGATGCTCAAAAAGGCTAAGGAGGGTTATTTCAAAAACTTGGGCATTGATGTGGTGTGGATGACTGATGTCTACGAGCAAATACACGGATGGATGTCAGGAAGCGGGTCGGTTAATGATTTTCCGCATTACGGCTATCACGGATATTATCCCCTGGATTACACCCAGATTGACAAAAACTACGGAACCGTAGCTGAGCTTCGTGAACTGATTGACACCCTACATAATCAGGGTATACGCGTGATGTTGGGAGCTAACCTTAATGACCCGGGATATCCCACGCTATTGGATGCCGTGCAGTATGGCTTTGCCGACGTCGGGCTTACCCCTGAGCAGGCCGCAGAGCATATCCCCGGCTGGTCTTACGATAAATTCTTTGAGGAGCGTTTAAATTGGAAGGATTGGTATGACCGTGGGTGGATACGTATGCCTGATGAGGTTTGGGATGAAAATAACCCCTTAGAGGCAACCCTATACGGTATGCCTGACTTCAAGGATGAGTCAGAGGAGAAGGTGAAAATACCCGGTTTCTTAAAAAGGAAGTGGGCAAGTGAGGGGGACACAAATGATGCTTGGGTTAATCCCAAAGGGTTAGAACTTAGGCAGGACCGCGAATGGTGTCCCGCAGAATATCTTATTGCCTGGATAACATCATGGGTTGAGGAATTCGGGATAGACGGCTTTAGGTGCGACATTGTGGAGAATGTTAATATAAATCGGTGGCACCAGTTAAACGAGGCGTGCAACGATGCGCTGGACAGTTGGAGAAGAAATCATCCCGAGAGCCCTGCCTCAAAATGGACTGATAAATTTTATATGACCGGTGACTATGAATACGCCGGGATAGATTATAAACCGGATTATGCCGATGCAGGTTTCTCAAGTCTTGTGAATTTTTATTTCCCCAAGCACGGCGATCTTGATGGAATTACATACACCTGGCAAGCGTATGCTGACAGCTTAGCGTCGCATCCTGATTGGTCCCCATTCAGCTACCTCAACAATTCATACCACAGGGATGCAGATATGGAGAATATGATTGATTGTGCTACCACACTGATGCTTGCACCCGGGGCTGTCCAGATTTTCTATGGGGATGAGTCAGGTCGTAAACTGAGCGATGCACGGTTTAACGTGGATAGCAATCAGGCATTTAGGTCTGATATGAACTGGGATGATATTGATTCAACTCTTTATAGCCATTTTCAGAATCTGGGGGCCATAAGAAGTGCACATCCGGCAATAGGGTCGGGGAGACAGACAACACTTGACACCCATACATGTGTCCGTACATCTGGGCAAGACACGGTCCTTATTCGTCTAAAACCGATTGAGGGAAAGCCCATACATTTGCCTGAGTATTTCAAAGAGGGGGAAACGCTGACCGAGCTGTACACCGGTCAGACAGCTGCTGTAAAAGACGGTTCTGTGGTATTCCCGTTCTATAAGAATAATGTAGCTGTGATTGTCAAGAAATAAGCCTGGCAGATGAACTTTTGGTACGGTGGCATAGTTCTATATACTGAGGATTAACCAAAAACTATGTTACATTCATTTTTAAAAGTTGCTTTTTCAGCAATTTCAGTATTATTAGGTACAGTATTTATGAAAGCGCAAACATCTTATATCTTTCTCGCTCCCGGAGTTGAGGAGGTTGAAGCCACAGCAACAATTGATGCCCTACGCAGGGCTGAAATCCCTGTAACGGTTGTAGCCGTGTCAGATAATTTATTGGTAAAGGGAGCAACCGGCCAGACCATGCTTGCTGACGTCCTGATTGCAGATGTCAATACTGATGACGCCGACTGGCTTATCATTCCGGGCGGAGACCCCGGTGCTCAGAATCTCTTTGCCAACGATGACTTGAAAGCAAAGGTCCTGAACCACTATAAGAAGAACGGCCGCATAGCCTCGATATGTGCAGGCCCGGCAGTAGTGCTTGCTCCGTTAGGGGTTCTAAAGGGTAAAAAAGCTACCTGCTATCCCGGCTTAGGAGATGCTATCAACGCCAACGGAGGGGAGTATGTTGAGCAGACAGTCGTAGTTGAACCCAACCTTATTACCTCAGAGGGCCCCGGCACGACACTTCCTTTTGCCATAGAGATAATCCGAGCTACCAAAGGCGACAAAGCTGCCGAGACAGTTGCATCCGGCATGTTAGTAAAATACTGAGGATACAAAATTATATAATATATGAAGGTACTGCTATTAAACGGTAGCCCCCATAAGGAGGGGAATACATATAGGGCTCTGCGTGAAGTCGCCGATGCACTTAACAGTGACGGTATTGAAACTGAAATACTATGGATCGGAAACAAGCCTATTCCGGGTTGTATAGCTTGCAATAAATGCCGTGAGACCGGTGTTTGCGTCTTCAATACGGGTATTTACACAACGATTATGGAGAAGCTCCCTGAGGCAGACGGGCTTGTAGTGGGTTCGCCCTCATATTATGCCGGGCCCACCGGGTCGCTGTGTTCATTGCTTGACCGTGTGTTTTATTCCCTGGGACGCATGGTGCAGTACAAGCCCGCGGCCGCTGTAGGTGTATGCCGTCGCGGCGGTTCGATTAACACCGTTGATCGTCTGAACAAGTATTTTGAGATAAGTAATATGCCGATACCGAGCTCGCAGTACTGGAACAATATTTACGGCACTGTCCCCGGAGACGTTGAACAGGATGCCGAGGGCCTGCAGACAATGCGGACACTCGGCCATAATCTGGCACGTCTTTTAAAGGGTCTGAAAGATGTTCCCCGCCCGGAGGCTGAGGAGCATGCCTGGACCAACTTCATACGGTAAAACCAAAAGGAATTCCGAAAAAATCAGAAGGAAATATGTAAGAGGTAGCCCCGTGTCTGTTTAAGGCGCGGGGATATTTGTATGCAGCAATCTGGGGATATAGCACAAATCGGGATTAAGATGATACGTTTCGGGAATTGTCAATAACGGTGGCAACTTTCTGATTCACTACATGTTAATAAAGTAAAACAGAAAGAATATGAATACTGAAGAATTAAGAGATTATTGTCTCTCGCTGCCGCAAGCAGAAGAAAATCAACCCTGGACCGAACCTCAATATCAGATGCTTATTACATTCAAGGTCGGTGGAAAATGGTTTTGCCTGTTTAATCCTGATGAAAAATTCATTGATGTAAAATGTGACCCTGAGGTCATCGCCGATATGCAGTCAAGATACCGGGCTGCTTTTCCCGCATGACACATGAATAAAGAGCACTGGCTTGGTGTCAAACTGGATGCAGATATGCCGGACATTCAGATTAAGGAGTTGGTACGCAGCGGGTATCAGATGATTGTGGACAGCCTGAGTGAAAAAAAGCGTAAGGAGCTGGGTCTGGTATAACCAAAATATCATTTGGCATGTAATTTTGACAAAATGCAATAAAAATTAACTCGGTTGCAGAATACCGTAAAAAAGTGTGAACAAGAAGGCCACTAAAGGCATTTATAATAATATAATACAAAAGATGTTTCCATGAGCAAACGTACAATTTACAGTCGTTTTCACGAGATAGTAGAAAAGTATCCTGAGAACCCTGCAATAGTTGAAGATAATCGCACAATCAGTTACTCAGAGCTTGACAGCATGGTTAACTCCATCCTCGCAAAGTTCTATGACAGGAAGGAGTCATTTATCGGCATAGTTATGCACCACGGGGCCGCGCAGATTGCGGCAATGCTTGCTGTGCTGAAGAGTGGAGCGGCATACGTACCGGCTGAGCCATTCCTTCCCAAGGACCGTATTGACTATATGATGAAGACGGCCGGGGTGAAACTGGTAATAACCGATGAGTATTGCGAGGATCTTGTCCCCACTACCGAAAAATTTGAGGACCGTTCAACACCTGACGGTATTGCATACATCCTCTATACATCCGGCACCACCGGCAAGCCCAAGGGCGTGATACAGGAGAATCACTCAGTCGTAAACTACTGCGAGGCGTTTGAGGCTGAGATGCACACCGGTCCCGATGACGTAATGCTCCAATATTCGGTTTGCTCATTTGACATATTCGTTGAGGAGGTGTTCACAACATTGCTTAATGGTGCGACCCTCGCTATACCGACGATTGAGGTACACAACGGCCCGCTCACCGGCTTGATGGACTTCTGTACCCGCCACGGTGTGACAATTATTGATGGTTTCCCCTATCTAATCGCCGACTTGAACAAGCGTCCTGAATTACTCCCCAAGACTGTTAACCTGATTATCAGCGGCGGGGATGTGATACGTGCCAGCTATATTACAAACCTGCGAAACAAAGGTATACGCATTTATAATACTTACGGCCCATCAGAGACCTGCGTATGCTCAAACTACTTCAGGGTAGATAATGCCGAACCCCTTGAGGACGGTACATTCTCTATCGGTAAGGCCATCAAGGGTGTTGAAGTTAAGATTCTTGACAAGAACCTGCGTGAGGTACCCAAGGGTGAGGTTGGCGAAATATGTATCTTTGGTGAGGGTGTAAATCAGGGCTATCTTGGTAACCCGCCCGAGCAGGCAAACTTTGTTACGCTTGAGGACGGCACTCGCCTCTATCGCAGTGGTGACATGGGTTATGTACTTCCCGATGGCAACATGGCATTCTTGCACCGTCGTGACGAGCAGGTAATGATACTTGGCAAACGTGTTGAGCCCGAGGAGGTGGAGAATGTGCTCAATGACTATCCCGAGGTTGAACGTGGCATTGTCAGGGCTTTCCTTGATGAGGGTGGCTTGCACTATCTCGTCGCTTATATTGTTCCGCGTAAAGGTTTCTCGCTGCACGATGTGCGTGAATATCTCAAGTCAAAACTCACCGACTTTATGGTCCCTGAGTTCTTTGTAGAGGTTAACGAGCTCCCGCTCACTCACCGAGGGAAAATTGATATGAAGGCTCTCCCCAAAGTGCTGAAAGAAGGAAATTATAAATAAGACACAGGTACACAACTGATGGTTTCCCTAAAAGAAATAAAGGATATCCCCACCCTGATGCGTTGGAGGGCTGAGGTCATAGAGCACGTTTTCGGCCTGAGGGCCGATGAACGTTTGCTCTTGGCCAACAAGCGGTTTTATGAAAAGCATATTGCAGACGACACGCATTATGCCATTGAGGCTGACTACGCCGGTGAGCCTTGCGGGTGCGGAGCGGTATGTTTTACCGAGGAGTTGCCCTCACCTGACAATCCATCGGGTCGATGCGCTTACCTAATGAATATATATGTGCGTGAGCAGCACCGTCAGCACGGGTTGGCCCATAAAATTGTCGCAAACCTGATTGAGGAATCCCGGCGCCGGGGATGTGACAAGATTTACCTTGAAACCACCGACGACGGGCGCTCGGTGTATCAGTCTCTTGGATTCAGAGACCTTCCTGACATTATGAAATATCATCAGGAGTAAGCGATAATGCTGACCAGCGGGAAACTCGGGTTTTGGGGTCTGACGGCACTTGTCTTCGGGCTGATGGTGGGTGTCGGCATCTTCAATCTACCCCAAAATATGGCGTCTGTAGCCGGCCCTGTTGCAGTATTGTTTTCATGGCTTATAACGGGGCTTGGGATACTCCCGCTTGTGATTGCGTTTAAATGGCTCAGCGAGAAATACCCACAGTACAATGCGGGTTTGTACCAGTACGCTCAGGCAGGCTTTGGTAACTATGCCGGCTTCAATATTGCGTGGGGTTACTGGCTTTGCACAGCATTTTCAAATGTCGCCTATGGCGTAATGCTCAATGACTCCGTTGGCGCGTTTTTCCCCCGACTGCTTGAGCATGGATGGGAGACGGTGGTGTTCGGGTCGGTGCTGATTTGGATAATGTACTTCATAGTGTCGGAGGGGATAAAGACTGCAAAAATCATTAATACGCTCCTTGCGGCGATTAAGATTGTGATGTTGATATTCATTATCATCGTCTTTGCACTGTTTTTCAAGATGAGGCTGTTTGACGTGGATATTTGGGGAAACGTATCCTTGGGTAGTTTGCCGACACAGATTAAGAACACCATGATGGTAACACTATTCTGCTTTTTTGGCGTTGAGGGTGCCGTGATGATGTCGGCAAGGGCTAAGCGAAACTCTGACATCGGCCGTGCCGGTTTTGCCGGATTTTTTATCTCGTTGGTGTTGTATATTGCAGTTACGCTACTGGGCTTCGGACTGATGAGCCGTGCAAACCTTGCCGGTTTGCAAGACCCCTCCATAGCCTATATTCTGCGTGATAGTGTAGGGGAGTGGGCGTATTGGTTTGTGATATGCGCCGTGATAATCTCTCTGCTTGGGGGCTGGGTTGCGTGGACCTTAGTGGTGGCGCAGGTGCCTTATGAAGCTGCGTTGGTAGGAATTCTCCCCCGGGTATTTAAAAGGGTCAATCGTCACAACATGCCTGCCTTCGGGCTTTTTGCCTCAAGCGTGGTTATGGATGTGTTTCTGCTGATGGTTGTGATGGCTGATGATGTTTACCTGGCGGCTCTGCATATCACCGGACTTATGATTATCCCTTGCTACTTCTTCACCGGGCTATTCTTATTGAAGGTTGCTGACCGATGGCCTATAAGAATATTGGGCATTGTCACAACATTGTTCTGCCTTTGGATGGCGTATGCCGGGGGGCTTTTAGGCCTGTTGATGACTTCAGCCTTCTATATTATCGGTATCGGGTTCTATATAAAGGCCCGTCGTGAAAATAACCCCCATGCTCCGCTATTTACAAGGAACGAGAAGATTGGTCTACTACTGTTATCCCTTGCAGCTGCTATTTCCATAGTCCTGTTCTTTCTTTAAAGCCATCCGGAAAGGGGTTTTGACAGTTGAAGCACAACAGATGTATCTACATGCTTTCGCTGTATTCTCCTGGGGTGACGCCCGTCTTGTTCTTGAAGAACCGTATAAAGTAATTGGCCGTCTCAAATCCCAAAGTGTGAGCAATCTGACTGACATTCATGTCGGTTATTGTAATCAGATTTTTGGCTTCGGCAATAATCCTTCCCTGGATATAAGCACGTGCACTTACTCCTAAAGTCGCGTGAGATATTTTGTTAAGATAATTTGATGAGATACACAATCGGTCGGCGTAGTATTCAACGTCATGATGTCGATACAATTCTACCCCAACCAGATTAACAAATCCCGTAGCATAATTCCCGTGGGGGAGGTCTTTCCCCTCATGCCCGTTTTGATGATACTCTTTTTCAATAATCAGTATCAGGTGCCACAGCTGCGCTCGAAGCAGATCATAAAACCTGTTGTGCGAGGCAACCTCATCTATCATCTCTCTTATGATATCCCTTATCCATAAAAAACCTTTCTCAGACACCTGAATGAAAGGGTCATGACCTGCCGATTGCAGAAAACCGGGACGCTGAAGAAGCAATGGGTCTTTAACCGCCGACATGATAAAATCCGGCTCAAAGATTACAACCTTGGCCTTAATCCGGGGGTCGGGTCCCCATTCCCATATTTCACCCGGCAGACCACAGATTACGGTTTTCGGTCCAACAGTTTTACACACTCCATTGAGAGTTAGGGTAGTTTGTCCTTCTTCAATAAGGATCAAACAATAAAAGGACGCGCGATATATCGGATATTTGCATATCCCGGGCCTTATCTCATCAAACTCCATAGCATCGCAACGAAGGTCAGTGCCATACTTTTTTCTATGGAATTTATACAATTTAATCTCTCGCATAGTTATACCCTAAGCTTCCCCTCCCCGCAAAATTACAAAAATTACCCATAGCACAAAACACTCCAAAACTCACCGAACAAAACTTGTGCTATTCTGTATGTCAAAAAGAACTGAACCCGTATTTCGAAGGGGATGTAGCAACCTCAGAGCGCGCCAATAGATAGCAACAAAAATGACCAAAAAGAAAGAGGCTGCGCATATTTTGAACTGAACCCCAAAAGTTGGACAAAAACTTTTGGGGTGCAGTTCATTTAGACAAAGCCTCATTATTGACAGATTTTAATCAAGACATAGCTAATCGGTATTCCTTTGGGGTCTGACCGGTCTGTTTCTTGAAGAAACGGATGAAGTGCTGAGGATATTGGAAGCCCAACAGTTCAGCGACCTGCTTAGTAGAAATTTCCGGGTCGAGAAGTGCACTCTTGGCGTGGTTTATCATTTTCAGCTGTATATATTCCTGAGCTGTCTTCCCGGTTTCAGACTTTACTAAATCTCCAAAATAGTTTGGCGAAAGACATATCTTATCGGCAAAGTGTTTTACGGTCGGAATACCATCAGTGGCTCCTTTGCCGGATTCAAGGTAATCGTCAAGCAAAGTCTCAAAGCGGGCAAGCACATCATTGTTCAGCTCTTCTCGTGTTACGAACTGTCGCTCGTAAAACCTCATGCAGTAGTTGAGCAT